>JAJFGI010000194.1 GCA_021776215.1 Kiloniellaceae bacterium | reverse complement strand
CCCTCCGTGGCCGCCCTGAATTTCCGCCACACCTTTTCGTTAAGCGGCGAGTGCGATGCGACGCACCGGAGTTTCTCGTCCCCGAGCCAAAGCTCGACAACGTCGGCATCGAAATGCTCGCTCAGCATTTTGAGAACGCCGGGCGCGGCCTCATCGATCGAGTGTGCCTCCGACGTGAGTTGCGCGAGTCCTGCCTCGATTGACAGCCGCCGTTCCAGCTGTTTCTGATTGGTAACATCGCGCGTAAAGCATCGCGTGTGCACGAATTGACCGTTCTCCACATAAACGCTTGTATCGATCAGCACGTCCTTGATCGAGCCGTCCTTGCAGCGAAGTCGGGCTTCACAATCCTTAAGCGTCTCCGAACACGCCAGACGTTCGAGGATGTCGTCGATCACGGGACGATCCACATGAAATTCTGTGATGTGACGGCCGATATATTCGTCCGGCGTGACGCCCAGCAAGTCCATCTCGGCGCGGTTGGCCCAGAGAATGGTCCCATTCGGCCCGACCCAATGCAGGCCGATGGTCGTGTTCTCGACAAAGTCGGTAAGCTCGCCCTCCCTGCGGCGCAGGGCATTCTCCGCCATTTTGCGGTCCGTAATGTCGAGCAACATGTTGACGGCGCCCACCGACGTCCCCAGGGCAACCCGTAGCGGGGTCGGGTAGGCAAGAATAGTCACCCGGCTCCCGTCGGGCCGTTCGGCAACCGCCTCTTCGCCGTGGATCGATTGCCCGGTCTTTACGGCCCGGGCCATCGGACATTCGTCGTGGGGCATCGGTCTGCCGTCGGGATAGAATAGGCGCCAGGATCCACACCAGCGGTCGTCGTTGAGATTGGGCTCCCGGCCCCACAGCTCGACGGCGGCCCGATTGTACAGATCAATCCGCCCTTCGGCGTCCGTGGTGTAGACCGCCGCGGGCAATGCGTCGATCACCTGCCGCAGCGGGAATTCGGCGGCCGTCGTCACCAGCACTTCCTGCAGAGCCGCGGCCGCTTCACGAGTCGCTACCATGAGAGCCCCCCAACGCCACTTTCATTCGCAGTATCAGTAGACTCGATCAAATTTCTGAACCACCCAGGCAACCACTTTCGACGGCGTACGGACCGCTATCCCATAGGCCCCTGACGTTACGCACTCACGGCCGCTCCTTTGGGGCGATCGTTATCGCTCGCGGGCGCTACCGTCAATGCCTGACCGATGACCGTCCGCAACATGTCAGGATCGAATGGCTTGGAGATCACAAAGGCCGGTTCCAATGTATTGCCGGTAAGGAGCCGTTCCGGAAAACCCGTCACGAAAATCACGGGCATCTCGAGTTTCGTCAGGATGTTCCGTACCGCCGAAATCCCGCTATCGCCATCTTTGAGCTGTATGTCGGCCAGCACGAGGGCCGGCGCCTTTTCGATGGCGAGAGCCAGGGCCTCCTGCTCCCGCGCCGCGACCCCACACACCTTGTGACCCATGCTCACAACAATTCTCGACAGTTCCATCGCAATGATCGGCTCATCTTCGATGATAAGGATGTCGACCGAGGCTCGCAACTCGATGTCGTCACGGGCACGTTTCAAAGTGGCGCGCACGTCTTCTTCGTCCATATCGAGTATGAAGGCC
Source organism: Kiloniellaceae bacterium (assembly GCA_021776215.1). Classification (GTDB taxonomy): domain Bacteria; phylum Pseudomonadota; class Alphaproteobacteria; order Kiloniellales; family J153; genus JAJFGI01. The sequence goes on along the minus strand of JAJFGI010000194.1, from coordinate 13,519 downwards.
GTGTCAGCAACCGAAAACGCTTCCAGTGCCGTAAGCAATAGAACCATCCGCTCCACGGGCGGCAATGCCGCCAAGCCATGCGCGACGCGTTGACGCTCGTTTGCGTTGCCGCTTCCTTGTTTGGTCTCAGGCGGCGACCTCAGCGCCTGCCACACCTCGTGAAAAAGACGGAAAACGTCGCGCTTCGGGTATGCACCCTTCATCCGCTGCGGCTCTTCCAACATGGTCTCGAGGCACGCCCGAACATAGTTGTCCCCGGCTCGCTGTGAGCCGGTAAGCGCGCGAGCATAGCGACGTAAATAGGACAAATTATCGAGGATCGTGTCGGTATTCGCGCTCACGCCGTTCTTCTCCTTTTACGCTATGGTACTGTCGAGCAAAATAAACCCGACATTCTGCCGGTACTAGCGTGCGTATAACTAAATCTCAACCAGCACCGGAAGTGCTGTTCAACCTACCATCGCACGTATCCTACGTCATCACGCGTGCATTGACTGCTACAATTGAACCAGGAGAACTGAAGCACCCACCAGATATGGTGGAACCAGCGGAGTAGCCCTCCATATCCGGGATATCGTTTATATGGTGCGCCCCCGCCAACGGCGAGGACGCCACCCTCGCCCGGACCATAAAGCCGGATTCAGAGGCGGTGTCGAAACAGGCTGGTTCGTCTGAATAGCGCCCCGTGCCTCGCCGAAACGCGGCGCTCTCCCCGCGCTCACCCTTGTTTCTCAACGGCCAATTCATAGATATATTGAGATGGATCCCGAGTCGAAGGTAAACATCTATTAACCTTTTGGACGTAAGAATCTTTGGCATACTAGGGATCCATCGACGAATAGCGGCATTCCCTGAATATGCTGGGCCGGTTGAGCCGGTTGGAGTTGTCGGTGGGATTGCGTTGCGGAAGGAGGATCTGACCGGTGCCAAATAAGAGGTCCCGCCCAAGCAGCGATGCCGACGGCGGCCAGAAAAAGCGTCCACGTACAAAAGACGGCAAGGCTTCGGCGGCCCGGGATGAGGACCCGCTGTTCGACGAGTGGCTTCGTGACGAGCTGACCGAGCTCTACGCCCCCGTGCTCAAGGAACCGATCCCCGACGAAATGATGGATATCATCAAGAAACATCGTTAGGCCCGTAATCCGCTGACCGGCCCATTGGGACAGGCAAGTGCCGGTCGGTCTCGCCCCCTCCCAACCGTTGTCTTCAATCTACATCTGAATATCGAGCGCGATCAAAACGTCGTCCACAAGCACGAGCACTCGTTTCGGCTTACCCATAGTCAGCTTCGACGGGGACCTTTAGGGTTGCGTTGAATCCGTGGGCGTCATAGCGCAGGTCCGCCTTTCCGCCCAGCGAATGGGACAACGTCGTCTCGATCAATTGGCTGCCAAACCCCGTGTGGCGCGGCGCGGTCACCGAAGGTCCGCCTTGTTCGACCCACCTTATTTCCGCCAGATTGCGCCCTGACTCCTGGATGACCTTCCACAAAATATCAACGCGGCCGGCCTCGCAGCTCAACGCCCCATACTTCGCAGCATTGGTTGCCAGCTCATGAAAGATAAGGCCAAGGGCGTGAGCGCTCGTCGGACTAAGGATGACAGGGGGACCTTCGAGGCGCACGTCCTTGCCGTCCACGGCGGCATACGGGCCCACCTGTTTCCTAATGAGCTCGGCCAGACCAGCGCGACCCTGTTGAGTGCCCGTCAGGATTTCGTGCGCGGATGCAATCGCGTGCAACCGACCTGTGAACGTCTCGTTGAAGATCTCCATACTCGAAGAATTACGCATTGTATGTGAGGCCATCGCCTGGATCGTCGCGAGCGAATTCCTGACCCGGTGATTGAGTTCGCCAAGCAGCAGCTCCCGCTGCGCTTCGGCGGTCTTGATGTCGGTGATGTCCTGCACCGACGCATTGATGCCGACGATGGTGCCAGAAATGTCACGCGCCGGATCGTAGCTTACCAGCCACCAATGCTCGTCCGGACCGCGAGTCCCGGCCGGTTCGTGCAGCTCAAGATCCTTTCTTTGTTCGCCGGTTTCTATCACCGGGCGCAGCAGCGGCTCGATGAACGCGCCAAGGTGTTCATCTACTTCTCGCGGCGTTTTTCCAATGTGGGCCTCGACTGGATAGCCATTGATGTCTGCAAGTGCCTGATTGATGGCGCGAAAGCGAAGATCCCGATCATAATACGCAAGACCCACGGGGGCATTGGCGTAGACCGATTGCAACCTACGTTCGCTTAGATTCGCTCTGGCTTGCGCATCCCGTAGTTCCGAAATGTCATCCACGACACCAATCATACGGATGGGCCGGCCCTCTTCGTCATAGAAGAACTGGCCACGCGCGAGAACGTGAATGACATTCCCGTCTGGGTGCAGAAAACGATAGGTCTCGGTATAGATTTTGCGTGAACGTCTGGCCTTTTCGAGGCAGTCGTCGACCGCTGGCAGGTCTTCTGGATGTACCCGCGAACGCCAAGCTTCATAGCTCGGTACGACTTCCCCCACACTATAGCCCGCTAAGGTGTAGCAGTGATCGGACCATTCAACCTCTTCAGACTCCATGTTCCAATCCCAGACGCCCATGAACCCGACGTCGAGCGCCAGCCGGAGTCGCTCCGCGCTGATTGCTAAAGCCTCCTCAGCAACCTTCCTGGCCGTAATCTCACGCACCGTGCCGTGCGTATAGATCGGTTTGCGCTCCTTGCCGCTGCCAGAAAATTCCGTACGGCCATGTACGGCGATCCATCGAGCCGACCCTTCCGCGGTGGCAATTCGATGCTCGATCCGATATGTCCCGCTCCGGTTCGGATCGAGCGCACGCGCGACTTCTTGATGGACCGCCTGCCTGTCTTCAGGATGAACCAACTCAATCATGCGGGCGACGGGAAAGCCGTCCTCCTCGTCTCTTGCGCCGAACAGCCATCGGGTCCGATCATCCCACGTCACCCGGTCGTCCGCGACGTCGTAATGGAAGATGCCTAGTTGCGCCCCGTCGAGGGCGAGGCGGAGCCGCGCTTCACTTTCTCTGAGGGATTCTTCCACGGCCTTGCGTTCAGTGATATCCGCGACCACACCAATGAGGCGCGATACATTTCCGGACTCATCAAATGTCGGTTTGCCCCGTGCCGTGATCCAGCGGATAGCGCCATCCGCACGGCGAATGCGGCAGTCGAATACCCAAGGTGCACTCGTCCGGATCGCTGCTTCAAAGCCGGTCTTCACGGAGTCGCGGTCATCTTCGACCACGTGGTCTAGAAATCTCTTGAAGCTCCACTCGGAAAGCAGTTCGTCATAGCCGAAGATCTGATCATGTCGGAGGGACCGCCGCGCTTGGTCAGATCCGACATCAAGCGCCCAATCGCCGAATTCGCCGGCCTCGAGTGCCAAACGCAACCGCTCCTCACTGTCTCGAAGCGTTTTCTCCACACTCTTGCGCTCGGTAATCTCCATCGCCGACGCGGTTAATTCGATCACGCCGCCGGCATCGTCAAAGAGGGGCGCGATCTGAAAGTCGATTGTTATAAACCGGTCGTCGGCAACACGGACATCGACGTCATAGCGGACGATCTCGCCTGCCGCGGCGCCACGGATCGCATCCCGCAGTTGCTGCTGAACCTCGGGGGAGTAATTCCACCAGTAGGTGTCCGGGAATGGCTTGCCGATGACATCATCGCGCGTGAGCGCCGCCGATTTGATCGCCGTGGCATTGGCTTCCGTCAGCATCCCTTCGGGGGTGAGTGTCCCGACGAACGCCACGACATTGTCGAGGATCCGGCGAAGCCGGCTCTCATCCGCATGGTCCGCCTGCAGGCCGTCCCGTAGTGCCATTTCGCCACGACTCGAAGTCATAGTACGTTTGTCGATGCCTCTACTGAGGAAATCTCGGATCGGCCCGAGACTCCGACGGTTCTCAACCAATCATAATGTAAACTCTTATAAATTGTTATCATACTGCTGCAATTATTAGACTATCCGGGCTCTCTAAATAGGCCGCGGCGGCCAACAGAGGTCGAATCTCCCCTTCCGATCTTCCTCATGCGCTCGCCCCCTCTGACGCCAAAAGCCAGCAGTGCGCTCCGTATACCGTGTCCAGTGCCATTCCGCCACGGCAGACCGCTGGAAGGTACCTGCCCGTCTTGCCGGGACGGCCCACCCGGGAACGACATGGAGTGACGGTCTAACATCCCTTTTTACATGAGAACAGGGAACTATCTCGGGCCCCAGCGTGTTTATCTATAGCTCTGTCTATGGATCGAGAAATGCCCGCACGCGCCTACTGGACCGGTCATCTTCGCCTATCGCTCGTCACGATCGGTATTGAGCTCTACCCGGCGGTTTCGTCGGCGGCGGCAATTACACTCAACCAGATTCACAAACCCTCCGGAAAACGTATCCGTTATCAAAAAGTCGCCCCTGGCGTTGGACCGGTGGATCTAGACGAAATCGTCAAGGGGTTCGAGGTCGCAAAAGAGGAATATGTGATCCTCGAACCGGCGGAGCTCGACAAGATCAAACTCGAAAGCAGGGAAACGATCGACCTCGTTCAGTTCGTCGATCATTGCGAAATCGACCCGCGCTATTTTGAAAAACCCTACTATGTCATACCGGCCGACGGCGACGTCGCCGCGGAGGGGTTCTCTGTCATTCGTGAAGCCCTTCGATCAACCACCAAGGTGGGGCTGGGACAAATGGCATCCCGCGGCCGCGACCATGTGGTTGCCATCAAGCCCTGCGGCCAAGGACTCCTCCTGGAAACTTTGCGGTACGCGGATGAGATCAAGGAAAGCGACAGGATTTTTGCCGATATTCCTGATGTGGACGTCGATAGCGACATGCAGGATCTCGCCGAAGAGCTGATAAAACGCAAATCGGCGCCCTTTGATGCCGCCAAGTTCAAGTCGCAGTATACCGTCGCCCTTAGAGAATTGATCGATCAAAAGAGGAAGAAAGGAAAAATTTCCTCAGCAAGCGAGGACGACCTTCGCCCGACCGGCAACAATGTCATCGACTTGATGGAAGCTTTGAAAAAGAGCGTTGCAAGCAACAAAAATAAGCCCCGCCGAAAATCGACGGCAAAGAAGAAACCTGCGAAACGCAAGTCCGCGAAACGCGCTACAGGATAGGCGGCCCATGGCGCGCGCGGGCAATCTTCTCAAGACCTACCAGGAGAAACGTGACTTCCGGCAAACGCCGGAACCCAAAGGCAAGGTCAAAAAATCCAAAGGCAGTCTCTACATCATTCAAAAGCACGCCGCACGGCGACTTCACTACGATTTCCGCCTGGAGCTGGACGGCGTACTGAAAAGCTGGGCGGTAACAAGGGGCCCAAGCCTCTCTCCCTCCGACAAACGGCTGGCCGTCAGAACCGAAGATCACCCGGTCGATTACGGAGGCTTTGAAGGAGTGATCGCGCAAGGCTACGGCGCGGGCACTGTGTTGTTATGGGATCGTGGCACTTGGGAGCCGAACGGAGACCCTCACGAAGGCCTGGAAAACGGCGTGTTGAAGTTTACCCTTTTTGGCGAAAGGCTTAACGGCGGCTTCGCTCTTATTCGGATGAAAAACAAAAGAGGCGAGAAACGGGAGAACTGGCTACTCGTCAAAGAACGCGATGCTCACGCGGACGAGGATACCGATCCCACGGAGACATGGACCACCAGCATAAAGTCCGGGCGCGACCTCTCGTCCGTTGAACGGACCGGGGAAACGTACAGGAAGGGCAAGAAATACAAGGCGGACCGCGTAGCACCGGCGCGGCCGCGGGCGAAACCGAAATCGAAACCGCCCCGGCCATCGGAGAAGAAACCCGCCAAGGTAAAATTCATCCCCCCGCAGCTTGCGACCCTCCGCGACCAACCGCCCAGCGGCGACGAATGGCTGCATGAACTCAAGTTCGACGGCTATCGTATTCAAGCGTTGATCGATGACGGCGCTGTGCGGCTGATGACGCGAAACGCACAGGACTGGACGGACAAGTATCCGTCAATCGCCAGGGCGCTGGCCGACCTCGATGTCACCAATGCGGTGGTCGACGGCGAACTGGCCGCGGTCGACGACAAAGGCCGCAGCTCCTTTGGCCTTTTGCAGAACGCGACCGACGCCGAAGATATAGAACTCATCTACTACGCATTTGATCTCCTGCACCTCAACGGCGCAGACCTGCGCGCCAAACCGCTCACGAAGCGGAAAGCGCGCCTCAAATCAGTCGTCCGCGATGCCGGCGATCCGATCCGCTACAGCGAGCACATCGCCGGCGACGGGAGCCGCGTGATTGAGGAAGCCTGCGCCATCAACCTCGAGGGGATCATCTCCAAACAATCCAACGCCGCCTATCGCTCCGGCCGGGGAACGACATGGATCAAGTCGAAATGCGTCGGCAACGACGAATTCGTCGTCGCCGGTTATCGCAAGTCCGACAAGCGTGGTCGACCGTTTGCATCGCTCTTGCTTGGCGAGTATGTCGGCGGCCGCCTGGTTTATCGCGGCCGCGTCGGGACCGGGTTCGACACGGCGGCCTTTGATGACCTGTCCGACAGGATGAAACCGCTCAAACGGAAAACCAACCCTTTCGATAAAACACCCGCCGACGCGCGGCGCGACGCCATCTGGCTGACGCCAAAGCTCGTCGCCCAGATCGCCTATACGGAACGAACTGCGGACGGACACCTGCGTCATCCCAGTTTTCAGGGACTCAGGGAAGACAAGCCGGCAAGAGAGGTGACGAGGATGGCCGCTGAAAAGGACGACGGCGCGGTGCAATTCAGGGGGGTCCGGCTCACGCATCCCGATCGCGTCATGTTTCCGGGCCAGGGCGCGACGAAACGGGCAATCGCTGCATACTACGCCGAAAATGCCGACCATATCCTGCCGTTCCTGGCCGGTCGCCCGTTAAGCCTTGTGCGGTGCCCGTCGGGGCGCCAGGGGGAGTGCTTTTTTCAGAAGCACCACACCGCGTCGACACCGGAACACATCGCTACGGTGAACATCCCTGAAAAGAACGGAAAGACGTCGTCTTATCTTATGATCAGCTCCGCGGAAGGGCTGATCGCCGCCGCGCAGATTGGCGCGCTCGAGCTGCATATTTGGGGCGCGCGCGGCGACCGGGTGGAGCGGCCCGAGCGGGTCGTCTTCGATCTGGATCCCGACGAGTTGCTAGAGTTCGCCGACGTCAGGTCGGCCGCTCAGGAGATGCGAGACGTGCTCGCCGCTATTGGGCTCACATCCTTCGCCCTTCTGACCGGCGGCAAGGGCATTCATGTCATCGCGCCGCTCGAACGCCGCCGCGGTTGGGATGACGTGAAGGCATTCGCCAAGGGTCTCGCCGAAAAGTTGGCCCGCGCCGCGCCGGAGCGCTATGTCGCCCGCGCCGCGAAAAAACAGCGGACGCGGAAAATCTTCATCGATTGGCTCCGCAATGAGCGCGGTGCAACGGCGATTTCGCCCTATTCCCTGCGAGCACGGCCCGGAGCGCCCGTTGCGACCCCGGTTTCGTGGTCGGAGCTTTCGCGCATCGACGACGCCGCAAGGTACTCCTTGGACAATATCGATACCCGCCTGTCCCGCCTCAAATCAGATCCCTGGCGGGACTATTTCGATGTCAAACAATCCATCACCCAGGCTCATCTCGACTCCGTGGTCTGAGCGCGAGCGCCGACCCATCACCTGTCGTCGTCCGACTTCTTGTCCGGTAACCCCTTCCGCTTGGTCGAGGCAAACTCCTCCAACTCGTCTTCCGACATGGAGTCGTACATCTCCTTTGCCGCGCCCTTGAGCGATGATTTACTCGTTTCTCCCCGCTTGGCGGCGAGAGCGGCCCCTGCCGCTTTTTGCTGTGCTTTCGACTTCGCTGGCATGTCAGGTCTCCCTTCCCTGCAACAAACATCCGCTCACGAGAAAGGGTTCCGCCAGCGGACACAGATTATCCTCCAGAGGGGTCGCACCGACCGGGAAATACCACAGGGAATTTGCTCGCCTGGTGGGCATTTCGCGATTTTTTTGGATGCAAACTCGTGTCATGCGAGCGAAAGGGAAGAAGCGATGATCCTTCGTTTCGTCTTTGCCTTGTCGGGCAGAACCTGCGAGAAGGCGAATACCGGATTGATCGTCGGGCCCGAAGCCGAGGTCGGGCGGGTCGTACCGCTCATGATTCAGGCCCTCTTCACGGATTTTCCAGGGCCTAGCGGCGTAACGCGCACGATCAATCTTCTCAATTGACCTGCTGTCGGCGATGGCCCGGTTCGCCCGGGCAGGAGATGTGTCGGCATGGCAGGGACTGGTGCCAAGGCAGGTCAATACCGGCGGAGAGGCGTTGTCTTTCATACTCATGGATTTCCGTCTTTTCTTCGTTCGCTTCGTCACTACGATGAGCCAGAATTCCTCCGCTACGCAATCGCCTCCTCTGGCTCCCAGCCTTTCGCAAATGCTGCTATCATATGAGGCGTATAGGTTCTCAACCGAGCGTCCGAACCGGGGTCAAGAGATGGTACTGGACAGCTCGCTCCTCGAGAAGGCGCCCATGACCAAGGAAACGACCCTCCGCCGCCAGGTGGCGCAGTTTCAGGCACCCATACTGCGCAAGAGCGTGTCCCAGCTCACGACCTCGTTCGGCGGTTTCTTCGGCACCTGCGCGGCGATGTATGCCCTCATGGACGTGTCCGCCTGGATGGCGCTCGCGCTCGCGCCGTTGGCCGCCGGCTTCCTGGTGCGCATCTTTATCATCCAGCATGATTGCGGCCATCTGGCATTCTTCCGCTCGCGCCGTGCAAATGATATCCTCGGCTTCGCGTGCAGCCTGCTGACGCTGACGCCCTATGCATCCTGGCGCCGGCAGCACGCGGGTCACCATGGCGTCTGGAACGATCTCGACCGTCGCCAAAGCGGCGCCGATATCTATTCCTCCTGCCTGACCGTCGCCGAATACGTGGCATTGAGCCCAAGGCAGCGTCGGTGGTACCGCATGACGCGACATCCGTTCGTCGCCAATGTCCTGCTGCCACCCCTGATATTCACCCTGCTCTATCGTCTGCCGTTCGACATGCCGAAGTCCTGGCGGCAAGAGCGGCGCATGGTACACCTGACCACCCTCGCGCTCGTCGTGGCCCTGGGCGGCCTCGGCCTGCTGCTTGGCTACGAGCGCGTGGCCGCCGTTCAGCTGCCGGTTCTGGTCCTCGCGGCGATTATCGGCGTCTGGTTGTTCGCGGTGCAGCACCGCGGCGAGAGGATACGGTGGAGCCGCCACGACGCGTGGGATCCGACCTCCGCGGCCCTGCGGAGTTCGACCTATCTGCGCCTGCCGGCGGTTCTGCAGTGGTTCACCGGCAATATCGGATTCCATCACGTGCATCACCTGAACCCGCGCGTGCCTAATTACCGGCTTCAACAATGCCACGAGCGGATCACGTCTCGTTTCGATGTTCCGACACTGTCCTTCTGGGAGGGGCTGAGGGCCTTGCGTTTCGCTCTGTGGGACGAGGAGCGCGGTAGGATGGCGACGTTCCGCGAATCAGTCCGCGGGGCCACGCCGTGAAGCTGTTCGAGTGCCAGCACTGCGGCCAGCTGCTCTACTTCGAGAACACGCGGTGCGAGCGATGCGGACACGTTCTGGGCTATCTGCCCGATCGAACAATGCTGAGCGCCCTGACGGCCGAGGGTGGAGACAGCTGGCGCCCTCTGGCCGCCCCAGATGAACCATTCCGCTTTTGCGCCAATGCCGTCTATGACGCCTGCAACTGGTTGGTGCCGGCCGACGGCCCGGACGCCTTCTGCAGCGCTTGTCGCCTCAACCGGACGATACCCAACCTCGACGCACCCGAGAATCTTCTCCTCTGGCAGCGCCTGGAAGCCGCCAAGCACCGCCTCGTCTATGGGCTGCTGCGCCTCGGTCTGCCGCTGATAAGCAAGTTCGAGGACGCCGAAAGAGGGCTCGCCTTCGACTTCCTCGCCGGCTCGGGCGCGAAGTTCCAGGAAGGCCCGCAGGTCGTCACAGGTCATGCCCGCGGCCTGATCACCATCGACATCGCCGAGGCCGACGACGCCGAACGTGAACGCCATCGGCGCGACATGGCGGAGCCCTACCGCACGCTGCTCGGGCATTTCCGCCACGAGGTCGGTCACCACTATTGGGAGCGGCTCGTCCGGGATAGTGTGTGGCACGGCGCCTTCCGGGAGATGTTCGGTGACGAGCGCCGCAACTACCGCGCCGCCTTGGAAGCGCATTACGCGAACGGCCCGCGGCCCGACTGGCAGGAGCATTACGTCAGCGGCTACGCCGGCGCCCATGCCTGGGAAGACTTCGCCGAGACCTGGGCACACTACCTGCACATCGTCGACACCCTGGAGACGGCGGACGCCTTCGGCCTGCGCGTCAGACCCAAGACCGGTCGCAAACCCGTGCTCGAGATGGCGATCGATTTTGATCCCTACCGCCAGGGCGACTTCGATGAGTTGGTCCGGGCGTGGCTGCCGCTCACCTATGCCGTCAACAGCCTCAACCACAGCATGGGCCAGCCGGACCTCTACCCCTTCGTCCTGGCGCCGACGGTCATGGGGAAACTGCGCTTCGTGCACGGCCTCATCCACAGGGGTAGCGGAGAGAAATAGGCCGCGAGTGATTCAGGCAACCGACCGCTTAAACGCCGTCGGGATCGACGAACAAGAGGTCCTGTGGGTCAGCTTCGAACGGTGCCCGCGTGCTGAGCGCCCGCTTGCGGCCGCCCCGGCGGCGCACCTGGAGGCACTCCTCGCGATACAGCCGCCGCAGCTTCTTGTGGTTCTTGTGCACGCCTTCCCAAGACAGGAGAATGTGCAGGCGCCGACAGCAGAACCGCCGGCGTTAACCGGCCAAACTCTTGAGCCGGGCCCGAATCGCCGCGTCGCCCGACCTTCTGCCGCGGTAGCGCCCCGCGCTGCGATCCGCCCCGATCGTCCGGCACGCCTCCACCATCTTCGCGCCAGCCTCCTGCTTGCGCAGGATGGCAATGATCTGCTCCTCGGTAAATCAACGCTTCATCGAAAGCCCTCCTTCTTTGGAGAACTCTCTTGCCTCATGACCTAGATTCGGGGGAACAGGTCACACAGTGCGGAGACAAAAATGCCTCCCTTGAGGTAGGCATTGTAAGTCATTGATAGTTGGTTGCGGGGGCATGCAACTACCTTAACCTGCTCTTTGATGCGCCCGGACTCGCCGGCGCATAAATAGTTAGTAGCATCGTAACCGCGAACTCTAGCGGGCGAGTCAATCTGTAACAAAACTCCGAATTCGGAGACGGCGACTTAACCGACCGCTTCCCGCATAAGCCGTGGCGCTCAGTCAGAGACTCTGGAGGGAACGACGGTCAGGCGTTTGTCGCAGGTGCCGTCATCAACACCGGCAGGATTTGATTGGTCCAGACTCGCGGTGGTTGACGGGCTTTTGCCGCGCCGCTCACGAGTTCGATCCCCAACATGGAATTCCATGGACTTCCCACACTTTAGGAACCTTTTACCCTGATTGGGCGTTTGTCACCGCGTGCAAGTGTTTATGCCGGCATTTTTGATTGAACCGTTTCAAAAGGGGGGACCAGATGAACGATAACACCGCAGCATATTGGAAATTTGGCGCCATGATAGCCACGTCGATGGCGGTCATGTTCGCCGTAATGTACCTCAATTCCTACGACATCAGTCATGTTCGCTGGAGCGAGACCCGGTTCTACATGACTTTTGTGATGGGCGCGGCGATGGCTGTCGTCATGCTCAGCTTTATGCTGAACATGTACAACCGAACCAAGATCAATATCGGTATATTCGCCGGAAGCGTTCTTGTGTTCGGCGTGGCGCTATGGCTCGTGCGCAGCCAGGAGACCGTGCAGGATGCGTCCTACATGAAAGCGATGATCCCCCATCACTCCATTGCCATTCTGACGAGCGAGCGGGCGCAAATCGACGACGTACGAGTCAGAGAACTCGCTAATGAAATTATCAAGGCGCAGCGCCGCGAGATCAAAGAGATGAATTGGTTGATCGAAGATATCGACGTAAACGGCAAAGCCGAAACCGAGGCGAAGGCCAAGACCCGCCCCGTCCCCAACTTCGAAGGGTCGTTATAAGATAAGATAGTTTGGCGGTGTTCTCACTGCGGAAATAGCCATATCATGCCTGCCCGTCCGGGCTGACTGCCGGGGACAGACGATGTGTGGTCGATATCGACTGCACAGCTCTGTCAAACTGAAGTCGCATCGTACTCGGCATTCGACAATTGCCAAGGCACACACAGCCGTGCTGGCTCGACGCGCGGCAACGACGCTACTCTCCTCTGACCTGGCCGGCCCGCCTACGTTTAGCGACGCTCTGACACGCCCGATCTTGCTGCCATTTGCGTCCGCACGGTAAAAAAACGGCCTAGCGGTTTCTCGCTAAGCCGTTGTTTTTGGTTGCGGGGGTATGATTTGAACCTACGACCTTCAGGTTATGAGATGTCCGTCATCAAAATAAATGGGACAGCCGAACCTGTTTTGTAACGGAGGATCTGGCTCACCTTGGTTGATGTTAAGCGGCTTGGCGCTGATGGTGATCAGCCCCGTTCGACTGGTCCAGGTTTATTGTTGGTGGATTGCTGGTCAGGAGTCTGACCGGACGATGCTCTCCGGAGCAGGTGGTCGGTATCCGAGCGATCTGTGCGGCCGCATCATGTTGTTGTGCCTGCGCCATTCTTCGATCACGGTCTCGGCCTCCCTTAGAGTGGAGAAGATCTCGACATTGAGCAGCTCGTTCCTGAAGCGGGCATGGAAGGCCTAGCATGCTTCCACCACCGTACCGCCCGACGTCGCCAACCACCTGTCGGTAAACTGCCCGCAGCGCGGCCAGTATGGTGGCTGCTTCGACTACTTCACGGACTTGAGGGAAGGGGAAGCGCCATGAACGCAGATTGGATAGTCGCAGGCGCGCTTGTGCTGTCGGTCGTGATAGTCGCCTTCGCCTTCCTGTACAGCGCCTCCGGCACTGGCGGTAAAGATGGCGTAGTTAGTGTTGTGGATCAGTGGACCGGCGCGGTCGTTCGCATATGTGTCGTCACTGAGTGCTTCAATCCAGCGAAGCAGTAATTCTGGACGCTAGACGGGTCCCACCATGCCGACGGACCCCCGGCACCGTCGCAGCATTCGGGTCCCTCTCTCGTTCCACCATAAATCTCCCCACTCGGGGCGGCCTTTGTGCCAAAAGGGCCCGTCGCTAAAACAAAGTGCCATAGATCGGCGGAATTCTGCCGGCTGGCGATCAGTGCAGGGGTTAATGCCCTGACGAGCCCGTTAATCGGAAACGGGCGTGTTCATGCGGAAGCCACCACAACTACGTGCGCTTCATGGGTTTTGGAGCGGGCACGCCGTCGATTAGCCTCTCGTATCCGCTTTCTGCCCTCAGAGGTGGCTCGGGAAAACTGAACAGTGGCGTTAAGTGGGATTTCCGCGCGAGATCGGCGTGACAGCCGAGAGCGAGGAGAGACCATGACGAGACGACCGCGCCGGAACCACAGCCCGGC
>JAJFGI010000193.1 GCA_021776215.1 Kiloniellaceae bacterium | reverse complement strand
GGCTTGATGTCGATCAATGCCACTGCCGCCGAGCTGATTATGTTCGAGAGCGAAGGGTGCCCGTGGTGCGCGGCATGGGACCGGGATGTCGGGACTGTTTACCCCAAGACCGAAGAAGGACGGCGCGCACCGCTGCGCCGGGTCGATGTGGCGGCGCCACGGCCCGCGGATCTGCAACACATCAAGGGGATCGTCTACACACCGACCTTCGTGCTTGTCGACGGGGAGCGGGAGGTCGGGCGAATCGTCGGCTATCCGGGAGACGATCACTTCTGGGGCCTGTTCGGTGAATTACTACGCAAGACGACGGCAGAGGTCGGCTCCCGGCCGACCGGAACCAGCAGAGAGAGGGAGGCTCAATTATGACCAAATGGAATCGCATGATCGCAGTGGCCGCGGTGGCCGCTTTTACCGTCCTGCGCGGCGCGGCTGCCGAGGAGCCGGCCTTGATCGAGTTCAAGATCCTCAGCCCGGCGACGGCCCTGGAGATGGCCCAGGCGGCGCTGAGCAACTGCCGGGCCGCCGGCTATCAGGTGGCGATCACCGTTGTCGACCGGTTCGGCACGCCGCAGGTTCTGTTGCGCGACCAGTTCGCCGGGCCGCATACGCCGGAAACGGCGCGCCGCAAGGCCTGGACCGCCGTCAGCTTCCGCACCGATACCCTGGAGTTGGGCAAGTTCAGCGCCGCCGACCAGCCGCAATCGGGGGTTCGCTTCGTCACCGACGCCCTGATGATCGGCGGCGGCGTCCCGGTCGAGGCGGCGGGTTCCATCGTCGCTGGAATCGGTGTCTCCGGGGCCCCAAGCGGCGAGGCCGACGATGCCTGCGCCCGGGCCGGAATTGCCGCCATCGCAGACAAAATCGCCTTCTGAGGTCCTGTTTCGCCGCGAGGCTCGGACCGGACCGTCGGTTGACAGGCTGAGCAGGGAGGCCCATCATATTCGCAGTTAGTAATGTAAATTCAGGCGGTTTGGGTGCGCTCCGGTCGGCCCCGTCGGGTCTGCCGAGGGTGGGTGGTGCGTTGATTTAGTCCGAGCGGCGGGCGCATTGGCGCCCGAATGGAGCACGAGGATGATCCAACCAGGCGAACGGCGGAACGAATCGGTCGATGACATGAAGATGATGATGGAAAGCGCCGATGCGGCGAGCGACTTCCTCAAGGCACTGGCCAATGAAAATCGCCTGTTGCTCCTCTGCCTGTTGGCCGAGGGCGAGAAGTCGGTCACCGAACTGTAAAGCCTGCTGGCGCTGCGCCAGCCGACGGTATCCCAGCAGTTGGCCCGTCTGCGCGCCGATCACCTGGTCAATTTCCGCCGCGACGGCAAGACCATATACTACTCTCTGGCCAGCGCGGATGTGCGCCGGGTCATCGACCTGCTCTATGAGATGTTCTGCGAGCCGCGCGGCGCGCAGAGCAAGACGGGTGAGACGGCCAAACGCTCGAAGGCGATGGCCTAGCCGCCACCGCCGCGACGTGCAACGCATATCGGGCGCGCCCAATCGCCGGCCCCAAAGAGGTTGACGTAGCTTCGATGGACGGTCTGCCGGTTACCAGTTTGGTCGCGCTGCTTGGCTTCGCCGGCGGCATGGTTCTGGGCGGCACCGCGCGCACCATGCAGTTCTGTACCCTGGGTGCCATCGCCGATGCCTTCCTGACCACCGACCACCGGCGCCTGCGCGCCTGGGCCCTGGCCATTGCCACGGCCATCCTGGCGACCCAGACCCTGCACATGGCCGGGGTCATCGATATCTATCAATCGATCTACCTGGTCCCCGACTTCGGCTGGCTCGGCGCCATTCTTGGCGGGCTTCTTTTCGGCTTCGGCATGGCACTTGTGGGCACCTGCGCCTATGGCTCCATGGTCCGTCTCGGCGGCGGCGATCTGAAGGCCCTGGTCGATTTCCTGGTGCTTGGCATTGTCGCCTACGCGACCCTGCGCGGGCTGTCCGGCATGGGCCGCGTCTATGTCATCGAACCGACCAATGCGCAGTTGTCGGGCATCGGCAACCAGGGCATTCCCGATGTCTTGGCGTGGCTTTTGGCCGCCGATGTCGATCTGGTCCGGGCCCTGTTGGTTGCCGCCGTGGTCGCGGCGCTCGCCGTTTACTGCTTCAAGGACCCGGCCTTTCGGCGCAGCTGGCGGGATGTGGCGGGCGGCGCCATCATCGGCCTGCTGATCACGTTCGGCTGGGTCGCCACGGGAGTCGTCGGCGCCGACCCGTTCGAGCCGGCGGCCCTGGCGTCCTTCACCTTCGTCGCTCCCGTCGGCCAGGCGCTGGTCTATGTCATGACCTTCAGCGGCGCGACCATCAACTTCGGCATCGCCTCGGTGGGCGGAGTGATTGTTGGCGCCTTTCTGGCCAGCCGGGCGCGGCGCGATTTCCGCCTCGAGGCCTTTGACGACGAGAAGGAAATGCTGCGCCACCTGGCCGGCGCGGCGATGATGGGCTTCGGCGGGGTTCTTGCCCTGGGCTGCACCATCGGCCAGGGGGTCACCGGCTTGTCGACCCTGTCGCTGAGTGCGCCGCTGGCCGTGGGGTCGATCTTCATCGGCGCCTATTTCGGCCTGAAATACCTGATCGAAGGCAGCCTGCGCGGCGTTTGGCGCTCCGGCTTCGCCCGCTACTGAATAGGCGCCGATGGCCACGCCAGCCAAAACCCGCTGCGCCTGGGTGAGCGCCGATCCCGTCTATGCCGCCTACCACGACGAGGAGTGGGGCGTGCCCGAATGGGACGACCGGGCGCTCTTTGAGAAGCTCATTCTCGACGGCTTCCAGGCCGGGCTCTCGTGGCTCACCATCCTCAAGAAGCGCGACAATTTTCGCCGCGCCTTCGACGACTTCGATCCCCAGCGGATCGCCGCCTATACGTCCGATGACGTGGCGCGCCTGATGGCCGATGCGGGGATCGTGCGCAACCGGGCCAAGATCGAGGCGACCATCGGCAACGCCCGGGGCTGGCTGGAGATCATGGACGAGGGCGACGGCTTCTCGGCCTTCCTGTGGGATTTCGTCGACGGCCGACCCAAGGCCAACACATGGCGGCGCCTGACGGACGTGCCGGCGGAAACCACCGAGTCCAAAGCCATGTCGAAAGCGCTGAAGGCGCGCGGCTTCCGTTTCGTCGGGCCGACCATCGTCTATGCCTTCATGCAGGCGGTTGGCATGGTCAACGACCACACCACCGACTGCTTTCGCCACACCCAGGTTTAGGGTCCGAGCCGGGCGTCTCTTGCCCGCCTTCCCTATTTGCCCGATATTGGCAGCGGAAATTGACGGCCGCGGGTGGGAGAAGGGGCGGGGAGGCGCGATCGTGGCGGAGGAAAAAAACCCCTTCAAGCCCGTATCCGGCAACGTGATGCCGCGCTTTTCCGGCATCGCCACGTTCATGCGCTTGCCCCACGTGGCCGAGCCGGCGGGCATTGATATCGGCCTGATCGGCGTGCCCTGGGATGGCGGCACGACCAACCGCGCCGGGGCCCGGCACGGCCCGCGGCAGATCCGCGACATGTCGACCCTGATGCGCAACGTGCACCACGTCAGCCGCATCAAGCCGTTCGATATCTGCCGCTGCGCCGATCTTGGCGATGTCCCGGTCAACCCGGTCGATCTGGAGGACAGCCTCGGCCGCATCGAACGCTACTTCGCCGACGTGCACGGCGCCGGGGTGATCCCGCTGTCCGCCGGCGGCGATCATCTGATCACCTTGCCGATCATGCGCGCGATTGCCCGCGACCGCCCCGTCGGCATGGTGCATTTCGATGCCCACACGGATACCTGGGACCGCTATTTCGGCGATCACCTCTACACCCACGGCACGCCGTTCCGCCGCGCCATCGAGGAAGGCCTGCTCGATCCCAAGCGCACGGTGCAGATCGGCATTCGCGGCGCCCTCTACGGCGACAGCGACAACGACTGGGGCGCGGCGCAAGGCATCCGCGTCATCGACATCGACGAGCTGTATCGCCTGGGCATCCCGGCCGTCATCGCCGAGGCGCGGCGCGTGGTCGGCGACGGCCCCACCTATGTGAGCTTCGACGTGGACGGCCTGGACCCGGTCTATGCGCCGGGCACGGGCACACCGGAGATCGGCGGCTTCACCACCTACGAAGCGCAGCAGATG
>JAJFGI010000192.1 GCA_021776215.1 Kiloniellaceae bacterium | reverse complement strand
CAAGGCAAAGACCGCGTCCTCTCGCGTGCGGCCGATCAGGATCGGCTCGTCCGCCAAACGCTTGGCCAAGGTGCGGCCGGGCGGCACGGCGTTACCCGGCGCCACCAGGTACCAGAAGTTCCTGAGCGCGCTATCCGCGGTCTTGGCCATGGACCCCTAACCGCGCGCGGTGGTTCGGGGCGTCACAGCGGCCCCTTGAAAGCGTTGGTGATGGGATACCGCCGGTCGCGGCCAAAGGCGCGGCGGGTAATCTTGACCCCCGGACAGGCTTGCCGGCGCTTGTATTCGGCGCTCTCCAGCAGGCGCCAGATCCGGTTGACCGTGTCACGATCGTGGCCGCGGGCAACGATCTCGGCAACGCCCATCTCCTCCTCGATCAAGCACTCCAGGATGGCATCGAGGGCGTCATAGGACGGCAGAGTGTCCTGATCGGTCTGGTCGGGCTTCAGCTCGGCGCTCGGCGCCTTGGTGAGAATCCGCTCGGGGATGACCCGGCCGGCGGGGCCGAGAGCACCCTTGGGCAGCGCCTGATTGCGCCAGCGCGCGAGGGCGTAGACCGTGGTCTTGTACACATCCTTGAGTACGTTGAAGCCGCCAGCCATGTCGCCGTACAACGTCGCGTAGCCCACCGACATTTCCGACTTGTTGCCGGTGGAGAGCAGCATGTGGCCGAGCTTGTTGCTCAGCGCCATCAAGGTCACCATGCGGCTGCGCGCCTGCACGTTCTCTTCGGTGGTATCGGCCGGCAAACTGTCGAACAGCGGCGCCAGCATGTGGGAAAACGCCTGCATCGCCGGATCGATCGCAACCGTGTCCAAGGTCGTGGCCATCAGGCGCGCCGTCTCCGCCGCATCCTCCCGGCTGTCCTGGCTGGTGAACGGCGACGGCATCATCACGCAGCGCACCCGCTCCGCCCCCAGGGCATCCACCGCCACCGCGGCGGACAGGGCCGAATCGATGCCGCCGGACAGGCCGAGGACGACGCCGGGAAAGTGGTTCTTGTTCACATAGTCGCGCAGGCCCAGCATGAGGGCGCCATAGACCGGCTCCATGCCCACCTCGGGCGCTTCGGTCCGGGCATCGGCGCAATGCCAGCCGCCGTCCGCCCCACGCTGCCACTGGGTCATGACCAGAGCCTCGCGGAACACCGGCAGTTGCGCCCGCAACGCATAATCCGAATCGATCACAAACGAGCCGCCATCAAAGACCAGCTCGTCCTGGCCGCCCACTTGGTTGACATAGACCAGTGGCAGACCGGTTTCGCCGACGCGGGCGACGCCCATCTGGATGCGCTGGTCGGCCTTGCCCACCTCGTAGGGGCTGCCGTTCGGGGAGACGATGATCTCGGCTCCCGATTCCTGCAGGCATTCGCACACATCTTCCGTCCACAGGTCCTCGCAGATCGGCACCCCCAGACGCACGCCGCGGCAGGCGATGGGGCCGGGCAACGGTCCCGGCTTGAAGACGCGCACCTCGTCGAAGACGCCGTAGTTCGGCAGATCGCGTTTGTCGCTGCGGCCGAGGATCGCCCCGCCGTCGAGGACGAAGGCGGAATTGGTGACATGCTTGCGCAGCGCCCCGTGCGGCCGGGCATCCTCGAGCCAGGGCGCGCCGACGATCAGGGCCGGGCCGCCGTCGGCGGTCTCCGCCGCCAGGGCCTCAACGGCGGCGCGCACCTGGTCGAGAAACTGCCGTTTGAGCACCAGATCCTCGGGCGGATAACCGGTGACCGACAGCTCGGTGGTCACCACCAGATCGGCGCCAAGGGCCGCCGCCTCGGCCCGCCGCCGGCGGATCAGCGCCAGGTTGCCGGCGATGTCGCCGACCACCGGATTGATCTGGGCCAGGGCGATGGCGAGGGTGTCTGTCATGGCTGTTACTTACGCCCCCGCCCGGCGGCTGGCAAGCCGCCCCGGCCGTCGAGGTAGCGCTGCGGACTGGCGCCTAGGGCCTTGCGAAACATGGCAATGAAGGCGGACGGACTATCGTAGCCGACGGCAAAGGCGACACCGGTCACCGCCTCGCCGGCGGTCAGGCGGGCCAGCGCCTCGTGCAGGCGAAGCTGCTGGCGCCACGCCGCGAAGCCCATGCCGGTCTCGGCCTCGAACAGCCGCGCCAGGGTGCGGGCGCTGGCGCCGACGGTGTCGGCCCAGGCGCGCAGGGGTCGCCGGTCGGACGGGTCGGCGAACAACCGGGCGGCGACCCGGCGCAAGCGGGGATCCCGTGGCAACGGCAGATGCAAGGGGTCGAACGCCGGCGCCCGCAGTTGATCGAGAATGACGGCGGCCAGACGCCCGACCGGGCCGCCCGGCGGATAGTCCGGCGGCAGGACGGCGAAGGTGACGATCAGCTCGCGCAGCAGAGACGAGACCGCGACCACCCGGCACTCGCCCGACAGTCCCGGCAGCTCCGCCTGGACATACAAGGTGCGCATCTCCACGGCACGGGCGATCCGCACCTGATGCAGCATGCCGGCGGGAATCCACACGGCGCGGTGCGGCGGCACCACCCACAGACCGGCGTCCGTCTCGACCCGGAGCAGCCCGGAGGCCGCATAGAGCAGTTGCGCCGGGGCATGGCTGTGCCACGCGACCACGTGGCCTTCTGGATAATCGCGAGCGTAGCCGACAATCGGATGCTGAGAGTCCGGCAACGGACGGCCGGCGGTGTCCTGGTGAATTTGGCCGTTCTTCGACATTTATTGGCATAATGGCGATAGATCGCCATTCAACGCAAGCCTATGCTGGCCGCCGCGCCCAGAAAAGGATTCGTCGTGGCCGACCGATTCGTCAGCTTATTCCTTAGCCTCCGACGCCTGGACTGGCGGTCGCCGGAGGTATTGCTGCTGCTTATCGGTGCCGCAGCGGCGCTGTCGTTTTCCACCTGGATGGCGCTGCTCAACAATTTCGCCGTGGAGCGCGCCGCGTTCACCGGTATTGAGATCGGCACGCTGCAAAGCCTGCGCGAGATACCCGGCTTTCTCGCCTTCACCGCCGTCTTCGTGCTGCTGGTGCTGCGCGAGCAGCCGTTCGTCCTCTTGTCACTGGCCCTGCTCGGCGTGGGCACAGCCTTGACCGGGTTCTTTCCCACCGTGGTGGGGCTCTATCTGACGACCGTCTTGATGTCCGTCGGCTTCCACTACTGCGAGACACTGCAGCAAAGTCTGGCGCTGCAATGGGTGGGCAAGGACCGCGCGCCGATTGTGCTGGGCCGGGTGATCGCCGCCGCCAGTCTGGCCTCGCTGGGCGCCTACGCCTTGATCTGGGTCGCCTTCGAGGTCGTCGAACTAGATTATATGGTGGTCTATGCCGTCGGCGGCGGGGTGACGGTTGCGGTGGCTCTGTTTGCCTGGTTCGCCTATCCCCGCTTCCCGCAGAAGGTGGAGCAGCACAAGACCCTGATCCTGCGGCGGCGCTATTGGCTGTACTATGGGCTGACCTTCCTGTCCGGCGCCCGGCGGCAGATCTTTATCGTCTTCGCCGGCTTCATGATGGTCGAGAAGTTCGGCTACAGCGTCGGCAACATCACCCTCTTGTTCCTGATCAACTACGCGGCCAACATCTGGCTGGCCCCGGCCATCGGGCGCTTCATCAAGGTCTGGGGCGAACGTCGCGCCCTGACCATCGAGTATCTGGGCCTGATCGTCATTTTCACCAGCTATGCCTTTGTCGAGAGCGCCACCTTGGCGGCGGGGCTGTATGTTCTCGACCACCTGTTCTTCGCCATGGCCATCGCCATCAAGACATACTTCCAGAAGATCGCCGATCCCCGCGACATCGCGCCGACGGCGGCGGTCGCCTTCACCATCAATCATATTGCCGCCGTTATCTTGCCCGCCGCCCTGGGCGTGGTATGGCTCATCAACCCGGCCGCCGTCTTCCTGACCGGCACCGGTTTCGCGGTCGGGTCGTTGCTGCTGACGCTGCTCATCCCGCCGCGGCCGGAACCGGGGAACGAGACCCTTCTGACGGCAAGGGTGGCTCAGGCGGCGGAATAGGCCGGACTATTTCTTGAGCAGGAACTCGCGGCCGACCTTGACCCGCTGGACGCCGTCGTACTCGATGATATCGGCGGTGGCGTAAGTTTCCGTCCACCGTTGGGGCAGGAAGCTGCCGGTGCCGATCACGTCGATGGGCGCATTCGCCTCCGCCATCAATCGGCACTTCGCCGGGCCAAAGCCCGAGGAGGCGACGATCTTGACAGTGTCGAAGCCTTCCCGGTTGAGCGCTTCGCGCAACGCCCAGACCGCCGCCGCCGAAACGCCGGGGCCGACCAGATAGCGCAGTTCCGATTCACTGCGATACCCGCGCACCGCCTGCGGCGCGTTGCGTTCCAGGACCGCATAGGATGCCGGCGGGTCCAGGCTTTCGATAAAGCGGCCGCCGGGCGTATCGATGCGCACCGACAAGTGTCCTTTCGCGGCACGCTTGGCGAAGCGCCGGCAAACGGTCAGACTGTCGGTGACTTCGAGCCCGAAATAATCGACCAGCACGGTCATGGGCTCGTCCGGGAAACATTCGTCAAACATCTCGGCGGCACGCAAAGTCGACCCGGCATAGCCGACCAAGGCGTGCGGCATGGTGCCCTTGCCGCCGTTCTGGCCGAAGAAATGGGCGGTCGCATCGGTCGCATTGCCCACGAAACCCACCGCCCCGACCTTGCGCTTGGCGCGCGCCGAGCCGACCGCGGCGGCGTAGGCCATGCTCTTGGCCATTTCGGTGCCGGCGCAATGGCGCGCGTCCATGGCCAGAAACGCAATATGCGGCAAATCGGCGCACATGGTGTAGGCGTTGTACGCGGCAACGCATGGCGGCCCCAACTTCTGCAACAGCAGGGTCTCGAGATCGACCAGATGGAAAAGGGGACCGGTGACATAGAGAATAGGCTCGCCGGCGCCGACCCAGCGGCCTTCTTCATAGCGCAGATCGATTTCCAGGCGCGCCCCGCGCCGCTTGGCCATCTCCTGCAGCCAGTCGATGGCCAGACGAGGCGCCGAGACCACCGGCCGGCGCATGAACAAGGCATAGGTGACGGTGAGATCGCCGAAGCGGCCGACCACGTCCTTGGTACGGCGGAAATATTGGTCGGTCCAGGCGGCGATGTCCGCCTCGTCGGTCGGCCAGAAGTTGCCGGCGAGAGGGTTCGGTTTCATGCCATCGGCGGCCATGGTCGGTCCTCCGCTCGGCGGGCGGCAGCCCCTTAGGACGCGGCGGCGACGCGCGCCGCCTCGCTTTGCCGTGCCTGCCGCTCGGCCTTGAGCTGCTCGGAAACCAGAAAGGCAAGCTCGAGCGCCTGATTGGCATTCAAACGCGGGTCGCAGTGCGTGTGATAGCGGTCGCCGAGGCTGGCTTCGCTGATCGCCTGGGCGCCGCCGATGCACTCGGTCACGTCCTGTCCGGTCATCTCGAAGTGCACGCCGCCGGCATAGGTGCCCTCCGTGCGATGGGCGGCGAAGAAGCCGCGGACCTCGGCCAGGATGCGGTCGAATGGCCGGGTCTTGTAGCCGCTGGACGACTTGATGGTGTTGCCGTGCATGGGATCGCACGACCAGACGACCTTGCGCCCGGCGCGCTTCACCGCACGCAACAGCGGCGGCAGCTTCGCTTCAACCTTGTCGGATCCCATGCGCGCGATCAACGTCAACCGCCCGGGGACGTTTTCCGGGTTCAGCACGTCGATGAGGCGCAACAGGTCATCGGTCGTCATGGTGGGACCGCACTTGAGGCCGATGGGGTTCTGCACGCCACGCAGGAACTCCACGTGCGCACCATCGAGCCGGCGCGTGCGATCGCCGATCCAGACCAGGTGCGCCGAACAATCGTACCATTGGCCCGACAGGCTATCGATGCGGGTGAGCGCCTGCTCGTAGTTCAGCAGCAGGGCCTCGTGGCTGGTGTAGAAATCGGTCTCGAGGAGTTGCGGCACCTTGTCGGGCGTGATGCCACAAGCCTCCATGAAGCCCAGCGCCTCGTCGATGCGCGCCGCGAGCTCCTCGTAACGCTCGCCCTGGGCGCTGCCGGACACAAATTTCAAGTTCCACTGATGGACCTTGTGAAGATCGGCGAAGCCGCCCTGGGCAAAGGCGCGGAGCAGATTGAGCGTCGCCGCCGCCTGATTGTAGGAGCGGACCAGACGCTCGGGATCCGGCACCCGCGAGGCGTCGTCGAACTCGATCGCGTTGACGATATCGCCCCGGTAGCTGGGCAGCTCCTTGCCATCCTGTACCTCGGTGGCCGCGGAGCGCGGCTTGGCGAACTGCCCGGCCATGCGCCCGACTTTGACGACCGGACACGCCGCTCCGAAGGTGAGCACCACCGCCATCTGCAGCAGGACGCGGAAGGTATCGCGAATATTGTCGGCGCGGAATTCGGCGAAGCTCTCGGCGCAGTCACCGCCCTGCAGCAAGAACGCCTTTCCCTCGGCAACATCGCCGAGATATTCCTTGAGGCGCCGCGCTTCACCGGCAAAGACCAGCGGCGGATAGTCGGCAAGAGTCCGCTCAACGCGCGCCAAGGCCGCCGGGTCCGGATAATCCGGAACCTGGCTGATCGCCTTGTCACGCCATGTCTGTGGTGTCCACTTCGCGGCCATGGCCGTTCCTCGCTGCCCCAATACCTTTGGCCCAGGTCCGGCAAAAACGCCGCCTGGACACTGGTTTTAGCTAGCTTCCGAGGGGTTTTCCACAGAAAACAGGAGGGCCCGCCGCCGCCTGGGTCGCCGAGTCGGCCAGCGACCCTTAAACTCCGGCTCCAAGACCGCTAAGCTATGGTTAAACCCGCTCGAATTCGATTCTTCGAAATCGAGAACGAAATAGGAACAAATGAGGCCATGGCATGAGCGCCGCACTCTTTCACATGATCGCCGGGGCACCGACACCGGTGGCGCCGTTCAGCCACGCCACGGAGGCGGACGGCTGGGTCTTCCTCACCGGGCAGATGCCCACCGACCCGGCGGACGACAGCGCCCCCCTGCCCGACGGGATCGAGGCACAGACCCGCCGCGTGATGGACAACCTGGTCCTTGTCCTGCAAGGCCTGGGGCTGGATCTGGAGCACGCGGTCAGTGTCCGCATCTATCTGATCCATTTCCAGCGGGATTTTGCGGCCATGAACGCGGCCTACAAATCCTACTTTCCGGCCGACCGCCTGCCGGCGCGAACCTGCATCGGCGTCACCGCGCTGGCCCGCGACGCCTTGGTCGAAATCGACCTCGTCGCCCGCCGGCCGTAGCGCGCGTCGAGAGACCCGGAAATGACCACCGATATTCGCGGCCTGGACCTGACGACCGCCAGCGACATAGCCGCTACTCATTTCGACGAGGCGATCAAGAACTACTTCGAGTACCGGCTTAGGGCGAGCGACAGCGTCAAGGCGACCATCGCGGCGGACCCGGGCTTCGCCCTGGCGCATTGCCTGCACGGCTATTTCTTCATGCTCTTCGGCACCGTCGCGGTACACGGCAAAGCACGCGCCGCCCTGGCCGCGGCGGAGACGCATGCAAGCGGTATCACGTCGCGCGAGGCGGCGCACATCGCGGCACTGCGCACCTGGCTGACCGGCGACATGGTTCGCACCTGCGCCCTGTGGGAAGAGATTCTCGTGGAGCATCCCCGCGACCTGCTGGCGCTGCGGCTGCAACACTTCGCCTTTTTCTGGTTGGGGCGCAGCCGCGAGTTGCGCGATGCCCCGGCGCGTGTCCTGCACGCCTGGGACGAGAGCGTTCCCGGCTATAGCTATATCCTCGGCATGCTCGCCTTCGGCCACGAAGAATGCGGCGACTATGCCACCGCCGAGCGTCTGGGCCGCCGAGCCGTCGACATGGCCCGGGAAGACCTGTGGGCCTTGCACGCGGTGGCCCACGTGCTGGAGATGCAGGGGCGCCTGCGCGAGGGCATCGCCTGGCTCGACCGACCCGCCGACGCCTGGGACGACCGCAACCCGTTCCGCGGACACCTGTGGTGGCACCTCGCCCTGTATCATTTCGAGCGCGGCGCCTATGACGAGGTTTTGGCGCTTTATGACCGCTCGATCCGTGCCGACAAATCGGACTTCTATCTGGATATCCAAAATTGTGCCGCGCTGCTCGCTCGCCTGGAATTCCAGACCATCGACGTGGGTGATCGCTGGCAGGAACTGGCCGACCACGTGGAGACTCGGCTCGACGACCACGTGCTGGCCTTCACCGACACGCACGCCATGATGGCCCTGGCGGCGACGGGACGCACGCAGGCCGCGGCGCGTTTGCTCGACGTCCTCCGGGCGTTCGCCGGGACACCGGGCAACGCGGCGGCGGCGACCATGGACCCAGTCACCATCCCGATCTGTCAGGCGATCCTCGCGCAATCCAAAGGTGCCGATGCGCGCGCGGTAGAGCTCCTACTCCCGCGCCGCGACGATTTCATTCAGTTGGGCGCCAGCCATGCCCAACGCGATGTCTTCACCCAGCTTCTCGTGCAGGCCGCCATTCGCGGCGGCCAAATGAAGCTCGCCCGCGCCCTGCTCTCGGAGCGCACGACGGTGAAACCCAACAGCACCGGCACGTGGCTGAATTATGCCGCGGTCCTGGACGATCTGGGTGATACGAAAGCCGCCGCCCAGGCCCGCCGCCAAGCCGACGAATCCAGGTCGGCGTGACCTATGTTCAGCCCGGCGTGATGCCAAGCTCGGCGAGCAACTCGGCCTCGGTTATCCGTGGACGGTCGTCGGCAAAATCGTAGCGGGCGGGTTTCGCATCGATAAAGATATGCCGGTCGAGGGTCAGATCATCGGCAACGTCGAACGCGTCAGCGGCAACGGCGAGCATGGCGTCCGGGTTTTCGGCGAGCCGCCAGAACAAGCTGGATCCGCAACGGGAGCAGAAGCCGCGCTCGGCCCACTTCGAGCCGCGGTACCAGGCCAGCCCGTCCTTTTTCGTGAACGTGGCGCCCCCTTGGCAATGCACGCTCATGAACGGCCCGGCGCTCCACTTCCGGCACATGCCACAGTGACAGATGTCAAATTTCTTCTCCACCGGAGAAACGTCGAAGCGCACCGCGCCGCACAGGCAACCACCCGATCGCGTTTGCTTTTCCGCCGCCATTACCTCACTCCTGCTCGGTTTGCCGCGCCCGCCGGCAGTGTCCAACATAGGTCGCTTCGATTGGGCGGGCGGGCCGCATATTGTATTTGCCGGATGTTGGTACCAAATTCAATCTCGATCGAGCAGGATAAAGGAGAGCTACTGGATATGTCCGTTCTCAACGCGCTCTCTAGAGCCTTCACGGCCGGCGCCGTCGGAGCCGTGGCCAATGTGATCTTTGTGGTCTTGGCTGGAATGATCGGCCTGATCGCCGCGATGGGCATCGGTTTCCCGGCCCCGCCGCTACCCGAGTTTCTGTACAAGCAGATGGTCTGGGGTGGACTGTTTGGGCTTCTCTTCGCGACCCCGTACGTCAAAGGCAGCTGGATTGCACGCGGTCTCGTGGTTGGCCTGATCGCGTCGCTGGCCGCGCTCTTTATTTTCCTGCCCCGGGCCGGAGCGGGCGTCGCCGGGCTCGACGCCGGTGCCATGACCCCGGTCCTGGTGTTGATCGCCAATTCCATCTGGGGCCTTGTGGCCGCTTGGTTCTACGACAGATCGGCGGGCTGAAGGCGCGATTCTACTCCGCCGCCTTCTTGACCGGCTGGGCCACGGGCTCGCGCATGGTGACGAACTCCTCCGCCGCCGTCGGGTGGATGCCGACGGTCGCATCGAAGATCTGCTTGGTGGCCCCCGCCTTGATGGCGATGCCCACGCCCTGGATGATCTCCGGGGCATCCAGGCCGACCATATGCGCGCCGACCACCTTCTGCGTCGCCCGGTCGACGATCAGTTTCATCATGGTCTTTTCGTCGCGGCCCGACAGGGTGTGCTTCAGCGGCCGGAAGGTCGAGCGGTAGATGTCCACGTCACCGTATGCCTGGCGCGCCTGAAGCTCGGTCAGGCCGACGGTCGATACGGTCGGCATGCTGAATACCGCGGTCGGCACGTCGCTGTGGTCCATGGACCGGGGCGTGCCGCGATAGACCGTATCGACGAAGGCCATCGCTTCCTGAATCGCCACCGGCGTCAGCGCCAGACGGTCGGTCACGTCGCCGATGGCATAGATGTTCTTTTGCGACGTGCGGGAGTAGGCATCGACCTTGATCTCGCCCTTCTCGCCCACAGCCACACCGGCGGCGGCCAGACCGAGATTTTCGGTGTTCGGGCGCCGGCCAGTTGCCGCCATGACCACGTCCACCTCCAGGATCTCGCCGTCGGACAGATGCAAACGCACGCCGTCCCCGTGTTTCTCGAGCCGGTCGATCATGGTTTCCACGCGCAGGTCGATGCCCTTGGTCACCAACTCGCCGGCCAGGGTATCGCGCACGTCATCGTCGAAACCACGCAGGATTTGCGGTCCCCGGTAGATCTGCGTCACCTCGGCGCCCATGCCGTTAAAGATGCTGGCGAACTCGACGGCGATGTAGCCGCCGCCATAGACCGCGACGCGGCCGGGCAGCGATTTCAGGTGGAATGCCTCGTTGGAACTGATCCCCAAATCCCAACCGTGGCCGGGCGGAAAGATCGGATGCCCCCCGGTGGCGATCAAGATGGTCTCGGCCCGAAAAACCTGGTCGCCGATCTCGACCCGGTGCGTATCGAGCAAGCGCGCATGGCCCCGGTACGACGTGACACCGGCGTCCTTCAGAAGGCGCTCGTAGATACCCTCCAGCCGATCGATCTCCTTGTCCTTGTCGGCGATCAGCCGCGCCCAATCGAAACGGGCGCCCTCGACCGTCCAGCCGAAGCCGGCGGCATCCTCGAAGTCCTCGCGAAAATGCGCTGCGTAGGAGAGTAGCTTCTTCGGCACGCAGCCGCGAATCACGCAGGTGCCGCCATAGCGGTACTCCTCGGCGATCGCCACCCGCGCGCCGGTGCCCGCCGCCATGCGTGCGGCCCGGACCCCGCCGGAACCGCCGCCGACGACGATAAGATCGAAGTCGTTGCCGGATGCCATGCTCCTGGCTTAGCGTCGCCTAGACGCCGCCCATGCAGAGGTATTTGATCTCGAGGAAATCGTCCATGCCGTACTTCGACCCTTCACGGCCGACGCCGGATTCCTTGATGCCGCCGAAGGGCGCGACTTCGGTCGAGATGATGCCGGTGTTGATGCCGACGATGCCGGTCTCCAGCGCCTCGCCCACGCGCCAGACGCGGCCCAGGTCGCGGGCATAAAAATAGGCGGCCAGGCCGAACTCCGTGTCGTTCGCCATGGCGATCCCCTCGTCCTCGGTCTTGAAGCGGAACAAGGGGGCGACGGGACCAAAGGTTTCTTCCTGGGTCACCTTCATCTTGGTGGTCACGTCGGTGAGCACCGTCGGCTGGAAGAAGGTGCCGCCGCGCTCG
>JAJFGI010000191.1 GCA_021776215.1 Kiloniellaceae bacterium | reverse complement strand
TCGGCTCCAACATCGCCAATATCCTGCTCATCGTCGGCTGTGGCGCACTGATCGCCCCCATGGTGTGCACCCGCAAGGCGATGCGCGTGGATACCGCCGTCATGCTCATCGCAAGCGTGGCGCTCGTCCTGCTTAGCTTCGCCGGCACTCTGACCGTCTGGAGCGGCGTATCCATGCTGATTCTGCTGTGCGTTTACACACTCTGGCAGTATCGGACGCAGCAACGGCGGGGGGCGAGGTCCGCCACCGCGGCCGCCGCCGCCGGAACCGTGCCGCCGCCGAGCGGAGAGGCGGCGGAGACTCTCTGGCGGCCATTGCTGGCGCTGTTTTGCGGATTGCTTGGGGTCGCCGCGGGCAGCCATCTTCTCGTCACGGGAGCCATCGGACTGGCGCGGAATTTCGGCGTCTCGGAGGCAACGATCGGCCTGACTCTGGTTGCCCTGGGCACCTCCCTGCCCGAACTCGCGACGACGGTGGTCGCCGCCGTTCGGCGTCAAGCCGGCGTCGCCCTCGGCAACGTCGTGGGCTCGAACATCTTCAATATCCTCGGCATCCTGGGGCTCGTTCCGCTCTTCGGCGACGTGCCCATCCCCGGATCCATCCTCGCCTTTGATATTTGGGTCATGCTGGGCGCAAGCGTCGCGTTCGTTATTTGGACGACCACTCGGCACACCCTTGGCCGCGGCGTCGGGATCGTCCTCCTCCTCACCTATGGGATCTATCTGGCGCGGCATTTTGCCGGTGTCTTACCCTAGAGCGGATCGTCGCCGGGCACCTCTTGCGCCTGTAACACACCTCCGGCATGCTCCGCCGCATGGCAACCGGACCTACTGGGCAGGCGAAGCCGCGCCATCCCGACACCTATCCGCACGCGGCGCTGGTGACCGGCGCCGGGCAGCGGATCGGGCGGGCCATCGCCATGGATCTGGCCCGCCAAGGGTGGGCCGTGGCGGTGCACTACCATACGTCCAGGGACGCCGCCGCCGCCGTGGTCGCCGACATCGAGGCGGCCGGCGGTCGAGCCGCCGATCTTGCCGCCGACCTTGCCGATGAAGCCGAGACCGAGACCTTGCTGACGCGCGCGACCGCGGCGGTCGGGCCGATCGGCTGCCTGGTGAACAATGCCTCGGTGTTCGACTCCGACACGGCGGAGACGGCGACGCGCGCGTCCTGGGACCGCCATCTGGAGGCAAACCTGCGCGCGCCTTTCGTGCTCTCCCAATCGTTTGCCCGCGCCCTGCCGGACGACTCCGGCGGCATCATCGTCAATATGCTGGACGAGCGGGTGTGGAACCTGACGCCGCATTTCCTGAGTTATACGGTGTCGAAGTCCGCTCTTTGGACTCTCACACGAACGCTCGCCCTGGCGCTGGCGCCGCGTATCCGAGTCAATGGCATCGGCCCCGGCCCGGCCTTGCCGAGCGCGCGGCAAACCGACGCCGAGTTTGCCCGTCAATGCGCCATGATGCCGCTCGGCCGCGGCACCTCGCCGGATGAAATCTGCACGGCCGTTCGCTTTCTTCTTACCGCGCCGTCCATGACCGGGCAGATGATCGCCCTCGACGGCGGCCAGCATCTCGCGTGGGCGCAGCCGTCGGCCCACGGCGCCGTTTCCGAGTGAGCCAATTGGAGCCCGCCATGCGCGCGACCCAGCAACGGATCGTCATCAGCGATCTGACCATCGCCTGCCGCATCGGCGTGACCGACAAGGAACGCGCCAACCTGCAGCGGCTGCGTATCAACCTGAGGCTCGACGTGCGGCCGGCGCCGCCGCGCCTGGATCGCATCTCGGAAGTCGTCGACTACGGCGCCTTAGCGTCCAAGATCCGCGATAGTTGCAGCAAGGCCGAATTTCGGTTGCTGGAGACCTTGGCCGGGCAACTCGCCGCGACATGCTTTCAAGATCACCGGGTTGAACGTGTGCGGGTGCGCGTCGAAAAGCTCGATCGCTATCCGGACATGGCCGCCATCGGCTGCGAGACAACGTACGAACGCAGCGAGACGTGACGCGCGGGCGTGACCCGTATCGCCCTAAGCCATTGCCAGCGCGGCGATTCTCATCGGTCCGGACGGAGAAAGTTTTGCACAGGAGAAAACGGGCGTGCTCGCGACTGTTGCGCAAGGGCCAAGACTTTCGCGAGATGACAATTTCTTTACGCTTGACTTCCTTTTTTATATGCAAAATCAATCCGCTAAAGCCTTTGCCTATTTTTTGGGCAGGGCGATCAAAAGCTTGAATTCCTGGGCCGGTCAGGTCGGTGCCATGGAGATGTCCACAACCTTATCCACGAAACTCGTGGATAGATTAACCAAGCGATAACCAACCTCTTGTCAGCGTTCGCACAATTGACACCAGCCCCGCAAAACGTTCGGCAGGATATGCGGACATGTGGCGCCCGCCACGGTGCCCGTTGCGCGGCCGCGCGAGGACCCCGACCGTGACCGAGCGAAAGCCGATCCGCCGCCCCGGCCGCCCACCCGCGGAAAAAAATGTCGCGGCCGCCGCGCCACGATCCGCCGCCGCGACCGCGGACGAGGTTCATGACGGGGCCCATGATGAGGCGCAAGTCGAGGCGCAAGTCGAGGGCCATGTCGACAACGCTCAAGACATGGGGGCGGTGGCGCAAGGCGTGGCCGCGCTCGTCGCGTCGGTCAAGACCCTGCCCAACGGTCCCGGCGTCTACCGCATGCTCGATCGCAAAGGCGATGCGCTTTACGTCGGCAAGGCGAAGAATCTGAAGAAGCGCGTGACGTCCTATTGCCAGCCGGCGAAGTTGCCGCGACGGCTGCAACGCATGATCGCTTCGACGGTCGCCCTGGAGGTGGTGACAACGCATACCGAGCTCGAGGCCCTGCTGCTCGAAAGCAATCTGATCAAACGACTCATGCCGCGCTTCAACGTGCTGCTGCGTGACGACAAGTCCTTCCCTTATATCGTCATCACCGGCGACACGGAGTACCCTCAGGTCGCCAAGCATCGCGGCGCGAAGGGCACCACCGGCACCTACTTCGGCCCCTTCGCCTCCGCCGGCGCGGTCAACCGGACGATCACCGCCTTGGAAAAAGCGTTCCTCCTACGCTCTTGTTCGGACACGGTTTTTGCGACCCGCACGCGCCCTTGCCTGATGCATCAGATCAAACGTTGTTCGGCACCGTGCGTCGGCCGCATCTCCAAGACCGACTACGACGAATTGGTCGACCAGGCGCGGGATTTTCTGAGCGGCCGGTCGAAAGACATCCAGCAGCGTCTGGCCGCCGCCATGCAGGCGTCGTCGGAAGACCTTGAGTTCGAATCGGCGGCCGTCTATCGCGACCGCATCCGCGCGCTGACTCAGATCCAGGCGCATCAGGACATCAACGTGCGCGGCTTCGACGACGCGGATGTGATCGCCGCTCATCAGGACGCGGGGCAAACCTGCATCCAGGTCTTCTTCTTCCGGGCCGGACAGAACTTCGGCAACCGGGC
>JAJFGI010000020.1 GCA_021776215.1 Kiloniellaceae bacterium | reverse complement strand
CCGTGGCCAAGGCCAACCCGATCGTGGCTCCGGGCGCCGCCGTGTCGACCTATGGCAGCGAGGGTACCTTGAAGCTGCCGGGTACCATCGTTCTGGTCAGCGTGTTCTTCCTGGCCTTCGTCCTCTACTACTTCATCAACTGGAAGTTCCTGTCGGAGGTTTGGCCGCTGAGCTGACGGACAAGCTGGCCCGCACATAGAAAGCTTTCGAGAAAACGATGGCAACCACCGTTGCGCAGGTCTGGTCGGTCTTCAAGCTTCGTATCGGCTTGGCGATCATGCTGTGCGCCCTGGGCGGGCTTGCCGTGACGCCGGGGCCGGCGGTGGCGGGCTGGAAGATCGCCGTGCTGGCACTGGCGGTCCTGCTATCGGCGGCCAGTGCCGGGGCGTTCAACCAGTATGTCGAGCGCAACCTGGACGCACGCATGGCGCGCACCCGCAATCGGCCCTTCGTGACCGGCGCGTTCAAGGCGGGGCCGCTTTGGCTGGGGATAATCCTGGGCCTTCTGGCCCTGGCGGTGGCGGTCGCGGCCTGGACTTTCAATGTGGCCGTGGCCCTCCATGTGTTCCTCGGCGCCTTTACCTACGGCGTTGTCTACACCATGTGGCTGAAGAACCGGACCTGGCTCAACATCGTCCTGGGCGGTCTGGCCGGTAGCTTCGCCGTGCTCGCCGGCGCGTCGGCGGTGGATCCGACCCTGTCCGCCGCACCCATCGTGCTGGCGGTCGTTCTCTTTCTCTGGACGCCGCCGCATTTCTGGAGTCTGGCGACCGCCTTGCATAAGGAGTATGCGGCCGCCGGCGTGCCGATGCTGCCGGTCGTCGTCGGCGATGCCATGGCGGCCAAGGTCATTCTGGCGCACACGGTGGCCCTGGTCTTGCTGTCCTTGGTGCCGGCGGCGCTTGGGATGGGTTGGATCTATCTGCTCGGAGCGGCAACCGGCGGCGGCTATTTTATCCTGAAATCGGTCGATCTGGCCAAGAACCCTGGGCCCCGGGCGGCGATGACGAATTTCTTCGCATCGCTGGTGCAGCTTGGCCTGCTTCTGTTCGCCGCGATCATCGATCGCGTGGTGTTGGGGTAGGAGGCGAAGCGGCCTCATGTCACGCCGACTGCAATTTATTGGCGCGGTCCTGCTGACCGTCGCCAGCATCGAGGCTGCCGCCGCCTCGACGTCGCCCGCCCCGGCGCCATTCGATCAGAGTGCCGCCATCGCTTACAGCCAGGCGGCCATCGGCCGCGCGCTGAACGACTATAGTTTTCTCGATACCCGGCGCCGTCCGGTCCGGCTGTCCGACTACCGGGGTAAGCCCTTGGTCGTGAACATGGTCTTTACAGCATGCGCCGAATCGTGCCCGATTGTCGTGCAGACCCTCCAAAAGGCGGTCGATGTGGCGCAGGACGCGGTGGGTAAGGACGCGTTCTCGGTCGTTACCATTGGCTTCGATGCGCGCGACGATACACCCGAACGGATGCGCGCCTTCGCGCGCAGCCAAGGGGTCGATCTGCCGAACTGGGAATTTCTAAGTGGCGATGCCGCAGCGATCGAGGGCTTGGTGGAGAATCTGGGTTTTATCTATTATCCGTCGCCGCGCGGCTTCGATCATCTGGCGCAGACCACGGTGATCGACGGCGAGGGGCGTGTCTATCGCCAGGTCTACGGGGCCCAATTCAATGCGCCGGCTCTGGTCGAGCCGTTGATCGATCTGGTTTTCGGCCGCCCGGCCGAGTCGGGCACCCTAACCTATCTGGCGAATCGGATTCGCTTGTTTTGCACTTATTACGATCCGACCCGTGAACGCTATCGCTTCGACTACTCGATCTTTATCGGCCTGGCCGTGGGCGCCGGCAGCCTGATCGGCGTCGGTGTGGTCCTGGTCCGCGCCTGGTTGAAGACGCGACCGAATGCGCGCAACGCCTGAGCAAGCCTTGCGCGCACCCACCCGCACCGAAACCCATGGCAACCCGACACGCCGTCCCGCTGTTGGCGGCGGGCCGGTAGCCTTTGTGCAGGGGCGGTTGAGGTGGGGCTTCGAAACCGTCGAAGCCGTCCTGGACCGGATCTTCGGCCCGGCGTGGAATCCGCTCTATCAACTGGGTGCCCTGGGCTTCTTCTACTACTGGGTGGTCGCGGTCAGCGGCATCTACATCTACATCTTTTTCGATACCGGCACGACCGAGGCCTACGACTCGGTGCAGTACCTGACCGTGGACCAGTGGTACCTGGGCGGCGTTATGCGCAGCCTGCACCGCTATGCCTCCGACGGCATGATCCTGATGATGGTCGTCCATATGCTGCGCGAATTCGCGCTCGACCGGTATCGCGGCGCGCGCTGGTTCACCTGGGTTACGGGCACGCCGATCCTCTGGCTGGTATTTGTCGCCGGCATCACCGGCTATTGGATGGTCTGGGACCAACTGGCGCAATACATTGCCATTGCAAGTACCGAATGGCTTGATTGGCTCGGCATCTTCGGCGAGGCGATCGCGCGAAATTTCCTGACGCCGACGACACTGGACGATCGCTTTTTCACGCTCCTGACGTTCATTCATATCGTCGCGCCCTTGCTGCTCCTGCTGGTTTTGTGGATTCACCTGCAGCGGGTTACCAAGCCCAGGATCAATCCGAAACGCGGCCTCGCCGCCGGGACGTTCCTCATGCTGGTGGCGCTGTCCTTCGTCAAGCCGGCGGTCAGCCATCCGCCGGCGGACCTGACGGTCGTCCCGGGGGTTCTCAAGCTCGACTGGTTCTATCTGTCGGCCTATCCCCTGATGGACACTTTCTCCAATGGCGCGGTCTGGGCCTTCGCGGGGGTGTTGACGTTCATGCTGTTCGCCCTGCCGTGGCTGCCGCCGGTCCGGCGCCCCGCCGCGGCCGTTGTCGATCTGAACAACTGCAACGGGTGCGAGCGCTGCGCCAACGACTGCCCCTACAATGCCATTATCATGCGCCCGCGCAGCGACGCCTTGCCGTTCGAGCAGGAGGCCAGCGTCCATGCGTCCCTGTGCGTCGGCTGCGGCATCTGCGCCGGGGCGTGTCCGACGTCGACGCCGTTCCGCCGGGCGAGCGAACTTGTCCCCGGCATCGACTTGCCCGATCGCTCGCTGCGGGCCCTGCGCGATGAAGCCGATGCCGTGGCGGCGGGACTTGCCGGCGACGCCAGGGTAATGGTCTTCGGGTGCGACCATGCCGTCCCGGTCGGTCGATTGGCGACCGACGGCATCGGCACTCTCAGCCTTCCGTGCATCGCCGCCGTGCCGCCGTCGTTCATCGACTATGTTCTAAGCCGCGATTTGGCGGATGGCGTGGTCATAACCGGTTGCCGCGACGGGGAGTGCTTCAACCGCTACGGTGTGGCGTGGATGACGGCGCGTCTGTTGGGCGAACGCGATCCGTACCTGCGCAAACGGGTGCCCCGCGAGCGCATTGTCACCTCCTGGGCGGCGGCCAGCGATCGTGTTGCGCTGGAAAAGCAGATCGAGACATTCCGCGCCAGCCTGTCGGCTTTGCCGAAGCCCAGCGCTCCGCAAGCCCCGCAAGCCCCGCAAGCACCGCAGGCCATGGCCGATGGGGACGGTCCAAATGCGTAGTTTTGCCAAATATTTGGGCCAAGGCATCGTCTATGCGCTGATCGCGGTGCTGCTCGGAGTCTTCGCGGATACGCCGGCTTACCGGCACTTCGACGACGACAAGGCGGAACTGACCCTGAGTCTCGCACATAGCGGCAAACATGTCCGGGAGTGCCGGCGCCTGAGCGCGGCGGAGATCGCGGCCCTGCCGCCGAACATGCGCAAACCCGTGGATTGCCCACGGGAGCGCGTGCCGGTGCTGGTCGAGGTCGAACTGGACGGTCAGCTTATCGTCCGCGAATTCGTTCCGCCCTCCGGCCTATTTGGCGACGGACCCTCGCAGATCTACAAGAATTTCGTGATTCCGACGGGGTCCTATAATCTCGTTGTGCGGTTGCGCGAAAGCACCAGGGACGAAGGCTTCGACTATCAACGCGAAGCGCGGGTCGTGATTGGCCCGCGCCAGAGGTTCGTGATCGGCTTCCGGGCCGAAGCCGGCGGTTTTATCTTCGGCGCCACTACCGAACCCGCCGATTCGCCGGCCGATACGCAACAGTTGGGATGATCTCGATGGCTCTAGTAGAGTGGCGGGACGACTATCGCACCGGAATCGCGTCCGTCGACCATGAGCATGAGGGGTTGATCCGGATTCTCAACGACCTTTACGCTCGGCAGGCGGGCAAGGCCGACAAACAGGCCGTCGCCGATTTCCTGGGCGAGATCAACGCCAAGATCTCGGCGCACTTCGCGCTGGAAGAAAAGATCATGCGCGAGTGCGACTACGACCAGTATGCCGACCACAAGGCGGATCACGAGCGCCTGTTGGATGGTATCCGCGACATCATGGACGCCTTCGACCGCGGCGCTTATGTCAACTACGACGACGTCCTCGCGATGCATCTGCGCGACTGGTTTACCCAGCACTTCAAGACCAGGGACGCGCGCCTGCACAAGATGCTGGGCTAGCGCCGTACCGGCCGGGAAAACGCGTCCCGGCGTTGTCCGGACCGGCTCAAGCCGGATGCCCGTGACACTGTCCCTCTAACCTTTTGTAGCCCCCCGGAGTCCGGCCCGCCGGCGGCCAAGGCGCCGGCCACATAGGCGGCGCGCACGGCGCGGTCGTCGGCCAGGGTCATGAGAACGAACAGCTCATCGGCGAGATCGCCGTGCCCCACCTCCAAGCGGTGCGCCATGGCCGGCGTGGCGCGCGCATCGAGCACCACCACGTCCGCGTCGGTTCCCGGCGCCAGGGTGCCGATCCGATCCTCCAGGCCCAATGCCCGCGCGTTGCCCAGGGTGAGCATGTAGAACGCCTGCAGGGCGGGCAGGCTTTGGCCCTGCAGTTGCAACACCTTGTAGGCCTCGCCCGCGGTGCGCAGCATGGAATAGCTGGTGCCGCCGCCCACGTCGGTGGCCAGGCCGACCCGCAACGGAAAGCGGGCATCGCGGGCCAACGCCAGGTCGAACAGGCCGCTGCCGATGAACAGGTTGGAGGTTGGGCAAAAGACCGCCACCGAGCCACTTTCACTCAACCGGACGCGTTCCGCGTCGGTCAGGTGAAGGCAATGACCGAACAGCGAGCGCGACCCCAACAGGCCATGGCGGTCATAGACGTCGACATAGTCGCGGGCACCGGGAAAGGCCTGTCGGACCAATTCGATCTCGCCCGGGTTCTCGCTCAGATGGGTTTGTAGCAGCACATCCGGATGCGCCTTCAAGAGGGCGCCGGCCGCCTCCAGCTGCGCCTCCGTCGAGGTCGGGGCAAAGCGCGGCGTGATCGCATAATGCTGCCGTCCCTTGCCGTGCCAGCGGGCGATCAGCGCTTCGCTTTCGGCCAAGCCGCGTTCCGCCGTATCGCATAAGGCCGCCGGCGCGTTGCGGTCCATCAACACCTTGCCGGCGACCATGCGCATGTCGCGGCGTGCCGATTCACTGAAGAAGGCGTCCACGGACTCGGGGTGCACCGTGCAATAGACCGCCGCCGTGGTGGTGCCGTTGCGGCACAGCTCGTCCAGGAAGAAGCCGGCGATGCGGGCGGCATGCGCCGGGTCTGCGAACTTCTGCTCCTCCACGTAGGTGTAGGTCTCCAGCCAATCCATCAGCTGCGCCCCGTAGGAGGCGATGACCTGGGTCTGCGGATAGTGGATGTGGGCATCGATGAATCCGGCCATGACCAGCCCATCGGGGTAATGGTGCACCGGCGCGCCGGGCGGCAGGGTGGGCAGCAATGCGGCTGCCTCCCCCATGGTGCTGATGCGCCCGTCCGCCAAGACCAGCAGGCCATCTTCGATGTACCGATAGCTGGCCGCCGTCCCAGCGACCGCCGGGTCGTCGTGGAACGTGAGCAGGCGGCCGCGGATCGCCACCGGCGGGTTG
>JAJFGI010000190.1 GCA_021776215.1 Kiloniellaceae bacterium | reverse complement strand
GTGTGGGACGAGGCGAGCGAGGATACCCAGGCGGCCTTCGAAGAGCTGGCCGATCTTCTCGGTGACAACTGCGACGTGTTCGATCTGCCGGCACCCTTCGACGATGCGGTTCGCTGGCACCGCACGATCATGTGCGCCGATATCGCCAAGAGCTTCCACTCCCTGTACGAGAGCGGCCGCGACAAGCTTAGCGACAATCTGTGCGCGCTGATCGAGGAGGGCCGGAAGACGACCGCCGTGGACTACAATCGCGCCGTCGAATGGCGCGATATCCTCAACGCGGGCCTTACCGAGGTATTTCAGCGCTACGACGCGATCCTCACACCGGCGGCGACCGGCGAGGCGCCAGTGGGCCTGGACTCGACCGGCAATCCCATCTTCAGCACGCTGTGGACCTTGTGCGGTACGCCGGCCGTGACCTTGCCGATCCTGCGCGGCGCCGCGGGCTTGCCCATGGGGGCTCAGCTCGTCGCCAGCCGCGGTGACGACGGGCGCCTCTTGCGCACCGCCCGGTGGCTGGTCCAAGCGGTGGAGAATGCGTGAGTCTGCCGCGGAGTCCCTGTCCCTGAGGTCGCGGCTCGGCCTATCTGCCAGCGTCGACCTCGCCGATATTCACACCGATCCGTTCACCCTGCGCGAGGTGTGCCGGGCGCTGCGCCCGTAACCGAAACCTAGGCGCCGTCTTTGACGGCGGTTCGGCCGGCGCGGGTGATCCCGATGCTAAAGAAATCCGGGCTGATCTCGGCCACGGTGATCCAGCGCGCTTGGCGGCATTCCTCCAGGGTTCGCCACAGGATGGTGCCCCGCGCGTCGCCGGGTACGGCGATATGGCCGGACGCCAGGAGCAACTCCAAAAGCAGGCGCTGCTGCGGCAGAATGCGGGGTGTAACCGTCAAACGGCGATCCGTAGTATCCGAGGTTGCTCGCTGTAGATGACCGGCTCGCCGCCCGCCCGCCGGTAGGCGTCGCTGCCGAGCGTCGCGCCATCGCGGTGGAGGGCCACGACATTCCCCGCCGGCCCGAGATCCTGGCTGAGAATCTGCGCCAAGAACGGGCTGGTGGCGAAATCCGTCGCGGCGAAGGGCTGGGCCGGGCTATACCGAGGCCGCGATTGGCCAAAGGCCCCCTGGTCGGCTCGGCGCGTACGATCGCGGTTTTCCGCCAGATCCTGGCGCGGCTGGCGGGCCTGAGACTCCTCGCGCAGCGGAGGCGGCGGCACCACGCCCGAGATCGGGCGCACCTCGAATGCCTCGCCGGCGGCTGACGGCAGCGCCGATGGGAGCCGAATCGAGGCGCTTGCCGGGAAGACGAGGGGCGAAGAGAAACTGGCCATGAACCCAGTATAACTGTCTCAGGGAAGGCGCGAATTATGGCGTAAATATCCAGCAAATGCAATATAAATTGTTTGGATTGTAGGCATATTGCAAAAGTTAACAGAATTTGGACGTCTCGTTAACAATAAAAAGTGACGATATAGAGCAATATCGACGAGAGTTGGAACTAGAGAAATAGTCTATAATTAACCATAATGATTTCAGCATTTGTCTTTATTCATAAATTATTAGGGAGGGGCGCCTACCTTGTCACCCTGAGCTTCGGCAACGGGTGCCACCGGTCCTCGTTTCAGTAGGAACGGCCGTGGCGGTGGCACCGCGTTGAATTTCTGAGAGCAGACGAACGCTTCAGGTAGGAGTGATCGCCCGTGCTTCCATCTCTGTCTCGAGACGAGAATCTGGCTGAGCTTGAACGGCTGCGCGCCGCCGTGGACGGATCCGGCGATCTGGTCTACAGCTGGGATCTGGCGACCGACCGCATAGACTGGGTCGG
The DNA here is from genome assembly GCA_021776215.1 of Kiloniellaceae bacterium. Taxonomy (GTDB): domain Bacteria; phylum Pseudomonadota; class Alphaproteobacteria; order Kiloniellales; family J153; genus JAJFGI01. Next base: position 24,601 of record JAJFGI010000190.1, on the reverse strand, counting down.
ACGGGCCGCCGATTTCTTCGGGCTTGGCCCGGCGACCGTGCCGTGCAGCGGCGACCGCCTGCACGGCCGGATCAATCCAGAGGATCTGCCGACTCGCATGCAGGCCCTCTCCGAGCATTTCGCCGGGGCCGCAGGTTACGACTGCGAGTACCGGGTCCGTGCCGACAACGGCGAGTTTCGCTGGATCCACGATCGCGGAACGGTCCAGATGTCGCCGGGGGGGGCGCCGGTCCGCCTGTCCGGGATGCTGCGTCTGGTCACCCAGCGCAAGGAAAACGAGACCCGCCTCGAGCATCTGGCCAACTATGACGACCTGACCGGCCACTACAACAAGCTGCGCCTGCGCGAGGCGCTCGACTATGCGCTGTCATACAGTCAGCGCTATGGCCCGCCGGGCGCCTTCCTGGCGGTTGGCATCGATCAATTGGGGCGGATCAACACGGCCTACGGCAGCGCCGCCGGCGATCGCGTTCTCATCGAGGTGGCGCGTCGCCTGGATCAGTGTCTGCGGGCCACCGACGTTATTGGCCGCCTAGGTTCCGATCGCTTTGGTATCGTGCTCGCGTTGTGTTCGCCCGATGACGCGGCGATGATCGGCGAGCGCATCGTCGACTCCATGCGGCGAAGCCCTCTCATCATCGACACCAATCGCCTGCACGTCACCCTGTCCATAGGTTTGGTTCATTTCCCCGAGCAGGCGCGCACCAGCTTCGATGTCATCAACAATTCCGAGGCCGCGCTGCTGAATGCCAAGTCCGCCGGGCGCGACTGCGTTACGGCCTTCGAGATGTCCGAGGAAAAACGCCTCGACCACCGCGCCAACATGGAGTTGGGCGAACAGGTCACCGAGGCGCTGAAGGACGATCGCCTGGTCTTCGCCTATCAGCCCGTGGTCGACGCGACCACCCACGAGGTGCGTTACTACGAATGCCTGTTGCGCATGATCGCGCTGGACGGCAGCGTGATTGCGGCCGGTCGTTTCATTCCGGTGGTCGAGCGGCTGGGCCTCATGCGCGCCATTGACCGGCGTGCCTTGGAGCTGGTCATCCAGGATCTGGAGGGTTATCCGGATGTGACGTTGGCGTTCAACATCTCCGGGGTCACCGCCGCCGACCGAGGCTGGCTCCGCGCGCTCGTTGCCCAACTGAAGGGTCGCCGTGATCTGGCCAACCGCATGATTATCGAGATCACCGAGACCGCGGCCCTGTTCGATATCGACGACTCGGCGCGTTTCGTCTCTATCCTGCGCGATCTGGGTTGCGAGGTGGCTCTCGATGATTTCGGCGCCGGGTACACCACCTTCCGTCATCTCAAGGCATTGACGGTCGACGTGGTCAAGATCGACGGATCGTTCGTGCATAACCTGCCGCAAAGCACCGAGAACCAGCTCTTCATTCGTAATCTTCTGAGCCTGGCGCAGGTCTTCAACCTGATTACGGTCGCGGAATGCGTGGAGACCAATGAAGAAGCCGCGATACTCGCCAACGAGGGGATCAACCTGCTCCAGGGGTATTTCTTCGGCAAGCCGGAGCTCAGACCCGCGTGGCGGCAGCAGAAAGTCGTGCCGCTCTCCCTGCCGCAATTCGCGGCGGCTCCCCATGGCAGGCCGCAACCGGCTACGACCTAAAGCAAATTCATGGGACGGGCTGGGCCGGCCGGCGGTTCCGCCCGATCACGCCCCGCTCTAGTCCTTCGGCTTGGTCTTGCTGATCGCTTCGAGCTGTTGCTGCAGCTGGTCGACCTGGGCCTTGAGCCGTTCCAGTGATTCGGCCTCGGACGGGCTTTCGCCGGTGCTGTTGGATGACGCCGTGGGGCCGGTATAGCCCTCGAACGGCGTGAACATCTTCATGGCGTTCTCGAAGAGGGCCATGTTCTGCTTGCCCATCTCCTCGAACTTGCCGAACGGGAACATACCCCCGAATGTTTCCTGCATGGACTGGCGCATGCGCTCCTGGTTGAGGGAGAACGCTTCCATCATGTGGTCGAGATAGCGCGGCACCATCCATTGCATGGAATCGCCGTAGAGGCCGATGATCTGACGCAGAAACTTGATGGGCAGCAGGTTCTGCCCCTTGCCCTCTTCCTCGACGATGATCTGGGTGAGCACCGAGCGGGTGATATCATCCCCGCTCTTGGCGTCGTAGACCACGAAGTCGATGCCCTCCTGCACCATCTGGCAGAGATGATCCAGGGTGACGTAGCTGCTGGTCGCCGTATTGTACAACCGGCGATTGGCGTATTTCTTGATAATGGTGGGTTGGCCGTCGTCGCTGTTTTTCTTGCCCGCCACGTGCCGCGCCTCTTGCTGCCCTTGGGAAACGCGACCGTTGGCGAGGCATGCCCCCGGCTCCGACCGCATCATGCTGCGCTGCGTAAGCCGATTGTGCTGCGATGCGGCAAGGACTGTCAATCAATAGTCGTACCGCCGATTTGGGCCGCGGGGTGCCCTGGTCACGGCCGGAAGGCGCCGATATACTTGGATCGATGTCGGATCAGGCGGATGCGGACGAGCTGGCGCGGCGATACCTGGACCTGTGGCAGGACCAGATGTCGGCGTTGGCCGCGGACCAGGACTTCGCCCGGGCCCTGCAGCGGGTGATGACCGGTATGGGCCTGGCCGGTGGCGCCACGCCGGCCGCCTGGACCGGCTTGATGACCGGCATGGCGCCGGCGGCGCCAGGACCGGCAATGCAGGGGGACGCCACCGCCAATGCCCAAAGCCGTGACGCAGCGCGAACCGGACAGCCCGGAGCGCCAGGGGGAGCGCCAGGGGGGGCGCCGGGAGCTTCGCCAGGGCCCGCGGCCTCTGGGACTGCATCTGGCGGTAGCGGCGCTGACCTGGGCAAGCTCACGCGCCGCCTTGCCGCTCTTGAGAAACGGATCGCTGCCTTGGAAGGCGGACCTGCGCCCAGCCGCCGCCGCCCTGCAAAAAAATCTCGCAAACCTCGATCCTGAAACCGCGTCGGCGGCGCTCGGCCGGCAGATTCACAAGCGTCACACGGCGCTGCTCGACGGCGTCACCGCCTACCGCCGGCACCCCTATCGCCGCGATTTGCCGCCGGCGCCGGAGATCTGGCGCGAGGGAACCACGCGGCTGCTCGACTATGGCGCCTTGTCACCCGGCGCCGCCGGGGTGCCGGTTCTGGTCGTCCCATCGCTCATCAACCGCGCCTATGTGCTGGACCTGACGGCGGAGACCAGCCTGCTGCGCTGGCTCGCCGCCAAGGGCATCCGCCCTTTTTTGGTCGACTGGGACCGGCCGGGTGCGGAGGAGCGGCGTTTTACCCTGACCGATTACATCGCCGGGCGCCTGGAATCGGCGCTGGATGCGGTGTTGGCGGCGACCGGACAGCGGCCGGTGGTGCTCGGCTACTGCATGGGCGGCCTGCTGGCACTGCCTCTGGCGCTGCGCCGGCGCGGCGATCTCTCCGGTCTGGTGCTCATGGCCACGCCGTGGGACTTCCACGCCGATGCCGGGGCGCAGAGTGCCCAGGCGGCATCGGCCGCGATGCTGCTGTCGCCGCTGCTCGACACCCTGGGCGAGCTGCCCGTGGACATCATCCAGGCGCTCTTCGCCGGTCTCGATCCGCAACTGGTGGTGCGCAAGTTTCTGGCGTTCGCGCGTCTCGATCCGTCCCACCGCAAGACGGTCGCCTTCGTCGCCCTCGAGGACTGGCTGAACGATGGGGTGGCGCTGGCCGCGCCGGTCGCGCGCGAATGTCTGGCCGGTTGGTATGGCGAGAACACACCCGCCGCCGGGCATTGGCGCATCGCCGGCAAGGTGGTCGATCCCGAGCGCCTCGATCTGCCCAGTCTCGGCATCATTCCCGCCGGCGACCGTATCGTACCGCCGGCCTCGGCGCTGGCCTTGTGCGAGGCCATCCCGACGGCCGAGGTCCTGCGCCCGGCGGCCGGTCACATCGGCATGGTCGTTGGCGGCCGCGCCGCCGAGCTGGTCTGGCAGCCGCTTTTGACTTGGCTCAAGGCGCGGGCCGCCGAGGCTCGCTAGAGACGACCGCGTGCCACGAGGCTTGCCCGCGGGGGTAGTGGATGGCTATATCTGGAGAAAGCCTTTTGCGCCGCAGCATCGGTGAGCCGGTGGCTTGGCGCGCCTAGGGTATCATCGCGGCCGCCGACGACTGCCCGTGTCGGCCCGCAGAATCCCCGCTAGGGGCGGGTAGAGAACTCAAGGAGAAGCACAATCATGACCGAAGTTGTCATCGCAGGTGCGGCACGCACGCCGGTAGGCGCCTTCAACGGTGGGTTGTCCGGTGTGGCAGCCTCGTTTCTGGGAACCGTTGCCATCAAGGAGGCGATGCGGCGCGCCAAGGTCGACCCGAGCGAGGTCGATGAAGCCATTCTCGGACAGATCTTGACCGCCGGGACGGGTCAGAACCCAGCCCGCCAGGCGGCGGTGGCCGCCGGCATTCCGGTGGAAAAGACCGCCTATCTAGTGAACCAGCTTTGCGGGTCGGGTCTCCGCACCGTGGCGCTGGGCTATCAGGCGATCAAGGTCGGCGACTCGCAGGTCGTGGTTGCCGGCGGCCAGGAGAGCATGAGTCAGGCGCCGCACGTGGCGCACCTGCGCGGCGGCACCAAGATGGGCGATGTCCAGTTCATCGACTCGATGATCAAGGACGGCCTGTGGGACGCCTTCAACGGCTACCACATGGGCAACACCGCCGAGAACGTGGCCAAGAAATGGCAGCTCACCCGGGCCGAACAGGATGCCTTCGCCGCCGCCTCGCAGCAAAAGGCGGAGGCGGCGCAAAAGTCCGGCCGCTTCGCCGACGAGATCGTTCCGGTGACCATCGAGACGCGCAAGGGCGCCGTGACCGTGGACGCCGACGAGTACCCCAAGCACGGCACCACGGTGGAAAGCCTGGCCAAGCTGCGCGCGGCCTTCGACAAGGACGGTACGGTGACCGCCGGCAACGCCAGCGGGATCAACGACGGCGCCGCGGCGGTGATTCTGATGACCGCCGATGCGGCGGCGAAACGCGGCGTGACGCCGCTGGCGCGCATCGTCTCGTGGGCCACCTGCGGCGTCGATCCGGCGATCATGGGCACCGGGCCGATCCCGGCCAGCCGCAAGGCCCTGGAGCTGGCCGGCTGGTCGACCAACGATCTGGATCTGATCGAGGCCAACGAAGCCTTTGCCGCGCAGGCCCTGGCGGTGAACAAGGACCTGGGCTGGGATCCGGCCAAGGTGAACGTCAATGGCGGGGCGATTGCCCTCGGCCATCCGATCGGCGCCTCGGGTGCCCGCGTGCTGGTGACGTTGCTGCACGAGATGGGCAAGCGCGACGCGAAGAAGGGTTTGGCGACCCTGTGCATCGGGGGTGGCATGGGCATCGCCATGTGTGTTGAACGCGGTTAGTGTTAGGATCCTAAGCCGCCGGCAAGGGCGGGAGAAAAAACGAACCTGACAGGGAGGGAACGGCTCATGGCACGCGTAGCACTCGTGACCGGTGGCACCCGCGGCATCGGTGCCGCCATCTCGGCCGGCCTGAAAGACGCGGGCTGCACCGTCGCCGCGACCTATGCCGGCAACGACACGGCGGCCGAGGCCTTCAAGGCCGAGACCGGAATCGCCGTCTACAAGTGGGATGTCGGCGATTTCGAGGCCTGCAAAAACGGCATCGCGCGGGTCGAGGAGGACCTTGGGCCGGTCGATATCCTAGTGAATAACGCCGGCATTACCCGCGACGGTACGTTGCACCGGATGACCCCCGAGAACTGGCGGGACGTGATCACGACCAATCTGGATTCGATCTTCAACATGACCCGCAATGTCATCGAGGGCATGCGCGAGCGCGGCTTCGGCCGGGTGATCTCGATCGCCTCCGTCAACGGCCAGAAAGGGCAAATCGGTCAGGCCAACTATGCCGCGGCCAAGTCGGGTCTCTTCGGCTTCACCAAGTCGGTGGCCCAGGAGAACGCGGCCAAGGGCATCACCGTGAACGCGGTGGCGCCCGGCTACATCGCCACCGAGATGGTCCGCGCCGTGCCCGAGGAGATCATCAAGAGCAAGATCCTGCCGAACATCCCGGTCGGCCGCCTTGGCGAGCCGGAGGAGGTGGCGCGCTGCGTCACCTTTCTGGCCAGCGACGAGGCCGGGTTCATTACCGGTTCGACGTTGACCGCCAACGGCGGTCAGTACATGACCTGAGCCAATGGCAACCTTAGCCCGCCAGCTCCCGCTGGTGCAGCTCGACCATGGCGGCCATGGTCGGGACCTCGAAGTCGGGCTTGACCGGGGCGTTTTGCGTTGGCGCGGCAGCCCAGCCTTCGGTTTTGGCACGGCGGTTAATCCATAGGGTGGTTAACCCAAGTTGTTTCGCCGGCACGTGGTCGTGGAACAGACCTTGCGCGGTGTGCAAGATCTGCTCTTTGCCGATACCCATCTCCGCCATATCGGCCAGCATGTGCTTGAAATGGCCTGGCGCCGGCTTGTAGGAACCAACGTCCTGCGCCGTGATGACATGGTCGAACTCGACCTCCAGCTTGACGTTACTTAAGCGGAAGGATTCCCGGTCGATGTTCGAGAGGATCACCAGCTTGTAGTGACGCTTCAGGTACGCCAATGCCTCGGCACTATCCGGAAAGGCGGGCCAATCCTGTACCGAACGGCCAAAGGCAATCTGCTCCGCCGTTGTCGGTTCGGCGCCGAACTCGGAGCCGATGTCGCGCAAGGTCGCCGCTAGGATTTCCGGATAGAGGGCCTCCGGCGTCGCTGCTTGGTGCTTGGCCTCAAATGCACCGAATGTTGCAAGCAAGTCGGCCGTATCGGCGGCGACCCCTCGGCTCTTGGCCCAGGTGCTCAGAGCCTCTGAAATGCCGCTTTCCCAATCGATGAGCGTCCCATAGCAATCGAATGTCAGGGCTGAAAAATCGGAAATCTTCATGGTCGGAGTCTGCTTTCCATGGGGCGTTTCCGGACCTCAGAGCGGGATCCAGGAATGCTCTTTGGTATAGTGCATATAGCCGACATTCACCCCGGCGCGCAGGCCGACACCGGTGCGGATGGGCGCCAGGATGATATCGCCGCTTTGCTGATAGTTCACCCCGACACCGGCGACGAAATAAAAGCTGCCGTCCACCGCCGGGAACCGCTGAAACAGCGACTCCGTATCCGGCAGGTGATAGATCAGGACGAGGACCTTCGAGGCGTTGCCGCCGAAGTCGAAGCCGATGGACGGACCCTGCCAATAGACTTTCCTGGCCTCGCCGGCCTTTCGGTTCAGCATGCCATCGCCGTAGCGGACGCCGATACCGACGGCGCCGCTCACCTCCTCGCCGGTCACGTAGGCGTTCGGTTTGCCCTGTTCGGCGAAGACCTTTTCGATCGCTTTGGCGAGACCCTCGGTCGTGCTGCCGAAGAATTCCTCGGTCTTTTGCAGGATCTCGTTCAGTTCGTACGTATCGTTCTCCCCGTCGGACGCCGCCTGTTGCTGGGCGCCGGCGCCGGCCGGTAGACCGACGAGGAGGGCGAGGGCGAAAATCGACCGGAGGAAGATGTGCCTGGGCTGGGGCATCGCCAAGATCCTTGGACTAGGGGTTGCCGAGCCGGCAAGGGCGCGTCACGGCCGGTCGCTCGGAGAAACACGGCGCCAGACTAGAGAAACTGGGCCGCCAGGTCGACGGTCGATTCGCGGCCGACCTCTTGGTAGTGCCGCTTGAGCCAGGCGTCGGCCGCCGCCCTGCCCCGGTCGCGCAGCTTGTAGAGCAGCTTCAGATCCGGATTCAGGCGGCTGGCGCGGCCCAGGTCGCGGCTCAGATTCCCGGCCGCGATATGGTGGAACCTGTGCGCCTTGGCACGCCGCCGCAGGGTCCCGCCGACGGCGAAGCCTTCGTTGGCGACATGGCGGATCTGCTCGATCAGCTCGACCTCGCGGTGCAACGGTCCGTTGAAGGCGATACGGTTGAGCCGGGCGATGATCGCCTGTGCGCTGGTCGGCAGTTCCGGGTCCTTGGTCGGGTCGATCTGGACGATCAGGGTATCCTCGGCCCGGCCCGCGCGCAGCAGCGGCAAGAGCGGCGGATTCGCCGAATAGCCGCCATCCCAATAGTGCTTGCGGCCGATCTTCACCGCCTGATGCAGCTGCGGCAGGCACGCGGAGGCCAGGACCGCGTCGACCGAGATCTCGTGGGTCTCGAAGATCCGAACCTTACCGCTGGCCACTTCGGTCGCCGCGATATGCAGATCGATTGGCGATTCCTGACGCAGTCGCTTGAAGTCGATGGCGTCCAGCAGCACCTCGCGCAACGGGTTGAAGTCCAGCGGATTGAATTGGTACGGCGAGACCAGGCGGGTCATCAGGTCGAGCAGCATCATGCTGGTCGTACTGTCCGGCGCCGGCCGCGGGTCCAGCGGATGTTGGCGTCCGGGGTTGTAAGTCCGGGCGGCCCCGGCGACCGCCCGCCAGAAGTCTTCCAGCTTGGCTCGTCCACCCGGCGCGCCGTCCTCCATCATGCCCCCGGCCAGGACCACCGCGTTCATTGCGCCGGCGCTGGTGCCGCTGGCGCTGACGAGATCGAACCGGCCGTCCTCGAGCAAGCGGTCGAGCACTCCCCAGGTGAAAGCGCCGTGGGCACCGCCCCCCTGCAAGGCAACGTTGAGTCGTTTAACCTTCGCCGAGGCCGCGCCTCTGGCACTACCGTTGCCGGCGTCGATCAACCGGCGCGCGGCGCCGCGGATCATGGCCGAGGATTTGCCGGCACGTTGCATTGAAAACCTCCACTTCAGCCGACATCGGAAACTGGTGGCGAGACCGCTCGCCGCGAATCAGTGTGCAGTGCACCCTTAATATAGATTTGTGGTTCAGTAATTTCTCAAATAAATTTTGCACTGCACAATTTTTGGGCAGCGCCCAGAATCCAGCCGTTCGCGCCGACCGCGACGGTCGGGGGTCGCAAAGCCCGGGGATGGTAGCGCCGGAGCGCCTCAGGCGGGGTCTTTTGGGACCGTTTTCCCCATGGCGGGGCGTTTTGCGAATGTCGCCTGCCAGGCGGCCAGTTTCGGATGCGCCGGCCGCCAGTCCTCGTCGCCGAAGCGGAAATCGAGATATTCCAGGGTACAGCCGGTGGCGATCTGGCCGATCGTCAGCGCGCCCTCGAGGTGCGCCACCTCGGCTTCCAGGCGATCGAGGGCGCGGCTGACCTTGCCGCTTTGTTGGGCGATTGAATCCGGCCAGCGCAGCGCCTCGGGCCGGCGCCTGGTTTCCAGCATGCGCAGGATGGCCGCGTCCGCAATGCCATCGCACAGGGCTTGTTGGCGTAGGGCCCGCCAGCGCGCCGGCCCCTCTGCCGGAATCAGCTTCGCCCCCTGGTGCAGGCTGTCCAGGTATTCGCAGATGACCGGCGAATCGTACAGAACCTCGCCGTCGTCCATGATCAGCGCCGGGACCTTGCCCAGCGGATTGTCGCTGTTCGGATCGAGCGTACTGTTGAGGACGCGCTCGATGCGCTTGTCCAGACCCAGCTCGATGGCGGTGACCAGGACTTTGCGCACATAGGGGGAGGTCGGCGAGTAACGGAGTTTCATGGGGGAATTTTTCCTCAAAAAGGAGTGTCCGAATCGGACGTTCGACAAATCTAGCATTCGGGCGGGACGCCTAGAAGGCTCCTCATCGTCCCGCAAATGCCGCTTGCGCGGTATTAACCAACGCATGCTAGACTCCCCGGCGATGTGGCACGACGTTGTCGATCTCAGGGATTTCTACGACTCCCAGCTTGGCGATACCACCCGGCGCATGGTGCGCCGGGCGATCCGCTCCCTCTGGCCCGATGTCACGGGACAGGCTGTGCTGGGTCTGGGCTATGCGATCCCGTATCTGCGTCAATTCATTCCCGAGGCAGAGCGGGTCCTGGCCTTCATGCCGGCCTCGCAAGGGGTCATCCATTGGCCGGACGGACCGAGCCGGACGGCCCTGGTCGACGAGACCGAATTGCCGTTGCCCGACTGTTCGGTTGACCGGGTCCTTCTCGTGCACGCCATCGAAAGCGGCGAGTACCAGCGTGACATGCTGCGCGAGATCTGGCGCGTATTGACCAGCGGCGGACGGCTGATGGTGGTCGCGCCGAATCGCCGCGGCATTTGGGCGCGGTTGGAGCGGACACCGCTTGGCTGGGGTCATCCGTACAGCAAGACCCAGCTCTCGCGCCTGTTGCGCGACAACATGTTCACCCCGACACGCAGCGCCCGGGCGCTGTTCATGCCGCCGTTGCGGTCGCGCACCCTGCTCCGCTCCGCCCCCGCGTGGGAACGCATCGGGAGCCGCTGGTTCCCGACCATCTCCGGTGTCGTGGTTCTGGAAGCGGGCAAGCAGCTTTATGCCGCCAGTCAACGGCCGGTCCGCCGCCGCTTTGCCCGGCCCATTGTTGTTTCCTTCCCGCCGGCCGCCCGGCCTGCCTCGCAGTCGACCCTCGGCTAATCGCGATTCTGTCTGCGTTCGCCGATTCGCGAGGTTTTCTTTGCTTTTACCGGGACCACGGACTATCTGTATTCGCTCTTTTCTGCGGGAGTGAATGCCCCCTATGCACGGCGAAGAAAAGTCATTGACCCGGCTGCGCCGGCAGATCGACGATATCGACGACCAAATCCACGATCTGCTCATGCAACGCACCGAGGTCGCCGGCAAGATCGGCGCGCTGAAAGGCGCCGCCGCCGGGCATATGCGCCCCGGCCGCGAGGCGACGGTGCTGCGCCGGCTGATCGCCCGCCACCGCGGCGACTTGCCCCGGGCGCTGATCGTGCGCATCTGGCGCGAGATCTTTTCCGCCAATACCGCCTTGCAGGGGCCGTTGGCGGTCGCCGTGTACGCGCCGGAGGGCACCTTCGGCTATCGCAACCTGGCGCGCGATCATTTTGGCTGGCGCACGCCCATGACCGCCTTCCGCTCGGCCGCTCAGGTTCTTGAAGCGGTGAGCGATGGCAAGGCCAGCGTCGGCGTTCTGCCGGTGCCGCATGGCGACGAGACCGAGCCGTGGTGGCGCAACCTGGCGCGGGATCGGGACGAGGTGCCGCGCATCATCGCCCGCTTGCCCTTTGCTGTGCTCGACGCCCCGCGCGGCGACGGTCCGGAAGCCTTGGCCATCGGCCTGGCGGCCCCCGAGCCGACCGAGCACGACCGCAGTTATCTGGCCATCGAAACGGGCGACGTCATTTCGCGCAGCCAACTCAAGGAGATCCTCACCGCCGCCGGCCTGGATGCCTTGGATATCCAGGCGTGCGACGATGGCGGCCGGTCCCTGCACCTGGTCGAGGTCGAGGGGTTCATGGCGGCCGACGACAATCGCCTGGGCCAACTCCTGGAGCTGTCCGAGGGGCGGTTGGCGCGGGCCTGGGCCATCGGCGGCTTTGCCGTGCCGCTGTCCCTGGACGAAATGGCGGGGGGAACCGGCGGCGGAGCTGAGCGGTGACCCTGACCCCACGGCCCGGCATCCTCGACATTTCGCCCTACGTGGGCGGCGAATCGGCGGCGCCCGGCCAAAGCCGCGTGAGTCGGCTCGCCTCGAACGAGAACCCTCTGGGGCCCGGCACCCGGGCCGCCGCTGCCTTCGCCACGGTGCGCGACGACTTGCACCGCTACCCGGACGGCGCGGCCACGGCCCTGCGCGCCGCGATCGCCGACGCCGAAGATCTGGACCCGGCCCGCATCGTCTGCGGCGCCGGCTCGGACGAGGTGATCTCTCTGTTGGTGCGCGCCTATGCCGGTCCCGGCGACGAGGTGTTGCACAGCGCGCACGGCTTCTTGATGTATGCCATCGCGGCAAAGGCCGCGGGCGCGACACCGGTCGCCGTGCCGGAACGGGACCTGACGGCGGATGTGGACGCGATGCTCGCCCGGGCCGGGGCGCCGACAAAGCTGGTCTTCCTGGCCAATCCGAACAACCCGACGGGCAGCTATCTGGATGGCGCGGCAGTGCGCCGCTTGCGCCGCGGCCTGCCGGATCATGTGCTTTTGGTCATCGACGCGGCCTATGCCGAGTACGTCACCGTCGAGGACTACGAGTCCGGCGCCGCCCTGGTCGATGAATTCGACAACGTGGTCATGACCCGCACGTTCTCCAAGATCCACGGGTTGGCGGCGCTGCGTCTGGGTTGGGCGTATTGCCCGGCGGCCGTTGCGGACGTGCTGAACCGGATCCGCGGGCCGTTCAACGTCTGCCGACCGGCGTTGGCCGCCGGCGTCGCGGCGCTGAAAGACCGGGCGCATGTGGACCGCTCGCGGCGGCACAATGCCCGCTGGCGGGACTGGCTGGCCGAGCAAATGGCGGACGTGGGCCTGCACGCCTATCCCAGCGTCGGCAATTTCCTGCTGGTGCGTTTTCCCACCGATGCGGCGCACGCGGCCCCGGCCGCTCAGCGCTATCTGAAAGAGAACGGCATCCTGGTGCGCGAGATGGCGGCCTATGGCCTGCCGGAATGCTTGCGCATCACCATCGGTGACGAGGGCGACACCCGCGACGTGGCCACGGCGCTGGCCCGGTTCATGGCCGATCAAGCCGCCCGGGCGGGAGTATGAACGCGGCCAGAAAGCCGCTTTTTCAGCGTGTCGCGCTGATCGGCCTGGGCTTGATCGGTTCGTCCCTGGCGCATGTCATGCGGCGCGAGCGGCTGGCCGGCCACATCGCCGGCTGCGTCCGCTCGAAGGCGAGCCGGGCGACAGTACGCCGGCTGGGCCTGGTCGATAGCCTGCACACCACGCCCGCCGCGGCGGTGCGCGGCGCCGATCTGGTGATCCTGTGTACGCCGGTCGGCACCTACGATGCGTTGGCGCAGGCCATCGCGCCGTCCCTCCAGGCAGGCGCCATTCTTTCCGACGTGGGCTCGGTGAAGCAATCGGCGATCCGCGATATCGGCCCCTACCTGCCCGAGGGCGTACACTTCGTGCCGGGCCATCCCATCGCCGGCACCGAGCATTCCGGACCGGCGTCCGGCTTTGCCGAGCTTTTTGAGGGCCGCTGGTGCATCCTGACGCCGCCACCGGGCACCGATGCGGTGGCGGTCGAGCGGGTGGCCGAGCTGTGGCGCCGCTGCGGCTCCATGGTCGAGATCATGGACGCGCATCACCACGACCGGGTGCTGGGCATCACCTCGCATCTGCCGCATTTGATCGCCTATACCATCGTCGCCACCGCCGGCGACGTGGAGCAATCCTTGCGCACCGAGGTGGCCAAGTATTCCGCCGGCGGCTTCCGCGATTTCACCCGCATCGCCGCCTCGGACCCGATCATGTGGCGCGACATTTTCCTGCACAACCGCGAGGCCGTGCTCGAGATGCTGCAGCGCTTCAGCGAGGATCTGACGGCCTTGCAGCGGGCCATCCGCTGGGGCGAGGGGGAAAAGCTGGAGGCTCTTTTCCGGCATACCCGCGAGCTTCGCCAGAGCATCATCGACGCGCACCAGGCGGGCACCTTCGACGCTAGAGAACCGGATCGAGCCGGGCTAAAGCCACCGGGCCAAGAAAAACGCGCCCGTCCTGCAAAGTCACCGGCAGGCGGACGACCGGCCGCCCGTTCCCGTCGCGCCCCTCGGCCAAAGTCAGGACGGCAAGTCTGAGCGCGGCGGCGGCGCCGGGTTGCATCATGCCTTGCGCGACCAGCGCATCGAGCATCTCGGGCAGACCGGCAATGCGCGCCGAGAAGGCTCCTTGCGGCCGCAAGGCCTCGTCCAAGGCGGCGGTCCCGTCGGCGCGCACATATAGCGGCCCCCAGGTGAGCGAGAGGTCGGTCACCTCCAATAGCCCGCCGGCGTCGCGCCAAGCGGCCAGCGCCGCCGCCGGCTCGCCGGACGGGATCGTGCCGATCAGATCGGCCGTGTAGGCCAGGCGCTGAACGGTCTCGGGAAACGGCGCCGGCGGTGCTTCGGGCAGGGTGAGCGCATCGATCTCGCCGCGCAGCAGCAGATGCGACACGCCGTCCGCTGTCGGTGTCGGTCGCGTCACCTCGTGGTGCAGGCGATCGGCGCGCACGCTTGCCCCGGACGCCTCGCGCACCGTCACATCGGTCATGTCCAGTGTCGCCGCCACCGCCTGACCGCGCGTATCGAAACGGACCACGCCGTCGGCCCCCCCGGCCTGCAATTGCAGAGAGCGCTCGTGCCCGCGCCAGACGGCGACAAGTTCCTGCTGGCGCGGCAGGGCAAGGCGCAGCAGCAGGGGTTGCCAAAACGCCGCCTCGCCGGCGATGGCGGCACCGGACCAGCGCCAACCTTCCGGCGCCGCGATGCGCGGCTGGTCCAGGCGGACGGTCAGCCGGATCGGGAAGCCGCGCACGTCCGGGCCCGTGTAGGCGACGTCATAGCCCTCGGCGCGCTGCGTCTCGGCCCACTGGGCGATTGCCGTCCGCACTTGGCCGGCCGCCCACATCCAATAGATGGCCAACCCGGTTACCGCTACGATCGCGACGGCGAGAGCGGCGAGGGCAAGATGGCGTCTACGCATCAAAGTCCTTTCGAAAGCACCTGTCGCGACGGCGATCATAGACGGGCGAACCCGCCGTGTCGCTCGCCTTGCCGGCCGGCGGCCAGCCGATAAAATGGGCCGTGACCAGCACACGGCCCTCCGCAAAGACCACGCGCCCACGGCGGCGCCAGACAGCCCGGCTGCAGCCGGCGCCGGGCGAGGATTTCTGGGTCTTCGGCTACGGTTCGCTCATGTGGCATCCGGGCTTTCCGCACCTGGAAGTGCGGCCCGGACGGTTGCACGGCTACCACCGGCACTTCTGCGTCTACTCGCACGTCTATCGCGGGACGCGCCGCCGGCCGGGATTGGTCCTCGGCCTCGACCAGGGTGGGTCCTGCGGCGGGTTGGCGTACCGGGTCCCGGCGGCCGAGGCGGCGGAGACCATGGATTATCTGTATGAGCGGGAGATGGTCACCGCCGTCTACCTGCCGAAATGGGTGCGCATCGGCACGGCGGAGGGGCCGGTTCGCGCGGCGACCTTCGTTGTCGATACCGATCATGAACAATATGCCGGCCAGCTCCCGCCGGAACGGATCGTCGACCTTATCCTCCAGGGCAAAGGCCGTAGTGGGCCGTGTTTGGACTATCTGGAAAACACCGTGCGCCACTTGCACGCGCTGGGCCTGCGCGACCGGCCGCTGGAACGCCTGCAGCGCTTGGTCGCGGCGCGATCCTCCGTCACAGACACGTAGAGTAGCCACACGAGGTGCACAGCTCGCAGCCTTCCTGACGGACCAGGCTGGCGGCGCCGCACTTCGGACATTGCCGGGGCCGCTGCCGCATCCCGCCGCCGTCGCCGGCGTTGGCAACGCGCGCCTGCCGCTCCTCGGCGCTTTCCGCCGCGCCCTGCAGGAAACCGATGTCGATCATGTGCCGCTCGATGACGGCGCCGATGGCGGCCAAAAGGGACGGCACATATTTGCCGCCCAGCCAGGCCCCGCCGCGCGGGTCGAACACCGCCTTCAGCTCCTCCACCACGAAGGACACATCGCCGCCGCGGCGGAACACGGCGCTGATCATGCGGGTGAGCGCCAGGGTCCAGGCGTAGTGCTCCATGTTCTTCGAGTTGATGAAAATCTCGAAGGGCCGGCGGCGGTTGTCGCGCACCACGTCGTTGATGGTGATGTAGATGGCATGCTCGCTCTCCGGCCAGCGCAGCTTGTAGGTGCGGCCTGGCAGGGTGGCCGGGCGGTCCAGCGGCTGGCTCATATAGATTACGTCGCCGCTGCCGCGGCCGGCCTCGCTCGGCGCCGCTGCCGTCTGCAGCGATGCCTCCGCCGCCGGCTCGCCGGGTTGCGCATGCGCCTCGAGCACCGCACCGGTGATCGGATTCGGCCGGTAGGTGGTGCAGCCTTTGCAGCCCATGTCGTAGGCCTGCATGTAGATATCCTTGAAATCCTCCAGCGATATGCTGGCGGGCAGATTGATGGTCTTGGAGACCGAGCTGTCGATGTACTTCTGCACCGTGGCCTGCATCACCACGTGCGCCGCCGGCTCCAGGGTCTGGGCATCGACGAAGGCGGCCGGCAGGTCCGCCTCCTCGCCGTGCAGGCGGCGGAACAGGCGATAGGCATGGTCTGAGACCTCCTGCGGCTCGCGGCTACCGTCGGCCATGAGGACCTGGCGGGTGTGCTGGAAGCTGAAGACCGGCTCCAGACCCGAGGAGACGTTGTCGGCGAGCAGCGAGATGGTGCCGGTCGGCGCGACCGAGGTGACCAGGGCATTGCGGATGCCGTGCGCGGCGATGGCCTCGCGCACATCGGCGTCAAGCTCGCGGATGCTCTCACCCTTCAGGTAGGGCTCCCGGTCGAACAGGGGGAAGGCGCCCTTTTCCTTGGCGATCTCGACCGAGGCCAGATAGGCGCCGCGGCGCAGCGCCGCCAGCCAGGTCTCGCACAGCTCGACGGCTTCGGCGCTGCCATAGCGCGCCCCGCACATGATCAACGCATCCGCCAGGCCGGTGATGCCCAGGCCGATGCGCCGCTTGGCCTGGGCCTCGTGGCGCTGCTGCGGCAAGGGAAAGCGCGACACGTCGATGGCGTTGTCGAGCATGCGCACCGCCGTCGGCACCAGGGCTTGCAGGCGCGCCATGTCGATGCCCGCCGTGGCTTCGAATGGATTGGTCACCAGTGCCGCCAGATTGATCGAGCCGAGCAGGCAGGCGCCGTACGGCGGCAACGGCTGTTCGCCGCACGGATTGGTGGCGTGGATGTCTTCGCAGTACCATAGGTTGTTGCGCCGGTTGATGCGGTCAATGAAGATCACGCCCGGCTCGGCGGTGGCGTAGGTAGCGCGCATGATCTTGTCCCACAGGGCGCGCGCCTCGACCACGCGGAAAACGGTCTCGCCGAACGTCAGTTCCCAGGGTGCATCCTCGCGCACCGCCTGAATGAAGGCATCGGTGACCAGCACCGACAGATTGAACATGCGCAGGCGGCCCGGCTCCCACTTCGCCTCGATGAAGGCTTCGATGTCCGGGTGGTCGCAGCGCAGGGTGGCCATCATGGCCCCGCGGCGGCGGCCGGCGCTCATGATGGTGCGGCACATGGCGTCCCACACGTCCATGAAGCTGAGCGGGCCGGAGGCATCCGCGCCGACGCCCTTCACCGGCGCCCCCTTCGGGCGCAGGGTGGAAAAGTCGTAGCCGATGCCGCCGCCCTGCTGCAGGGTTAGCGCCGCTTCCTTCAAGTGCTCGAAGATGCCGGCCATGTCGTCGGGAATGGCGCCCATGACGAAGCAGTTGAACAGGGTCACATCGCGCTCGGTGCCGGCCCCCGCCAGGATCCGCCCGGCCGGCAGGAAGGCAAAGTTTTCCAAAGCCTTGTAAAATTTCTTCTGCCAGGGCGCCGGCGCTGTTTCCGCCTCGGCAAGGGCTCGGGCGACCCGGCGCCAGCTATCCTCGATGGTTTTATCCACAGGCGCGCCGGCCGCCGACTTCAGACGGTATTTCATGTCCCAGATCTGCTGTGAAATGGCACTGACCGGCGGCATTGGCGCATGGCTCCGGTTGTGGCGCCGGCACCGCCCTCTTGGCGGGCCGGGAGGCCGCGAAATCCAACGATTTCTGTTGGGTCCGCTCAAGATATGGCCGGTCCGGGGCCCGGTCAAGCGCATGTTCTTGGTTTGTTTACTAGCTGCGGTGGCCGGCCGGGGCCCGGCGCAACGGGCCGGTTCTAGCGGCGGCGGCGGGTACGCCTGCGGTCAACCGATGCACCCACAGCTTTATCCACAGGCATCGCGCGCCTCTGCCAGCAGGGCGTCGCTGGCTTCTTCTATCTGCTGCTCCAACCTGGCGGCGAATTTCCGGCGGTCCAGCCCCGGGGCACTCGGGGGCAGGAACTCGAGGACGATCCGCCCCGGCCGCTTGGCGAACGCACGCCGGCCCCAATACACGCCGGAATTCACGGCGACCGGCACGACCGGGACGCCAAGCTGGCTATACAACGCGGCGACGCCCGGATGGTGGGGATGATGCGCGCCGGGGGTAACACGGGTGCCCTCGGGGAAGATGATGACCGTGCGCCCTTGCGCCAACGAGCGGCGGGCATGTTCGATCATGCGGCGCAACGCCTTGGGACCGCCGGCACGGTCGATGGGGACGCAGCCGGCACGGGTCAGGTACCAGCCGAACAGCGGTATCCGCCGCAGCTCGCGCTTGTAGACGTATGCCGGGCCGTTGACGAGCAGCGGAAAGATCAGCGTGTCCCAAGCCGATTGGTGCTTGGCCGCGATCATGCACGGGCCCGGCGGCAAATTGGCCCGGCCGCGAATTTCATGGCGCAGGCCACAGATCGCCCGCAGCATGGCCAACGATACCCGGGCCCAGATCCGCCCCGCCTTGAATGTCCCGGCGGACGACAGAATCGGCAGACAGGCGATCAGGACGAGCGCCGTCCAGATCAGGAACAGGGTGTTGAAAACCAGTGATCGCAGGACGATCATCGCGGCTCGTCGGCGCGGCGGTCGTAGGCCAGCGCCACCAGGTACTTGCTGTATTCCGTGACGATCAGGCTGGCGCTGCCGGGCCAGCGCCACCAATCTTCCTGGCGGAAATGCTCGGAGAAGACCGGATGCGGTATGATCTCGATCTCCGGCATGGCGCGGCGGAAATGCAGCAGGCTGCGTGGCATATGATAGGCGGCGGTCACCAGGCGCAACGAGCGCAGGCCGTTGTCCTGCATCCAGCGGGCGGTCTCGACCGCGTTGCCCAGGGTGCTGCCGGCCTGGTGGCCCACGGCAACGCAGCACTCAAGCTCGGCCGGCATCCTCTGCGATACGCGCAACAACTCCTGCACGTCGACCGCCGGGCCCACTCCCGAGACAAACAGCTTCTCCGCCAACCTCGCAGTCAGCAGATCCAAACCCTCGGAAATGCGTCCGCTGCCGCCGGTGAGAACGACGATGGCATCGGTGCGGCGGGTCGCGTCCTCGACGCGAGTCGGCAACATGGAGGTGAACCAGGCCAACCCCGCCAGCCACGCAGCGAATCCCAGCCCGGCGAGAGCGACGAGGCTCCATAGCAGGCGCCGGTCTCGCGGGCGCCGTGCATCTTTGGTTTTTCCAGTCATTCGCGGGCGATCCGTCGGGTCCTCAGGGCATCCGGCCGAGGGTGCGCAGAACGGTCAGTCGTGCGGTGACCATGGCGATCAACGCGACGACCAAGGGCAGCAGCGGCAACAGCGACCACTCAAGCGGCAGCAGTGACAGATCGGGGAGCGCAACCGCATCGCTTTGTCTCAACAGGTTGGCGACCAGCAACACCGTGAGAATGGCCAACAACAGTCCGAGCACGCCGCCGCGCAAGGCAAGCCGCAGGGCGTGTGCCTGAAATTGCGCGGCGACGTAGGAATCCTGAGCGCCGACCAGATGCAGCAGCTCGATCACGCGGCCGTGCACGGACAGGCCCATGCGGGTGGCGAAGATGACCATGGTGACCGCCGACGCCCCGACGAGTCCGACCACGAGGACGGCGACGAGCTGCACCGAGCGCGCTAGGTCGAGCAGCTTGCCCAGCCAGCTCTGGTGGTCGTCGAGCACGGTGCCGGGCGCGATCTGGGTCAGCTGGTGGCGCAACTGGGCCATATCCGGCGGCGCCGCGCGATCGATACGAACGGCGATCAGCGTCGGCATCGGCAGATCCTGATAGGCGCTCCCGGTCCCCAGCCACGGCTCCAGCAGGCGCGCGATCTCCTCGGCGCCGAGCGCCTCGGCACTGCGCACCCCCGGCATTGCCTGCAGGGCCGCCAGGACCTCGCCGGCGCGATCACCGTCCCCCGTTTCGCTGGCCGGAACCTGGACCGTCATGCGGCCGGCGAGACCCTGATCCCAGCGGCTGACAACCTTGTTCGCGCCGATGGCGCAGATCAAGGCGAGGGCGGCCAGATACACCATCACCGCGACCAGCCACGGCAGAAATCGTCCGGAGGCATCCCGGTCGAGCGGCAGATCGGTGCGGCGCAGCAACATGTCAGGCGGCGCTCCCCTTGGTCGACTGGCCGCCGGGCGGGGAGGCCGACCGGGACAGCCGGATTTCGCCGGCGCTGAGCCGCAGCACCGGGTGAGAAAAGCGCGACACCAGGGTCTCGTTATGGGTGGCGATGACGATGGTTGTCCCCAGCTTGTTCAGTTCCTCGAAAAGGTAGAGCAGGCGCACGGCGATCCGGTCGTCGACGTTGCCGGTCGGCTCGTCGGCGAGCAGCAGATTCGGCCGGGCGACGACGGCGCGGGCGATGGCCACCCGCTGCTGCTGTCCGCCCGATAGGGTCGGCGGCAGGGCGTGCAGGTGATCCGCCAGGCCGACCCAGGCGAGCAATTCGGCGACGTGCTTACGCACCTTGTCGGCCCGCTGGCCGCCGATGCGTAAGGGCAGGGCGACGTTCTCCAAGGCGCTCAGATGGTCGAGCAGGCGAAAATCCTGGAAGACGACGCCGATGCGCCGCCGCATCAGGGCCGCTTCGCTGCGCGACAGGCCGGCCACATCGCGCCCGAACATCTGGATGCCGCCGTTGCTTGGCCGTTGCGCCAGGTACATCATCTTGAGCAGGGATGACTTGCCGGCGCCGCTGGGCCCCGCCATGAAATGGAACGATCCCGGTTCCAGGTGAAAATCGACGTGGCGCAGGATCTCCGGACCTGCCCCGTAGCGCAGAGAGACGTCCTCAAAACGCACCAAGACCTAGGTATTCCTTCCGAAAGCGATTGGCGGCGAGCATGGCACAGTGGCCTTTGTCTCGTAAAGCTTACACCACCGGGGCGGGGCTCGCCGCCGCCGGCAACTTGCCTGCCGTCGCGGGCTTTTGGTGCCGCACCGCAGGCCGCTTGCGTTGCCTCCGACCCGCCCATATAAGGGTAGCCCAGGGGGATCAGGCAGGGAGGCAAGCTTTCGCGCGATGAACCTGACCTGTCCATCATGCGCGACCACATTTGTCGTTGAGGCGGAGCAGCTAGGCCCGAACGGGCGCCAGGTGCGCTGTGGCAGTTGTGGTCATAGCTGGCATCAGGCGCCGGAAAACGGGGCCGGGGACTCCGCGCCTGCCGCGCCCGAGGCGCCGCCGCCCGAGGGCGTCGCGCCTGCGGCTGTCCCATCGCCGGTCGCGGCCGAGCCACAGGATATCCTGGAGAGGCGGGCCCGCCGGCGTGGCCCCAGACCACCGCGCCAAAAGGAAACCCGCGGCGGCCGCTCGTCGCTGCTCCTCGGCTGGCTTCTATTCCTGGTGGTCGTCCTGGGCCTGGCCGCCGGCCTGTACTTCGGGCGGGACCAGGTGCTGGCGCTGGTGCCGGCGGCGGCACCCCTCTACCGGATGGCCGGACTCGCCCCCCCGCCGGCCGCTGTGCCTTTGGAACTTCGCGACGTGAGAACGGCCCGCCGCGTCGTCGATGGCGAGCAAGTCGTGGCCGTCGAGGGGCTGGTGTCCAACATGAGCGGCGAACCGCAGGCGGTACCGCTGCTGCGCGCCAGCCTGATCGATGCCAAAGGCGGCGAGCTGGATAGCTGGACCTTTGCCGCATCGGCGACCACCTTGCCGCCCGGCGGCACGACGAATTTCGAGACGACCGCCAAGAATCCGCCGCGGGAAGGCCGCATCCTGATCGATTTCGTCGTCACCCCCTGAGGGCTCACGGCGGGTCGGTTGCCGCATAATCGCTAGCAGCTATACAAGAACGGGCGCCATGGTCGCCTGGGCGGTCGGCGAATCGGTCCACCGCCGTTGATAGGTGCCGGCCGCCAGCGTAGCGGGCGCTACGGCGGCGTGGCGGGCCAGGCGGCCGAGGACGTTCTCAATATTTTCCGGACAGACGTCATCATAGTTTCGGACCAGGCCGCTGACGATGCGCTTGGTATCCTCGTCGGTCCACCCGTACGGCCGCTGGGCGCGCACCTCCAGGACCACATCGAGGGCCGTGCGGAAGGCCGCGAACAGCGGCGGCGGCAGCCCGGCGCGCGCGTAGATCGACTGAAATCCACGCAAGCCTTGATCTCGGATCAAATGGGAAACGTTGTCTTGGGGCAACCGGGCGATGGCGGCGAGGCTGGATTCGAAGAACGCCAAATCCCCCTTGCTCAGTGCGCGCAGAAGAAATGTCGGGCTGATGCCATGGGTCGCGCGCAGGGCCTCGAGCAGGCACTCGACCTCGTCGCGTGACGTGCTCGGCGTGACGGCCGCGGATACGGCACGGTCGCGTCCGTGCATGACAATCTCGTCGGCGAGCACCGGTGGAAATCCATGGCGCTCGATCAAACGGTCGCGCAGGACATCGGAGACACAGGTGATGAGACGCGCGGACACACTGGCCGGCAGCGCCGGCCGGTCGATGAGCAAGGCATGGATATCGCTGTCCTCGACGAAATCGGTGGCGGTCTTGACGTAGGCGGCCTCGCCGATCTCGGCGTTCCGGTTGTCAAGCAGTGCCTCCACCACGGGCTTCTTTCGGGTGTCGACCAACGCATCGGCGACCGTTGTGCCGACCCGCGTGCGGCGGGCGACGGAGACCTGCTTGGCGGTGTTTCCCTCGCGCACGATGGTGATGAGGTCGTCGTCGGTGAGGACCTCGGAATACCGGATGATCGGCAGCGCGACGGACTCCACATCGCGTGCCAGGCTCATGGCGATGGCGGCCGGCAGAAACGGGCAGTGCTTCACATGCTCGCACAACGCCTCGCGGACCCGACGCTCCACGTCGCCGGCGAAGTGTTCGATGATGTCGATCGCATAACGCCGTTCTCGGTCGGTGAGGCCGCCGCGGACGAAGACGGCGGCTACCCCGGCCGCCGTCTCCGCCCGGGCACCGGGCGAAGGATCGCGGCGCAAACGCATGACGCTGGCATGCGACAAATGCGGCGATTTATCCTTGCTGGCGGCCATGATGATGACGCTCTCGTTTATTGGTAAAGATCGGTGAAGCTTAACGAGAGTTTAACGCAGCTTAAGAATAAGTCAACAATAAAATAAATAAAGGTTAATATAAAATTGAGTATAATTATAAATTATACTATGTGTTTTAAGCGCTTTACGTCGGTTATTCTGGATATTGGGCGGTCTCGTGTTAACCGGGTGTTAAGCATGCGCCCCACACCATGGCGCCTGGCGGTAACCCCCGTACCAGGAGATGCATCAGGCAATGGCACGAATTCTCGTCGCCGAGGACGATCCGGTCGTGCAAAGCTTCGTTGCGCGGGCATTGACCCGCGCCGGGCACACCGTAACCTCGGTCGAAGACGGCTTGCAGGCCCTCGAGGCTCTGCAGTCGGGGGACCTGGAATCGGGGGGCGCCGCCGACTACGATCTGCTGATTACCGACATCGTCATGCCCGGCCTGGACGGTATCGGCCTGGCGCTGAAGGTGACACGGGACCGGCCGAATTTACGGATCATCTTGATGACCGGCTATGCGGCGGAACAGCAGCGGGCCCATAATCTCGACGAGATCGTCTTCGATGTCATATCGAAGCCCTTTACCCTGGAACAGATCTGCCGCCAGGCCGAGGCAGCCCTGGCCTGACAGCGGACGATGTCATTTAATTTCGCTGGGCTGCGATCCACGCGATGCAGTTTTCTATGCTGGCGACTGTCTCGCCGCTCGGTTGCGCCGGCCGTTCGATCATGAGCACGGGCAGGCCGAGCGCGCGCGCCGCCGCGATCTTGCCGTACGTGGCCTCGCCGCCGCTGTTCTTGCTCACCACCGCCTCGATCCGGTGCGCGCGCATGAGGGCGCTCTCGTCCTCGGCGCGGAAGGGGCCGCGGTCCAAGAGCACCTGGCACTGCGTCAGCGGCAGCCGGTCCGCCGGCGGCTCGATCAGGCGGATGAGAAACCAGATCTCGGTCAATGGCGCGAACGCCGGCAGATCCCGCTGTCCGGTGGTCAAGAAAACGCGGTGGGCCAAGCCTGGCAGTGCCGCGGCGGCGGCGGCCAGATCGCCGGCGGCGATCCAGCGGTCTCCGGGGGCACGCACCCAAGTCGGGCGCAACAGGCGCACGCGCGGCACGCCGGTCCGGACGCAGGCCTCGGCGGCGGCATGGGGCATGCGCGCGGCATAGGGGTGCGTCGCATCGATCAGCAGGTCGATCTTTTCATTCGCCAGGTAGGCGGCCAGCCCAGCGGCACCGCCAAAGCCACCGACGCGGACCCGCCCAGGTAGAGCGGCGGGCGTCCGGGTCCGCCCGGCCAGGGATGTGATCGTCTCGATCCGCGCATCGCCGGCCAAACGCCTTGCCAAAGCTGCCGCTTCGCCGGTTCCGCCGAGGAGCAGCAGACGCGCCCGCTCAGCCATCGGCGCGTCCGACTATCCCACCCTGCCGGTCGACGACGATCACCTCGACCGCTGTCCCGCCGCCCAGCAGGGACACCGCCGTCTGCCGCGCCCGCGCCGCCACCGCGTCGGCCAGCGGCACGCCGGCGTCGCGGGCCAGGGCCAAGGCCTGGCCGGCGGAATGGGTCGCGCGCACCGCCGCGACCAGGCTGTCGCCGCCACCGCACGCCGTGGCGGTTTCGGCCAGCCAATCCAGGTCCACCTGACTTCGTCCGGAATGCAGATCCAGATGGCCGGCGCCCAGCTTGCACAGCTTGCCAAAGCCACCGCCGATGGTCAGGCGCGGCAGCGGATGGCGGCGCAGGTATTTCAGCAGGCCGCC
>JAJFGI010000189.1 GCA_021776215.1 Kiloniellaceae bacterium | reverse complement strand
TTCTGCGCATACTGGAGCACCAGGCCCTGGTGGGCCGAGTCGGTTGCCAGGTCATGCAATTCCATCGGGTCCTGCTGCAAATCGAAGAACAGCGGTGGTAGCGCCGGAAAGTGCACATACTTGTACCGCTCGTCGCGAATGACGCACAGATTGCATTGATCGCTGGTCACGCCCAAGGTTGTCTCGGGCACTTGGTTGGGGATGTCGCGGAAGTCGAACTCCCAATGTACTTCACGGCGCCATCCCTTGGGCTGGTCGCCGTGCAGGAACGGCAGCAGCGACGTGCCGTCGCATTGAACCGGCACATCTCGCCCCAGCCACTCCAGTATCGTCGGCACGACGTCGACGGATTCGGTGAATGCGTCGACGACCCGGCCGCGTGATGCGTCCGCCGCCCGGCGCGGATCGCGCACGATCATGGGGATGTGGTAGGCCTGATCGAAATACCCTTCCTTGCCGAACAGCCAATGGTCACCCAGCATTTCCCCATGATCCGAGGTGAAGATAATCAGTGTGTGTTCGTATTCCCCGGTTTCCTTGAGACGGGCGATCAGGCGGCCGATCTGCTCATCGACCTCGGTGATCAAACCGTAATAGGTCGCGCGCAGATCGGCGATGGTCGCCGCGTCGATCGCCTGCAGGTCGAAATCGTGGCCGATGTAGTATCCGGGCTGCCGTTGCATGGCCAGCAGGTGCGCGAGATAGGGGTGTTGCGCGGCCTCCGTGGCGGCATTGTCGCTGCGGCGCGGCGACGGCACCTCATCCCGGCCGTACAGTGTGTTGTAAGGCTCCGGCGCGATCAACGGCGGATGCGGGCGCAAGAACACGCCGTGCACGAACCACGCCTGCCCCGCGCGCACGGAAAGATAGCGCAGCACATGGTCGGCGATGAAGGCACTATCGCTGTCCTCGGCGGCATATAACGGCTTGGGCCGTTCGCTGCCATCCGCGGCGCGCGTGGTGCCGGCGGGGGCGAAGACGGCCATGGGATCGTCCGGCAAGGCATAGCCCTTGGCCTTCAAATCGGCGCGCCAGGGGATCACCGGCTCGGTCATGTGCACGCCGACCGACATGCCGGGCAGAACACCCTCGTAGTAACGCAAGCGTGGATCATTCGGCGCCAATAGGCGCGGGTCCGGGCTGGTATCGGTATGGCCAAAGAGAATCGGATCGAATCCCGCCTTGCGCGCCTCCAGGGCGATGTTGGTATGACGCGCATCCAGCGGCGTGCCATTCCGCCCCGAGCGGTGGTTCATCAGGTAGAGGCCAGTCAATAGGCTGGTGCGGGAGGGGCCGCACGGGCTGCATTGCGCGAAGTGATTGCGGAACAAAACCCCGTCGGCGGCCAGCGCATCGAGGTGCGGCGTGCGCACACACGGATGGCCCAGTGCCGACAAACAGGCGCCCTGCCACTGATCGCCGGTGAGAAACAGGACCGAGCGGATCTGGTTAGCGCCTTTGGCGCCATTTGCCATGCTCAATCTCCGCTGCGCACGCGGCGCACGGCGTCGAGCCAGCCGGCGTAGCGGCGATCGCGCTCCTCCGCGGACATGCGCGGCTCAAAGCGGCCGGCGCTTTGCCACATATCGGAAATCTCCTCCAAGCCGCCGAAGAATCCGCTGCGCAGGCCTGCCAGGCACGCGGCGCCGAGGGCCGTCGTCTCGCTCACCTTGGGGCGCTCCACGGCGACGCCGAGCGTATCGGCCAGCATCTGCAGCATCCAATCGTTGGCCACCATGCCGCCGTCGACTCTCAGCGCCTCCAGCTCGGCGGCGCCATCGGCGCGCATGGCCTCGAGCAGATCGCGGGTCTGGTAACAGACGGCCTCCAGCGCCGCGCGGGCGATTTCCGCCGGTCCGGTCGCGCGGGTCAGGCCGAAGATCGCGCCGCGTGCGTGTCCGTCCCAATAGGGCGCGCCGAGGCCGGTGAAGGCGGGCACCAGGTAGACCGCCTGGGCCGGGTCGGCGGTCTTGGCCAAGGCCTCCGTCTCGCCCGCCGAGGCGATGATCTTCAGCCCGTCACGCAGCCATTGCACGGCGGCGCCGGCGATGAAGATGCTGCCCTCCAGGGCATAGGTGGTGGCCCCGGACAGCCGGTAGGCGATGGTGGTTAGCAGCCGGTTCTGCGAATCGACTGGCTGGTCGCCGGTATTCAGCAAGGCGAAGCAGCCGGTCCCGTAGGTGGACTTCACCATGCCCGGCTCGAAGCAGGCTTGGCCCACGGTTGCCGCCTGCTGGTCGCCGGCCATGCCGAGAATGGGGATGGGGGCGCCGAACATCTCCGCCGGGGTGGCGCCGAACTCGGCGTCGTTGTCGCGCACCTCGGGCAGGACCGAGTCCGGCACCCCGAACAGCTTCAGTAGCTCCGCGTCCCACGCCTGCCGCTTGATATCGTAGAGCATGGTGCGCGCGGCATTGGTTGCGTCGGTGGCGTGCACCGTGCCCTCGGTCAGGCGCCAGAGGAGAAAGCAGTCGATGGTGCCGAAAGCCAGTTCGCCGCGCTCAGCCTTCGCCCGGGCGCCGGGCACATTCTCCAGCAACCAGGAAATCTTGGTCGCCGAGAAGTAGGAGTCGAGCAGCAGGCCGGTCCGGTCCTTGACCATCGGCTCGTGCCCGTCCCGGCGCAGGCGGTCGCACAGCGGCGCCGTCCGCCGGTCCTGCCAGACGATGGCGTTGTGAATGGCCACGCCGGTCGCGCGGTCCCACAGGACAGTGGTCTCCCGCTGGTTGGTGATGCCGACGGCGGCGACATCCCGGGCCGTCAGGCCGCCGTCGGCGAGGGCCTGTTTGGTGACACGGACGGTATCGCGCCAGATATCCTCCGGATCGTGTTCCACCCAGCCGGACTGCGGGAAATGCTGTGGCAACTCGTGCTGCGCCGTCGCCGTCGGCTGGCCGCGCCGATCGAAGATCATGGCGCGGCTGCTGGTCGTCCCCTGGTCGATGGCCAGTATGGCGCGTGCGGTACTCATAACAGCGGCTTTCCCCTGCGTGGCCCCGATGCGGCCTAAAAAAGGTCCTCATCAAGCGCCAACGTACTTTCGCCCCCTCGGTTGACGGCCGCGGCTTCGGCGGCGGCGCGCGGGAGGATGTTGTCCGCGTAGAAGCGGGCGGTCTGAATTTTCGCCGTCAGGAAGCCCGGTTGCGCTTTGGCGCGGTCGCCCCCTTCCGCCAAGTATCTCTGCGCCACGGCGGCGCTTCGCGCCAGCAGCCAGCCGCCGGTCACCGTGCCAAGCAGGCGGAGGTAGGGGCTGGCGCCGGCGGCGGCGCGCGGCAGATCCGTATCGCCCAACTCCAGCAGCCAGTCGGAGGCGGTCGATAACTGGTCCACGCCGTCGGCCAGGGCCGCGCGAATCGGCGCCATCTCGGTTCCCGGCAGGGACTCCAGCGCGCCCAGCGTCACCCCCATTTCGGTCTGCAGCGCGGTCATCGCCGCGCCGTCGTCGCGCAGCAACTTTCGGGTCAGCAGATCGAGGCCCTGGATGCCGTTGGTGCCCTCGTAGATCGGGGTGATGCGCACGTCGCGATAGAACTGCGCCGCGCCGGTTTCCTCGACATAGCCCATGCCGCCATGGACCTGCACGCCGATCGAGGCGAGCTCGCAGCCGCAATCGGTCAGCCAGCCCTTGACCACGGGGGTCAGCAGATCCACCCGCGCCTGGTTGCGTGCCCGGATGTCCGCGTCGGGGTGCCGCTTGGCTTTGTCCAGCGCCGCCACCGTCGTATAGGCCAGGGCGCGCATGGCCTCGGTCGTCGCCTTCATGGTCATGAGCATGCGGCGCACGTCGGGGTGGCGGATGATCGGCACCGGTCCACGGTCCGACCCGTCGATGGGACGGCTTTGCACCCGTTCCCTGGCGAAGGCCAGCGCCGCCTGATAGGCGCGCTCGGCCACCGCCAGGCCCTGGATGCCAACCGACAAGCGGGCGTTGTTCATCATCGTGAACATATGGGCCATGCCGTGGTTTTCCTCGCCGATCAGCCAGCCCTTCGCACCGCCGGAGTCGCCATAGGCCATCACGCACGTGGGCGAGGCATGGATGCCCAACTTGCCCTCCAGCGAGACGCAGCGCAGATCGTTGCGCTTGCCCAGGCTGCCGTCCGCCTTGACCAGAAACTTCGGCACGATGAACAGGCTGATGCCTTTGGTCCCGGACGGGGCGCCGGGTGTGCGCGCCAGGACCATATGCACGATGTTCTCGGCGCAGTCGTGCTCGCCCCATGTGATATAAATCTTCTGCCCGGTAATCAGGTAGTGATCACCCTCCGGTTCGGCCCGGGTCTTCAGGGCGCCCACGTCCGAGCCGGCTTGCGGCTCGGTCAGGTTCATGGTGCCGGTCCATTCGCCGGAGATCATCTTCGCCAGATACAGCGCCTTCTGCGCCTCCGATCCGTGCGCCGATAGCAGCTCGACCGCGCCTTGGGTGAGCAGTGGCGAGAGCGCCAGGCTCAAATTGGCGCCGTTCCACATCTCCTGGGTCGCCGCCGCGATCGCCCAGGGCAAGCCTTGTCCGCCGTATTCCGGATCGAACGGCAGGGAGCCCCAGCCGCCCTCCACATAGCGGGCATAGGCGTCCGGGAACCCGTTAGGGGTGCGCACCACGCCGTTCTCGAGGGACGATCCTTCCTGGTCGCCGGATTGATTCAGCGGCGCCCACACCTCGGAGGCCAGCTTGCCAGCCTCGCTCAGGATGCTCTCGACCAGCTCGGGCGT
>JAJFGI010000188.1 GCA_021776215.1 Kiloniellaceae bacterium | reverse complement strand
TGGGGGCAGGGGGTCGGAGAGCGGGGGTATCGGCGCCGCTATCCGGCGTCGGATCCTAGGATGAGAGGACGGTGGTCCAGGTGAAAGGGCCGGTGCCGGCGACGCTCTCACGCTCGGCGGGAAGCGCCGGGCGCGCGCGTTTTCGGTTCTGGAACAAGGTCTTGCGTGGCCGGCGCCGGGATGCCCCCGTGTTGGACCGCTCAGGGTCGTCGCCGTCGCCCATCAGCTCGTCGAGGGGCCGCGTGAGGATCGCCGGCAGCTTGCCGTAGTCCTCGCCCAGGAACGGATCGCCGGGGGCGCTATGCTCCGCCGATGCCGCCTTGCCGCCGGGCTTGCCGGCGAAATGCTCCAGGGCATCGAGGATGGCCATGAGCACCGGCTTGATTTCCTCGGTCACGCCGGCGCGGGCTTCCCGGCGCACGGCCTCCAGTGTCTCCGCCTCCAGTTTCTCCGCTGGCGGGGTCAGCTTGATCCGTTCGTCGATACGGTCGACCTGGTTCTGCAACTGCTGGCGAAGCACTTGTTCGCGACCTTGGATCTGCAGCAACGTTTCAATTCGGTCCATCAGTCGCCCGTTGTCGCGGACCAGCCGTTCCAGCTCGGTATGCTGCAGGTGCAGGAGCGCGGGCAACGTGGCGCCGTCGGTGCCGGTGCGCGCGTGCGGCCCGGGAATGTCGGAAAGCGTCAGGGTGTCCAGCGGGTCAGGGTCGGCGGGATCAACGGCCGGCCGATTCGTGGCGTCGGCGGATATTGGCGTAAAGGCACTGTACCAAGAGGTGGCGGTCTGGGACGCGTCGGTGCCGGTGTCTTTTGCAGCGGTCGTGGGGGCGGGTGCGGGCATGGCATTGAGCTTTCGGGTCAGTCGCGGGCGCGCACCGGGAGCATTGGTGAACGGGCCACGCGGTTACGATTTCACCCCGGTCGGGGTGACGGTTCCCTCGCTGGTGATGGGATCTTCCTTGATTGTCAGGCAACCCAGGCCACGCGCCTGCAGGGCGGTGCAGAGCCGGTTCGCGGCCTCCTTCGACGACGGCTTGGTGCGGAGCCGGAAATAGACGCCCTTTTCCGGCCCCAGATCGGTGCGTCGAATCACCGGATCGATGTCCTTGAGCAAGTCCAGCGCGCTGGCGCGAATCTGTCGCCAACCATCCTGCGCCCGGTCCGGGCTCCGGTAGGCCGCGAACTGGACCGAGTAGGTGTTCTCGCCGCCGAGGGCCGCCGTCTGGGTCGCCCCCGGCGCCGCCAGGGACCGCTCGGCCGGTTTGGCGTCGGCGGTGATGAACCTCTGCAACTCGGCCGTTGGCATCGATTCCTCGCCCGGCGACAGTTCGTGGTCGGGCGCAAGAATCGGCCGTGGCATCGATGCCAGGTCAAGCTCTTCCGAGCCGTCGTCCGGCTGGCCGCCGCCGTCCTCGGCGACCTCCGTCGTGTCGGAGTCGGCGTTCTCGGATTGCGCGGCCGCGGTGTCATCGTCGCTGGCCGGCGCGTCGGCATCTTCTGTCTCAACGTCGCCGTCCGTGTCGATGTCCGCCATGGACGCCTCGGGGTCTTCGGCGCCCGGGTCGTTGTCCAAGTACACCGGCATCCCGCTGTCAGCCAACTGGATGCCGTCGCTCAGGGGCGACAGGGCCTCCGTCAGCATGACGGGCTCTCTCGGGATCGACGCGGCGGCCGCGGGCGGCGGCAGCGTGGCCGGCATGTCCGCTTGCGGGGCGGAAAAGACCGGCGCGGGTTCACTGCCGAATTCGGCCGGAATGGTCGCGGCGCTGGCCATCTGGGCGGTGCCCGGTCGTGCCGCAGTCTCGCTGCCGGCGGCTGCCGCTGCTTGCTTGTTGCTCGCGGACTGGGCGATGCCTTCCGCGAGCCGCAGGTTGCGGATGGTGGTGGCGGTCGCGGCCGGGTCGACGGCGACGGCTTGCAGCACCGTGATGCCTTCTGCGTGTTGCCCGCCAAGGACCAGGGCCAGGCCGAGATTGTTGCGCAGTGGCACGTCGTTGGGCGCCACCTGCAAGCCGCTCTCGAAGGCCTGCCGGGCGGCGGCCGGATCGCCGAGCATGCCGTTGGCGATCCCCAGGGCATTGTAGATGCGCGCGTCCCCGGGGCTCTGCGTCAGCGCGAATTTCAACTCCTGCAGCGCCAGATCGTGGCGGCCCAGGGCGATGTAGGTCTTGCCCAGGAGATACCGCGCCTCGACATTGTGCGGTGCCTGTTCGAGCACGGTCAGATAGGCGGACGCGGCCTGCGGCAACTGTTCCATCTGGGCGAATATTTCGCCCAGCATCATGAGCGGCCGCGGATCGGCCGGCGCCAGAGTGTGCGCGCGTTCGCAGATCCCGGCAGCCGTCACCAGCTCGCCGCTGTCGCGCAGCTTGCCGCAATAGACCAGCAGTTGCTCGACACCGCCGTCGTAGCGGCTGGACTGCTCGGCCGGTGCGGCGGCATCCTGTGTGGCCGCACCGGCGCAGCCGGCGGTCACGAGCACCGCGCCCAGCGCTACAGCTACTTTCTGCGGCCGCTTTCGAGCGTGCGTCCGTTTCATGACTTCCTGCCCTTTGAACCTGAGAGACATAAAAGCTGGTTTTTGATGAGAATTCGTTAACTTGTCGGCGGTGCCGGGCGGTTTCCTAGCCGGTCCGGTAGACGTGGCACAGAACGTGGTCGATCTGGCTCTGATCGTCGCTGAACGGCAGCGCAAAGGCGCCATAGCGGATGCTCTGGTTGCGCGAGGGAAACTCCTCGGTGTCCTGCATGGGCCGGCGGTCCCGGGCGGCGTCCCCGGCCAGGGTCAAAAGCCATTGCAGCATCATCGGCGACAGGTCCATGGCCGCCTGGGACGTCCCGGCGGATGCGGTGGGAGACGCCTTGTCCGGGCCGGCAAAGACCTTTTCAGGCTCAAGCGCCTTGGAGCCAATGCGGCAGCGCATCAGGATGCTGTTGGGCCAGTCGGCGACGATACGGTCTTGATCGAGATCGGCCTTGGACGGAAATCGGCGACTGCCGCGCAAGCGCAGCCAATAGGAGACTATGCCCTCCGGTCGGCTGACCCGGGGAGTTGGCGCGGCCGTTTCCGGCGGGGGTGCTGGACTTGGCCTCGGGGCCGCCGGTTTTGTCGCCGGTATGTCCAGCTGTGGCTTGGTCTGCTGGTTCCGACCGTGGTTTTGGCCGTCGCTACCGCTTCGGGCATAGCGGGCGATACCCGGCGCGTTAAGCGGTGTCCGGGCGGCGGGAGCGGCCGAGGCCTTGGCCGATGTCCCTGGGGAGTCGGCGGCACGCGGGGCGGCGGCACGCGGGGCGGCGGGCGGCGGGGCGGCAGAGGGCGGGGCGGCAGGGGGCGGGGCGGCAGGGTCGGGAGGCGCCGGCGCGGCGCTCTGCATACGGCGGCCGGGGTCGCTGGCTGAGTGGGCCGATGCCGGCGCTGCCACTGTCGGCGCCGGGACCTCCGGCGGCAAAATGGAGTCCGGCAGGGCCGCGCGTCCGGGCGGTGGCGATGGCGCGGTGGCCACGGCCGGCGCCGGCCGAGGTTCCGGCTGGGCCGCCGGACGAACCGGGGGGGACGCGGGGTCCGGGGGAGCGGCCCGGGGGGCTGTGCGGCGCCGAATCTGGATCGCCATGAGCGATCCGGCCGGGGCGAGTCCCGGCTCGCGCGCCACGGGCGGCGGGCTGGCCGTGAGGTCGTCCTCCAGACCGTTACTGGGCTCGCGTGGGTCCATTGCCCGCCTCCGCGCCGCTCGTCTGCGATGGCTCGCGCCGACTGCCGAGATCGCCACCGCCGTTGCGCCGGCCGGGGGCCATGTCCGGCCCGCTGGTTCCCGGCCCGTCGCGCTCCAGGAACTCGTCGAGCGCTTGAATGAGCAGGCTTTGCATGGATCGCCCGGTGCGCGACGCCTCCAGGCGAAAACCAAAATGCCGCCCCGTATCGACGCGCAGCGACTTGCGGTTGCGGCGATCCACGGCGGCATGGGCTGCGCCGGCAAACCGATTGGCCTCGACGTTCGCAGGAGGCTCGGCAGGTTGCCTTGGCGGCACGTCCTTGACCCGCAGCAGGGGCAGGGTCGCCAGCGACGGCGATGGCGGCAACGGCACCGCCGCGCGGGACGGCCCCACCAGGGTCGGTGAAGCCTGTCCCTTGCGCGTGAGCAAGGTACTCGTGAGGTTCGCGGGCTTCATGGGCGGCTAGGCGGATTCGCTGCGCGGGCCCGCGTAGGCGGCGGCTCCTGGCCGGGCCGCGGCAAGGCCGGCGGCGGTTTCAGCCGGGGCCGGACGGGTGTAGCGCGCCAGGCGGTCCGCCAAATAATCCCAGAGTTGCGTGATTTCCTCGGCGGAGCGGGGATTGCACGCCAGTTCCATCACCGTCCGCCCATCAATCATGCTGGCGGCGAATTCGGTGCGATGGTGGACCGTTACCGGGGCGACCGTCCCGTGCTGGGACAGGGCGATGGCGGCTTCGGCGGTGATCCGCGCCCGCGGCGTCGCGCCATTGACGACGAAGACCAGGGGCTTGCCCAAATTCTCGACCAGATCGACGGTCGCCCCGGCGGCGCGCAGATCGTGCGGGCTCGGGCGCGTCGGAATGACGACCAGGTCGCAAACGCGGATGACCTGCTCGATGGTCGCGGTGATCGCCGGCGGCGTGTCGAAGACGACCAGCTCGACACCCAGGTCGCGCATCTTCTGCAGATCCTCGCCGAGGCGGGAAATGAAGGTCTGCGCGAACACCGGGGTTTCCGACTGGCGAGCATTCCACCAGTCCGACAGGCTTCCCTGCGGGTCCGTGTCGATGATCGCCACCGGACCGGCGCCGGCCCGCTCCGCCTGGACGGCAACGTGGCCGGCCAGGGTGGTCTTGCCGGAGCCGCCTTTTTGCGAAGCAAAGGCCACTATACGCATGTGTCTCTCGCTCCCAATCTCTGCCCTAGTTTCGGCGGACCGTCCGCACCGACGCGTGTCCGCACCGCCGGTTCGCGCCGCGCCGAAGCCATGCACCGTAGCAACGGTTTCCGCGCTATGCCGGTCGGCGGATTTCGATGCTGTGACAAACAGATACGTCGCCCATTGCGACACTGGCAAGTTAGCAACGAACGGTTAAAACTAAATTAATTAATAAAACAAAGTAGAGTTGATTATTATTAGAATTTTATATTGAAGATAGTCGATAATAATAAGTTGAAGGCTGGGATCGTTGAACTAATTACAGTCAAATGAAATGGTAAAACGAGGAGGTTTTCTCTCGACTGTTGCCTCGCGATCCATGGTCCGGCAGCGAGGCGGCGGAGAGATGGATCCCGGATCGCAAGGCTCGCTACCCGAAAATCGCTGATTTTCGGGCTCACCTAACGTCCGGGATGACGACGGACCAAATAATGAGTCCACGACCTAATCGCCAAGGCGCGCACCAAGTATCTCCAGGCCAGCTTTTCCAATCTGCTGCTCCTGTCGATCTTGGCCATCGGCGTCACACTTCAAATTGTCATCGGACTTCGGAAGATATTCTGCGGGATCTGTTGATCGCCGACCGACCAAGCCGCCCTATGCCGTCGCGGAGACCGTCACGGTCAAGGGGGGCAGGCCGGCGGCCTCGGCGGTCAGGCGGTTGCCGGCGACGACCGGTCCGACACCGGCCGGGGTGCCGGTGAATACCAGATCTCCCGGCTGTAACGTGAACAACCGGGACAGGTGACCGATGATCTCGGGCACCGACCAGATCATTTGCGCCAGGTCGCCCTCCTGCCGGCGGGCACCGTCGACGTCGAGGGTGATGGTGCCGCGCTTGGGATGCCCGATCTCGGCCACCGGCTGCACGGCGCCGCAGGGCGCGCTGTGGTCGAAGCCCTTGGCGGCGTCCCACGGCCAGGCCCGTTGCTTGGCGATGGCTTGGATATCGCGGCGGGTCAAATCGATGCCGACGGCATAGCCGAAGATATGCGATTCGGCGGCGGCCGGGGGGATATTGCTGCCGCCGGTGCGCAAGGCGACAACCAGCTCGACCTCGTGATGCAGGTCCTTGGTGGCGAGCGGGAAGGGAACCTCGCCGCCGTCGGCGACGATGGCCTCGCCGGGTTTCATGAAAAAGAACGGCGGTTCGCGGGTCGGGTCGCCGCCCATTTCCCGGGTGTGCGCGGCGTAGTTGCGGCCGACGCAAAAGATGCGGCGCACGGGAAAGCGGCGGCGGTCGCCCACCACCGGCAGGGACGGAAGCGCCCAAGGGGCAATCACGTAGTCGCTCAAGTGGGCTATCCTTTTGCCATGTGTTGCGGGGCCGGTTCGGCGACCGGCAGCGCCCGGACCAGACCCCGGACCGAGTTGCCCAGGAAGATACGATCGGCGGCTGCGAGGTCGCCGGAGAACAGAACCCGCTCCTCGATGGCCACCTCGGGATCATTGAACAAGGCTTGGCGCAGGGTGCCATTCAACAGGCCGCACGCGACCGGCGGCGTCAGCAGGCGTCCGGCCCGTTCAAGGAAGATGTTGGTCCGGCTTCCCTCGGTCAGTTCGCCGCGCTCGTTGCAGAAGATCACCTCGTCGCATCCCGTGGCCGCGGCCAGGCGCGCCAGCTCGCCCTCGTAGCCCTC
Source organism: Kiloniellaceae bacterium (assembly GCA_021776215.1). Taxonomy (GTDB): domain Bacteria; phylum Pseudomonadota; class Alphaproteobacteria; order Kiloniellales; family J153; genus JAJFGI01. The sequence goes on along the minus strand of JAJFGI010000188.1, from coordinate 664 downwards.
CCGCCGCGTGGTCTTGTGATAGAGGATGTCGTCGCCGGAATCGACCCGCTGCCCGGCAAGGGCGAAGCGGTAAAGGGCCTCCGCGGACGGCGGGTCGGTGGATGTCGCGGCGAAGCGCAGGTGCCCCGCCGGGTTCAGCCACAGGCACACCCGAAAGGTGCCGTCACCCAAGGTCTCGGTGCCGGCGGCCAGCGTGTGCCGAGCGGCATCCAAATCGCATTGAAAGCCAAGGTGGGCCGCGGACGCGGCCAGGCGCGCAAGATGGAGCTCAAGAAGGTAGAAGCCGTCGGCGGCGCTCCAGCGCAGCGTTTCGAACAATTCAAATGGGACGTGCGGCGCCGCCGATCGTCGTAAGCGGCGCGATGGGTCGTCGGGTGTCCGGGAGCGGGACGCGGGATCAAGCCCGCGGGCCGGATCAGACGTGGAAACTCTCGCCGCAGCCACAGCGGCCCTTCTCATTCGGATTCGTGAAGACGAAACCGGTCTGGAACTTGTCCTCAACGTAGTCCATCTCCGAGCCGATCAGGAACATGGTCGCCGTCGGGTCGATGAAGATCTTGACCCCCTTGCTTTCCACCACGTCCTCGAACTTGCGCTGCTCCTCGGCATACTCGACGAAATAGCTCATGCCGGAGCAGCCGCGCGACTTGACGCCAACGCGCAA
>JAJFGI010000187.1 GCA_021776215.1 Kiloniellaceae bacterium | reverse complement strand
ATCCATGAGTCTCACGTCGCAACCTCTCGCTGACGACCACGTTATTGCCCAGGCCTTGGACGATTACACCGACCAGGACCATGCGGTCTGGCGCGCCTTGTTCGAGCGGCAATCGGCGTTGCTGCCGGGCCGCGCCTGCCGGGAATACCTGGATGGCTTGGCCGCCTTGGGTGTCGCGGCCGATGGCATTCCTGACTTCGAGCGTCTCTCCGATATTCTCGAGCGGACCACCGGCTGGCGCATCGTCGCGGTGCCGGGCCTGGTGCCCGACGATGTGTTTTTCCGTCACCTGGCCGCGCGGCGGTTCCCGGCGACCAACTGGATCCGCCGGCCGGAGCAGATGGATTACCTGCAAGAGCCGGACGTGTTTCACGATGTCTTCGGCCACGTGCCGGTGCTGATGAACCCGGTCTTCGCCGACTATATGGCGGCCTACGGCCGGGGCGGGCTGAAGGCGTTGCGCCTGGGGGCGCTGCCCAAGCTGGCGCGGCTCTATTGGTATACGGTCGAGTTCGGCCTGATACGGACGGCCGCGGGCCTGCGCATTTACGGGTCGGGCATCGTTTCCTCGCGGACGGAAAGCGTCTATTGCCTGGAAAGCCCGAAGCCGAAGCGGATCGCCTTCGATTTGCTGCGGGTGATGCGGACCGAATACCGGATCGACGATCTGCAGGACGGCTATTTTGTCATCGATAGCTTCGATCAGCTATTTGCCGCCACCGGGCCCGATTTCACGCTCTACTACGAGGCGCTCAAGCGCCTTGCCGACGTACCGCCGGGCGTGACATTGCCCGAGGACGACCTGATCGAAATCGCCTGACTAGGCCCGGCCTCCGGCGCCGGGCGGCGAGGGAGCAACGCGTATGAAACACAGGTTCTCATTTCCCCGCGTCGAAGGCACGGCCTCGCGCCAGGCGCACGCCGACTTGCCGCCAGGTACCTACGAGCGGGAACTGGGCCGCGAAGGGTTCTATGGTCCGGCGACGCAGATGTACCACACGCACCCGCCCACCCAATGGACCGACTGGGAGGGGCCGCTGCGCCCGCATGCCTTCGACCTGAACCGTCTGTCCGCTGCGCCCGCCGACCCCTGGGCGGCGACCGAGGTGCTGAGCAATGCCCATGTGCGCTATCGCTTTTGGCGCACCGAGGGGCGCATGGACACTCTTGCCCGCAACGCCGATGGCGATGACCTGCTGTTCGTGCATCGCGGTCAGGGCGACTTGTTCTGCGACTACGGCCATCTCGCCCTGAGCGAGGGCGACTACGTGGTCTTGCCGCGCGGCACCATGTGGCGGACCGATTTCGCCGCTGCCGCCGAGGTGTTGTTGATCGAGGCCACGGGCGACAGTTATGGCCTGCCCGAAAAGGGCCTGGTCGGGCCGCACGCGGTCTTCGATCCGGCGGTCCTGGACACACCGGCCATCGACGACGCCTTTCGCGCGCAGCAGACGCCCGCTGGGGCGGAGGAGGTCTGGCGGGTCCGCATCAAGCGGCACAACGCGATTTCCACCGTGACCTATCCGTTCAATCCGCTGGTTGCGGTGGGCTGGCACGGCGACTTGGCGCCGCTGCGTCTCAACGTGCGCGATATCCGGCCGCTGATGAGCCACCGCTACCATCTGCCGCCCAGCGCCCATACGACATTCGCCGCCGAGCGCTTCGTCGTCTGCACCTTCGTGCCACGCCCGTTCGAGAGCGACGAGGGCGCCTTGAAGGTGCCGTTCTTCCACAACAACGACGACTACGACGAGGTGATTTTCTACCACCGCGGCGACTTTTTCAGCCGCGATGGCATCGGCGAAGGGATGGTTACCTACCATCCCAGCGGCTTCACCCACGGGCCGCATCCGAAAGCGCTCGCCGGTATGCTCGCGCCGCGCCGGGCCGGCACCGACGAGTACGCGGTAATGATCGACACGCGCGATGCGCTCCAGATCAGCGCCGATCTGCCCGAGGACGTCGAGGACACCGGCTACGTCAACTCTTGGCGCGGCCCGGCCGGCGCCAAGGCGGCAGAGTGATGCGCCCAGCGAACAGGGGAGGAGGCAAGGTGTCAGGCGGCGCTTTCCACCGAGACAACCAAACGCTTGCCGAGTGCAGCGAAAGCCGCGTCGAATTGCGCCGGCTTGCTGGCGTGGGCCGGGTCGAGCAGGCGGTTGACGGCGCCGCGATCGCTACCCATGCGACGGGCCAACTCGGCGGGACGCACGCCAGCCTCCTTCATTGCCAGGTAAAGCGCCGCCTTGGCGCCGATCAGGCTGCCGGGGGCGATGCCGCGCCGCCCGCCCGCCGGGCTTGGCTGCGGCAGCTCCTGGCGCGATTTAATGCGCGCCGCGAGTGCTTCTTCAAGACAGTCGACGGCATTGATCAAGGCCTCGGCCCGATCGTCGCCCCAGGTGATCGCCTCGGGCAAGTCGGGGAAGGTGACGGCGAAACCCCGCTCGGTCGGCGGATCGGCGACTTCGGTCAAGTCAATGGGATAGATGAAGCGCATCGAACCTCCTTTGCTTCAGAGCGCATCTGGCGGCAAGCCGAGCTGTTTCAAAAGCAATGCAATGTAACCAGGCCGCAACTCGCCCGACTTTATGATGGTGCGTCGGCTGCCGACCTCGACCGTGATGTGAGATCCTTTGCCACGACCTTGGTCGAGACGCAGGGCCAGGCGATTCTTCCGGCAGTAGCGACGAAGCTGGGACAGGAAGCGCTCGCGTTTCACGCTCAGCAGTGTAGTCACTACTGCCAACATCGTCAAGAGAAATGTTAGCAGAAGTGTCTACGTTTTGTGACTGCGGAGCTGGCTTATGAAGCTGGCGTCCCTGCGCGATGGCGGCCGCGATGGCGCGCTTGTGGTGGTTGACAAGACGTTGACCCGCTGTGTCAGGGTGCCGGAGATCACCGAGTATTTGCAGGCGGCCCTGGAAAAGTGGGAGCGCGTGGCACCGGCGCTCAGTCGCGTTGCCCGCTCGCTGGATGCCGGTGAGCGGCAGGATGCCGAACCCTTTGATCAGGCGACCTGCCTGGCGCCGCTGCCGCGCGCCTTTCAGTTCGCCGATGGGTCCGCCTATGTCACGCACGTCGAGCTGGTGCGCAAGGCCCGGGGCGCCGAGATGCCCGCCAGTTTCTGGACCGACCCGCTGATGTACCAGGGCCTTTCCGACCATTTCCTCGGCGCGCGCGAGGCCATACAGGCGGCTGACGAGGCCTGGGGCATCGACTTCGAGGCCGAGGTCGCCGTCATCGTCGACGACGTGCCCATGGGAACCTCGGCCGAGGAGGCGGGCGGCCACATCAAGCTCGTGACCCTGCTCAACGATGTCAGTTTGCGGGGCCTCATCCCCGCCGAGCTTGGGAAAGGCTTCGGGTTCTTTCATAGCAAGCCGGCCAGTGCCTTGGCGCCCGTTGCCGTGACGCCGGATGAGCTAGGCGATGCCTGGGACGGCGGCAAGGTCTGTCTGCCCTTGATCAGCCATTTGAACGGCCGCCTGGTCGGTCAACCGGACGCGGGTGTCGATATGACCTTCGACTTCCCGCAGCTCATTGCCCATGCGGCCAAGACGCGCCGCCTGGGGGCAGGGACCATCATCGGCTCCGGCACCGTGTCGAATGCTAACCGGTCGGCCGGCTCCTCCTGCCTGGCGGAAGTGCGGATGCTCGAGACCCTGGCGAGCGGGGCGCCGGTAACGCCATTTCTGCGATTTGGCGACCGCGTCCGTATCGAGATGCTGGACGCCGCCGGGCACTCGATCTTCGGTGCGATCGATCAGGAGGTGGTCCGGGCAGTCCCGCCGGCGCCCTAACGGACGGGACCGGCCGCGGCGCTGGTGATTTCGGTCGTCGGCTTGAACCGGGATTGCGGTCCCAGATTGGCGCGCGGCAACCCGCGCACCGCCGCTTCCAGGAGATGGCCGAGGAGGGCGACCGACAGGGCCCCGCTGTCGGGCAAACCCGTTTCCCGTTCGAAATC
>JAJFGI010000186.1 GCA_021776215.1 Kiloniellaceae bacterium | reverse complement strand
CTTGCCCACCTCGCTCTCCAGGGCGCGGAACGCGATCCCCTTGAGACGGCCGCCGCCGCTGCCGGCCAGAACGCAACGCACGTGGTTCTCGCCGACCACATCGGCATGGACCACACGCACCGCCGGCACGGCAAATCGCGGCTGCGCGTTGCCGGTACCGAAGGGGCCGCAGCGATCGAGTTGGCGCACCAGGTCGGCGGTCGCGGCGTCGGGTTGCAGCGCCCCGTCCAAGCCCAGGGACGGCCGGTAGCCGGCGGCCGCCAGAGCTGCCCGTAGCCGTTGGTCGAGGAAATCCCGCAGGTCGGTCAAGCGCTCGGGCCGCACGGTCAGGCCGGCGGCCATGGGGTGGCCGCCGCCATTGACCAGCAGCCCCTGCTGCTGCGCGGCGATGACCGCTGCACCCAAATCGACGCCGGGCACCGAGCGGCCCGAGCCCCGGCCCTCGCCGGTGCCCGTATCGAGGGCGACTACCATCGCCGGCACCGCATAGCGCTCGCGCAGACGGCTGGCGATGATCCCGACAACGCCGGGGTGCCACCCTTCCGCCGCCACGAAAACCGGGCCGCCGGGCGCGGCGGCGCCCTCCTCGACACGGGCGATCGCCTCCTCCAGCACCCGCGCCTCGATGACCCGCCGTTCGCTGTTGTAGGCATCCAGACGGCCGGCAATGGCCACCGCCTCGTCCGGGTCGTCGGTGGCCAGCAGCCGCGCCCCCAACGGGGCCTCGCCGACGCGGCCGCCGGCGTTGACCCGCGGCCCCAGGATGAAGCCGGCGTGATAGGCATCCGGACGCTCGTCCAGGCCCGCCACCGCCGCCAGCGCCACCAGGCCGGCATTGCCGCGGGCCGCCATGACCTTGAGGCCCTGCGCCACCAGGGCCCGATTCAGGCCGGTCAACGGCACCACGTCGCAGACGGTGCCCAGGGCCACCAGATCGAGCCACTGCCGCACGTCCGGTTCCGGCCGGCCGTCGCCGTACCAACCGGCCTCGCGCAGGGCCCGGTTCAGCGCCACAACCAGCAGGAAGGTCACCCCGACCGCGGCCAACCGGCGCAAGCCATGGCGGTCGTCTTGTGGATCGACCTCGTCCAACCGGTTTGGGTTGACGACGGCCGCCGCTCTCGGCAGCGTCGGCTGCGCCGTATGGTGATCGAGAACAACCACATCGAGCCCGGCTTCGGCCGCCGCGGCAAGGGGCGCGAAGGCGGCGATCCCGCAATCGACGGTCACCACCACCGCGGCGCCCTGCCGATGCAGCTCCAGGAGGGCGCGCTCGTTGGGACCGTACCCTTCGGCGATACGGTCAGGAATATACACGCGCGGCTCCGCCCCGATGGCCCGCAAGAAGCGCTGCAGCAGGGCGGACGACGTTGCCCCATCCACGTCATAGTCGCCGAAGATGGCGATCGCCTCTCCGGTGGTCACCGCGCGCGCCAGGCGCGCGACGGCGGCGTCCATGTCCTTCAGGCAGAGGGGATCGGGCAGCGCCTCGCGAAGGGTCGGCTCGAGATACGCGGCGGCGTCGTCCAGGCCGACGCCGCGCGCCGCCATGACCCGCCCGACGATTTCCGGAATGCCCAGGCGCTGCGCCAGGGCCAAGCCTTGCCGGGGATCGGCCAACCGCTCTTCCCAGCGCCGCCCGGCAGCCGACCGCTCAACACCAAGAAAACAAGCGCGCGGCGATGGACGGGCATCGGTCAGGGGCATGGGGAGCGGGTTCTCTCCGGTGACTCCCACCTAGACGCCGAGGGGGTCGTACCAGGTTTTGCGATGGAAGTTGTGGTCCGCGTCGATAAGTCGCACGGTTCCGGATTTCGAGCGCATGACCATGGTCTGGGTCGTCGCGCCGCCATGGAAGCGGCGTACGCCTTTGAGCATGCTGCCGTCGGTCACGCCCGTCGCCGCGAACATCACATCGCCGGAGGCCAATTCGTGCAAGGTGTACTTGCGGTCGAAATCGGTGATGCCCATGCGCCGGGCGCGGCCACGCTCGTCGTCGGTGCGAAAGACCAGCCGTCCTTGAAATTGGCCGCCGATACAGCGCAGCGCCGCGGCGGCAAGCACACCCTCCGGCGCCCCGCCGACCCCCATGTAGATGTCGACGCCGCTGCCCGTTCGGCTGGTGGCGATGACCCCGGAGACATCGCCGTCGCCGATCAGCATGATCCGGGCCCCGGCCTCGCGGACCTTGACGATCAGCTCATTATGGCGCGGCCGGTCGAGAATGCAGACAACCAGGTCCGACACGTCCATCTTCTTCGCGTTGGCCAGATTGCTCAGGTTCTCTCCCGGCTCGGCATCCAGGTCCACCAGGTCGTCCGGCAGTCCGCCGCCGATGGCGATCTTCGCCATGTAGGTATCGGGCGCGTTCAGGAAGCCGCCCTGTTCGGCCATGGCGATGACGGCCAAGGCGTTGTGGCCGCCCTTGGCGGTGATAGTGGTGCCCTCCAGGGGATCCAGAGCGATATCGATGGCCGGCCCGCCGGAGCCGACTTTTTCGCCGATGAACAGCATGGGCGCCTCGTCGCGCTCGCCCTCGCCGATGACCACCGTGCCGGAGATCGACAGGCCGTTCAGGGCCTCGCGCATGGCATTCACCGCCGCCTGATCGGCCGCGCGCTCGTCGCCACGACCCATCAGGCGCGAGGCGGCCAGGGCCGCCGCTTCGGTCACGCGGGCCGACTCGAGCGCGAGATTGCGGTCCATGGCACCGGTGTCGGTCATCATTGTCTCCCCTGCTTTATTATTCCGTCCGCCCCCATCCTTGCCGCACGCAGGCCCGGGTCACAAGTCTCTCGCCAAAGCAGCCGTGGCTGTGCTTTCCAAGTTAAAGCGGCTCGATGCGGATACGCCGTGGAGGCTCAAGGACCGTATCCAGGCGCTCGATCCGCCGCAAGGCATTGTCCATGGCCAGGCCGCGGGTCTCGTGGGTGGTGATGACCACCGCCACCGCCTCGCCCGGAGCGCGGCCGCGTTGGAGCAGCGCTTCCACCGAGATTTCCTCATCGCGCAGCGCGGCGGCGATGTCGGCGATCACACCAGGCCGGTCGACAACCATCAGGCGCACATAATGGCAGCCTTCATGGTCTTCGATGGGCAGCGACGGCAGCCGCACCAAATCCGTGGCCGGGACGGCGAAGGTCGGCAAGCTGGTACCGCGGGCGATGTCGATCAGATCGGCGACCACCGCCGAGGCGGTCGGGCGGGCGCCGGCGCCCTGCCCCTCGGCCAGGATCGTGCCGACGAAATCGCCCTCGGCGACGACCGCGTTGAACACCCCTTCCACATTGGCGATGGGCGTATCGGCGGGGACCATACACGGGTACACGCGCTGTTCGACGCCGCCGTTACTGCGCGAGGCGATGCCCAACAGCTTGATCCGGTAGCCGAGCTCGTTCGCATAGGTGATATCGAGGGCGGACACGTCGCGAATGCCCTCCACGTGCACGCCGGCCAGATTGACCTCGCAGCCGAACGCCAGAGCAGTCAGGATGGCCAGCTTATGGGCGGTGTCGACGCCATCCACGTCGAAGGCGGGATCGGCCTCGGCATAGCCCAGGGTCTGTGCCTCGGCCAGCACGTCGGCGAACTCGCGGCCGCTGTCGCGCATGGTGCTGAGGATATAGTTGCAGGTGCCGTTGAGGATGCCGTAGATGCGCGAGACGCTGTTGGCGGCCAGCCCCTCGCGCAGGGTCTTGATGACTGGAATCCCGCCGGCCACCGCCGCCTCGTAGCCGAGGGTCACCCCCGCGGCCTCGGCGGCGCGGGCCAGCGCCGTGCCATGGGTGGCAAGCAGCGCCTTGTTGGCGGTGATCACCGAATGGCCGGCGGCAATGGCCCGCTCGATCACCTGCCTGGCGATTCCGTCGGAGCCGCCGATCAATTCGATCACCACGTCGATGTCCGCGTCGCCGGCCATGGCCACGGGGTCGTCGAACCACCGCATGGCCGAAAGATCGACGGGCCGGTTCTTGCGCCGGTCACGGGCGGACACGGCCGAGACCTGAATGGGCCGACCGCAGCGGGCGGCGATCAGATCGCCATGTTCCTGGAGGAGCTGCAGCGTGCCCGACCCGACGGTGCCGAGGCCGGCGACGGCGATGCGCAGGGCAGCGCTCATGAGGCCAGCTTGCGCCTCCGGCCCGTACGCCCGTTCTCGGCACGTCCATTCTCGGCGCCGCTCCGCACCATCGCCTTCACGTTGCGGACGGCCTGGCGAATGCGATGCTCGTTCTCGACCAGACCGAGGCGGACGAAGCCCTCGCCATGCTCGCCGAAGCCGATGCCCGGCGCGACCGCGACCTTCGCCTTGTCGAGCAGCAGCTTGGAGAACGCGAGAGAGCCGCTGTCCGCGTGCGCGGGGGGCAAAGGCGCCCAGACGAACATGGTGGCAGCGGGGCTTGGCACCGGCCAACCGGCGGCGGCCAGACCGTTGACGAGCACGTCGCGGCGCGCCTTGTAGCGGGCCCGCATCTCGTCCACGCAATCCTGCGGCCCGTTCAGGGCGGCGGTGGCCGCCACCTGCATGGGGGTGAAGATTCCATAGTCCACGTAACTTTTCACCCGCGCCAGGGCGGCGATCAATTTCTTGTTGCCGGCGCAAAAACCGACCCGCCAGCCAGGCATGGAGTAGGTCTTGCTCATGGAGGTGAATTCGACCGCCACATCGCGGGCGCCGGGGACCTGCAGAATCGACGGCGGCGGCGCGCCGTCGAAATAGACCTCGGCGTACGCCAGATCCGAGATGATGTAGATCTCGTGCCGCCGGCAAAATTCCACGACCGCACCGTAGAAATCGAGGTCGACGACCTGCGCCGTCGGATTCGCCGGATAATTGAGGACCAGGGCCAGCGGCTTGGGTACCGAATGGCGCACCGCGCGCTCCAGCTGGGCCATGAAATCCGGACCGGGCCCTAAGGCCAAGCTGCGGATCGAGGCGCCGGCGATGATGAAACCGAAGGCGTGGATCGGATAGCTCGGGCTGGGCACCAGAATGATATCGCCGGGGCTGGTGATCGCCTGCGCCAGGTTGGCCAGCCCTTCCTTCGAGCCGATAGTGACGATGGTCTCGCTCTCCGGGTCGATCTCCACCCCGAAGCGGCGCGCGTAATAGGCGGCATGCGCCTTGCGCAGGCCGGGGATTCCGCGCGACGTCGAATAGCGGTGAATGCGCGGGTCCATCAGCGCTTCGGCAAGCTTCTCGACCACGTGCGGCGGCGGCGGTTGATCCGGATTGCCCATGCCGAAGTCGATGATGTCTTCGCCCGCGGCCCGCGCCTGCGCCTTAAGGGCATTCACCTCGGCGAAGACATAGGGCGGTAGCCGCTTGATTCGATGGAACTCGTGCTCCATGGCCTTCTCGTGTCAGGGGTACGGGCCGGCGGCAATCTTGCCATAAGCGTGGCGTTGCCGCGACAGCTCGGCTATTTTCTCAGTTCTAGCCGCGAGAGCGTTAATTTTCCAGGAAGATTTCAGCCCGCCGGTTGCCGGCTTCGCCGGTCGGCATGAACTCGTGGTAGACCGGCTGCGAATCCGCCTTGGCTTCGGCCGCCACCCGACCCCGCGCCACGCCGAGCCGAACAAGCTGCGCCGCCACGGCGTTGGCCCGCTGCAGCGACGTTTCGAGGTTGGCCAGGCGATGTTGGACGGAATCGACGATCCCGGTCCGGGCGCTGGCATGGCCGACAATCCGGACCGTGCCGCCGGCCTGCTTCTGCAAGGCCGCCACGTCGCGCAGAATCTCCCGGTCGTTCTCGTTCAGGACGGTCGAGCCGTAACCGAAATAGATCACCGCGACCAGTTCGCTGTTGCGCGCCGCCGGCGTATCCTTGGGGACGGCCGCGACTTCGGTGTCGAACTGCTTGAAACGGTAGGTACTTTTGGCCGCAGTCGCTTCGTCCTGCGCAGCTGCGCCCTCGACAACCTGTGCCGCGATCGGCGAGGCTTTCGGAACCGGCACCGCGGTCGCTGATGGCGAGGCGCTATCGGCCGCCGGCGGCATTTTCGCCGTGCTCGCGGCGCTGCCCGTGTCCGCCGTCAGTTTTTGGTCGCTGTACTCGGCGTTCGCCCGGTCGGCGGCCAACGTCTCACGCAGGTCCGCCCGGGTGTCCGGCGCGGTGATTTTCGGAGCGGCATCCGGCACACTGGCCAGATTCGGGAAGCTATCGGACCCCGCCGGTTGGGTTTGCCCCTGCGCCACGGTCTCCGGCGCCTCATCGGGGGCAAATAAATCGGTCGGGTCCGCCCAATCCGGTACCAATGTGCAGGCACCGATTAGCAGGGGCAGCGCCATAACAAGAGCCCGGACGGCGTTCATGGGCTGTCTTTCCGCCCATCCAATCTTACTCATTGTCGTTTCGCACCCTTCACATGCCGCGCCGCGGGAATCTGGCTGGGTCACCGGAAATTGACCTCCGTCCCAGGATTCTTCCCGGAATTTGGGCCAAATCGCCACCGGCCTAAGCTATTGTATCCGCCGCGCCCCCCCATTACCTTGCGCGCCGAGCGGTGGACCGCCGAACGGCCACCGCGAGTCGCGGCGATCGGCGCTGCAACCGCCGGTTAGGCCGAGCATAAGGAAGCTGTCATGGCTGAGCAACAGGGCACAGACACCAAGATGCCCGACCCGGTCGAGATGTCGCAAGCGATGGCCAAGATCGCCGAGCGTAGTCAACGGCTGGTCTCTGACTTTCTGGAACGCCAGCAGAGTGGGCGCGGCGGCACGACGCTGGATCCTCTGAACATCGGCAGCGCCTTTCTCGAGATGACGGCGCACATGATGGCCGACCCGGGAAAGCTTGTCCAGGCGCCGATGAACCTGTGGCAGGACTACATGAAGCTTTGGCAATC
>JAJFGI010000185.1 GCA_021776215.1 Kiloniellaceae bacterium | reverse complement strand
GGGACCAGGGATTCCTGGACGGCTATCAGATGGCCGGCGCCTTCCAACTCCTGCGGTCCAACGATCTGATCTGGTCGCGGCTGGTGCGCGAATACATGCTGGGCGAGCGCCAGGGAATGAACGACCTGATGGCCTGGAACGCCGATCTGACCCGCATGCCCTATCGGATGCACACCGAATACCTGCGCTCGCTATTCCTCGAAAACCGACTGTCGCGGGGCCGGTACGCGGTCGACGGCAAGGCGGTCGCGTTGCGCGACATCCATATTCCAATCTTCGCGGTCGCCACGCAGACGGACCACGTCGCGCCATGGCAGTCGGTTTACAAGATCCGCCTGCTGACCGATGCGGACGTGACGTTCGTGCTGACCTCGGGAGGCCACAACGCCGGCATCGTCAGCGAACCCGGCCATCCTCGGCGCAGCTATCAGATACAGACCATGCACGAAGATGACGGATACCTGGCGCCGGAAGCCTGGGCCGCTCAAGCGCCCGGGGAAGAGGGGTCCTGGTGGCCGGAATGGCAGGCCTGGCTGGCCGGCCTCTCGGCGGAGCGTGTCGATACGCCAACCATGGGTGCACCGGGAGAGGGCTACACGCCGGTTTGCGAGGCGCCAGGAACCTACGTTCATCAGACGTAGGGTATGGATTTGCGGCCTGAGCCGCTCAAGGCTCGAAAGGGTGTCGATGTTGGAGATGGCTCGCGGGCCGGCCGCCCGCGCGCGGTATTCGGGAGATCGATCCGCTCGTCTTTGCCGACGGAATCGGCGAGAATGACGGTGAGGTGCGGGCTCGAATTGCGGCTGGCTTCGCGCGAATGGGTTTATGTCTCGATAGCGAGGCCAACGATGCCAACACGACGCGGATCTCGGCACCCGACAGCGCCATCGACGTCGTCGCCGATCCGGCGGGCGAGGCGCATTCCCGATCCTCGTCGGTCCAACCGTGTTGGGCCGGGGAGGGGGAAATGAAGACTCTCCGAACGGTCATCGTCGTTCTCGTTCTGGCTGCCGGCGGTGCCGGCGCCGGGTACTATTGGTGGCAGCAGCAACAGAACCAACTGCCGGACAATATCGCCTCCGGCAACGGGCGGATCGAAGCCGAAGAAGTTCATGTGGCCGCCAAATACGCTGGACGTGTCGCCGAGGTGCTGGTGAGCGAAGGTGACATGGTCGAAGCCGGCCAGATCCTGGCCCGCATGGACACGGCCGAGCTGGAAGCAAGCCTCGCAAAAGCGAGCGCGGACGTCGCTCAAGCGCAGGAGACGGTGGCGGAAGCGCGGGCGTTGATCGCCCAACGGGAGAGCGAGTTGAAGTTCGCCCAACAGGAACTCGATCGGGCTCTGTTCCTGGTCCAAAAAGGGCACGTGTCGAAGCAGCTGGCCGATCAACGGCAGACCGAGCGGGATACCGCCAAGGCAGCCCTCGAGGCCGCGCGCGCGCGCCTTGTAAGCACCCAGCGGGCCGTGGATTCCGCGGCGGCGGAGGTCAGGCGGATCCAAACCCAAATCGACGATTCGTCTCTCACGGCGCCGCGTCGCGGTCGGGTTCAGTATCGTCTGGCCGAACCGGGCGAGGTGGTCGCCAGCGGTGGCCGGGTCGTCACGCTTTTGGACCTGACCGACGTCTACATGACGATCTTTCTACCGACTGCACAGGTGGGACGTGTCTTTGTCGGCTCCGAGGCGCGGATCATACTCGACGCCGTGCAGCAGTATGTGATTCCGGCGACGGTCTCGTTTGTCGCCGCCGAGGCGCAGTTCACGCCGAGAGAGGTGGAGACCCGCAGCGAGCGTGAGAAGCTCATGTTCCGCGTCAAGGTCAAAATCGACCCGGTGCTTCTGCTTGCCCACGTGGAAAAGGTGAAGACCGGCTTGCCGGGCGAGGCTTTCGTGCTGCTCGGCGCCGACGCCGAATGGCCGGACCGTCTCGCCGTCAAGCTGCCCCCGACGCCGCCGCAATGACCGGCGAATCGGCATTCGCGGCCCGGCTGGAGGCCGTGAGTCATGGCTACGGCAGGACCGTGGCCCTCGATACCGTCTCGCTCGAGCTTCCGCCTGGCTGCATGGTGGGTTTCATCGGCCCGGACGGTGTCGGCAAATCGACCCTCCTCGGTCTCATAGCGGGCGCCCGCAAGATTCAAACCGGCCGAGTGGAAGCGCTCGGTGGCGACATGGCTGGCGGACGGCACCGGCGTGCCGTTCAACCTCGCATTGCCTACATGCCCCAGGGACTTGGCAAGAATCTCTATATGGACCTCACCGTCTTCGAGAATCTGGAGTTCTTCGGGCGGCTCTTCGGCCAGGGTCGGCAAGAACGGCAGCGGCGAATCGCCGATCTTTTGCGGAGCACCGGCCTCGACCCTTTCCACGACAGGCGCGCGGGCAAGCTGTCCGGCGGCATGAAGCAAAAGCTGGGGCTTTGCTGCGCGCTCATCCACGACCCGGATCTCCTCATCCTCGATGAACCGACTACCGGCGTCGATCCCCTGTCGCGCCGCCAGTTCTGGGAGCTGATCGAGCGGATTCGCGGCCAGCGCCCGGGCATGAGCGTGCTCATCGCCACCGCGTATATGGATGAGGCGGAACGCTTCGACTTCCTGGTTGCCATGAACGGCGGCGCGGTTCTCGCGACCGGCAGTCCCGCGGAGATCAAGTCCCAGGCGGGTGCCGCGACGTTGGAGGACGCCTTCATTGGCCTGCTGCCCGTCGAGCAACGCCGTGGTCACCGGAGGTTGGAAATTCCGCCCCGCCGCATCCACGACGGCGAGCCCGCCATCGTCGCCGAGGGGCTGACACGGCGCTTCGGCAAATTCACCGCCGTCGATCACGTCAGCTTCAGGATCGAGCGCGGCGAGATCTTTGGCTTCCTGGGCTCGAACGGCTGCGGCAAGACGACGACCATGAAGATGCTGACCGGTCTGCTGCCGGCTTCCGAGGGCGAAGCCTGGCTTTTCGGAGAGCGGACCAACTCGCATGACCTCGAAACGCGGAAGCGCGTCGGGTACATGTCGCAATCTTTCTCGTTGTATGCCGAGCTCACGGTTCGGCAGAACCTCGACCTGCATGCCCGGCTGTTTCACTTGCCGCGCGGCGACATTCCCGGCCGGATCGGGGACCTGATTGCGGGCTTCGGTCTTGGTGACTATGCCGATGCGCTCACGGACAGGCTGCCTTTGGGGGTTCGGCAGCGCCTTTCGCTCGCCGTCGCGGTCATTCACGAGCCGGAAATGCTGATCCTGGACGAGCCCACCTCGGGGGTCGACCCAGTTGCCCGAGACGGGTTCTGGCGGCTCCTGATCGACCTCTCGCGAAACCAGGGTGTGACGATTTTCATCTCGACCCATTTCATGAACGAAGCGGCGCGTTGCGACCGAATCTCGTTGATGCATGCCGGCCGGGTCCTGGCCAGCGACACGCCCGCGGCGCTCACCAGGAAGCGAGGCACGGACACCCTGGAGGAGGCGTTCATCGCATATCTGGAGGAGGCGACACGCGAGGCGCAGTCCGAGTCAACCGGCGACCTGCCGGTGGTGGCGCCATCCAAGACCTCGGTCGAAGCCGGCGCCACGCGGACGCGCCCGGCCCAGGGCTTCGGCTCACGCCGGCTTCTGGCCTATAGCTTGCGCGAGACCAAGGAACTCTTGCGCGACCCGATCCGCCTTGCCGTCGCTTTTTTCGGGTCGGCAATTCTCATGGTCGTCTTCGGCTATGGCATCACTTTCGATGTGGAAGATTTGGCTTATGCCGTTCTTGATCGGGATCGGACACCGGAGAGCCGGACCTATCTGGAGGGGTTGGCCGGTTCACGCTATTTCCTGGAACGTCCGCCGATCCAGAATCACAGCGAGATGGATCGGCGTCTCAGAAGTGGCGATATAACGCTGGCGATCGAGATCCCGCCGGGATTCGGCAAGGACCTGGTGCGGGGCCGATCGCCAGAGATCGCGGCCTGGATCGACGGCGCCATGCCCTTTCGCGCCGAGACGATCCGCGGTTATGTGGAGGGTCTTCATCTGGGTTATCTGACGGAGCTCTCTCGGCGTGCCACTGGCGCCGAGCCTGAGCTTTCGCCCGCCGAGATCGAATCGCGCTACCGCTACAACCAGGACTTCAAGAGCATCTTCGCCATGGTTCCGACAAACATCGCGCTGATGCTGGTCTTTATTCCGTCGATCTTGATGGCCCTCGGCATTGTGCGGGAAAAGGAACTCGGATCGATCACCAATCTGTATGTCACGCCGGTGACCCGATTGGAGTTTCTTCTCGGCAAGCAGCTTCCCTACATCGCCATCGGCATGATGAACTTCCTCTTGCTGGTCGCCTTGGCGATCTTCCTGTTTGGCGTCCCGGTGAAGGGAAGTTTTCTGGCGTTGAGCCTCGGCGCGCTTTTGTACGTTTCGGCGACAACCGGGCTCGGCCTTCTGATCTCCTCCTTCACGCAAACCCAGCTCGCCGCGCTTTTTGGCACGGCGATCGCAACCATGGTGCCGGCCACCTTGTTCTCGGGCATGATGCAGCCGGTTTCCTCCTTGGAGGGCGGGGCAGCCGTCATCGGGCGACTCTTTCCGACAAGCTATTTCATGAAGATCAGCATCGGCACTTTCACCAAGGCCCTGGACCTGGCCGACCTGGCGACAGACTTCCTGGCCCTCGCCGCGTTCATTCCGGTCTTGACGATCCTGAGCGTCTTGTTCCTTCGCAAGCAGGAACGCTGACCATGAGACGTCTCGAAAACATCTATCGGTTGGGCGTCAAAGAGCTATTCAGCCTCCGCCGCGACGCGGTCTTGCTTGCCTTGGTCGTCTGGGCCTTCTCGTTTTCCATCTACACCGCGGCAACGGGGATGTCGCATGACTTGCGCAATGGATCGATCGCCATCGTCGACGAAGATCGGTCCCAGCTGTCGGCGCGCATCGGCCAGGCATTCCTGCCGCCATATTTCAGCGAGCCGGCGCGGATCTCCTTCAACGAGATCGACCCGGCCATGGATTCGGGACGGTTCACCTTCGCTGTGGTCATCCCGAGCGGTTTCGAGGCCGATGTTCTCGCCGGCCGCAAGCCCGCGATCCAAGTCAATATCGACGCCACCGCCATGATGCAGGCCGGCATCGGCGACGGCTACATCAGCCGTATCTTGAACCAGGAGATCGGAGATTTCGTCGCTCCGGGGGGTCGTTCCGAACCTGTGGTGGAACTCGAGGCGCGCTATGCCTTCAATCCGAACCTGACGAGCTCCTGGTTCACCAGCGTCATGGAGATGATCAACAACGTCACCATGCTCTCCATCGTATTGACAGGGGCGGCGCTGATCCGGGAGCGCGAGCACGGGACGATCGAGCACCTTTTGGTCATGCCGTTGACGCCGTTCGAAATCATGATGGCGAAGGTCTGGGCCAACGGCTTCGTGATCCTTGTCGCGGTCAGCCTATCGCTGTGGCTGGTGGTCGAGACGCTGCTCCAGGTGCCCGTCGCCGGTTCAAGGTCGCTCTTTATCTTGGGCACCGCGCTGTATCTGTTCTTCGCGACTGCGCTGGGCATCTTCCTCGCGACCATCGCCCGTTCGATGCCACAGTTCGGCCTGCTCTTCATGATGGTTGCTCTGCCGATGAACCTTTTGTCGGGAGGTGAAACGCCGGTCGAAAGCCAGCCGCAGGTACTTCAGACGATCATGCAGGCGGTGCCGTCGACCCATTTCGTGAGCTTTGCACAAGCCATCCTCTTTCGCGGGGCCGGCATCGAAATCGTTTGGCCGCAATTCGCCCTCGTGACGATCATCGGCGGCCTCTTCTTCGCCTTCGCCGCCGCCCGTTTCCGAAAAAGTATTGCGATTCTGCGTTCCTGATGGTTCGATTTGCTCGAGACGACCCCCGATCATCCGAATGGTCGCGCCTCAAGCGAGGACGCTCATACGATGCCTGCCGCGGCGCGCGCGATGCCGTTTTACGCCCTGACACAGACCAGTCCGACCAAAGGAAACAGATCATGAGAAGACACTGGATTGCGCTCGCTCTTTTTGCCGCCGTCGGCGCGTATTGGCCTGGGGCTGCCTGGGCGGCCGACTACAAGGCCGGGGACATAGCCATCAGCGCACCTTGGGCGCGCGCCACGTCCGCCATGGCCAAAACCGGCGCCGCCTATGTGGCAATCCGAAATGAAGGAGGCCAGGCCGACCGGCTCATCGCCGCCAGCACCGACATTGCCAAGGAAGCTGGACTGCACGAAAGCCTGATGGAAGACGGCATCATGAAGATGCGTCCGGCGGGCGCTATCGAGATACCGGCGGGCGGCTTGGCTATGCTAGAACCCGGCGGCTACCACATTATGCTTATGGGCCTGAAAGCCCCGCTCAAAGAGGGAGAGTCGTTCCCGCTGACGCTGGTTTTCGAAAAGGCCGGAGCGATCGACGTCATGGTCGCCGTCATGAAAGCCG
>JAJFGI010000184.1 GCA_021776215.1 Kiloniellaceae bacterium | reverse complement strand
TTCGTACCGACCCAGGCGGCGCAGGCGACCCATGTGGCCGGCGCCGGCGCCGGCACCTTTGGTCTCGCCTCCTGCCTGGCCGAGGGGTTCGCCGCCGGCGAGACCGCTGCCAAGGCCGCCGGCCTCGCCGGCAAAAGCCGGCGCAAGAAGGCACCGGCGGCAAGCGACGAGACGTTCCTGCCGGCACGCTGGAGCTGGCTGGTCCCGTCGGAGACGCCGCTCGGACGCGGCGGCAAGCATTTCGTCGATCTGCAATCCGACGTCACCGCCGCCGATCTGAAGCTGGCCATCCGCGAGGGCTACCGCTCCATCGAGCACGTGAAGCGCTACACCACCACCGGCATGGGCACCGATCAGGGCAAGACCGGCAACGTGAATGCCATCGGCATCATCGCCGACACCCTGGGCCGGCCCATCGTCGAGGTGGGGGTGACCACCTTCCGGCCGCCCTATACGCCGGTGACTTTCGGCGCCGTCGCCGGGCGCGACGTGGACGATCTGCTCGATCCCGTGCGCAAGACCCCGATGCACGCCTGGCACGAACGCGCCGGGGCCCTGTTCGAGGATGTCGGTCAGTGGCGGCGGCCCTGGTATTATCCGAAGGCCGGCGAGGACCTGCACAAGGCGGTTGCCCGCGAGGTGGCGGCGGTGCGCGCCTCGCTCGGTGTGGTCGATGCTTCGACCCTGGGCAAGATCGATATCCAGGGCAAGGACGCGGCCACCCTCCTGAACCGGATCTATACCAACGCCTGGAGCAAGCTGGAGATCGGCAAATGCCGTTACGGCCTGATGCTCGGCGAAAACGGCATGGTCATGGACGACGGCGTCACCGCGCGCCTGGGCGAGCATCATTTCCTGATGACCACCACCACCGGCAACGCCGCCGCGGTGTTGCAGCATATGGAAGAGTTCGTGCAGACCGAATGGACCGATCTGGACGTTCACCTCACCAGCGTGACAGAGCAGTTCGCCACCATCTCCCTTGCCGGACCGAACGCCCGCCGCCTGTTGTCCGAAATGACCCACGATATCGAGCTGTCTCCTAACGCATTGCCGCACATGGCCTTTGCCGAGGGTACCGTGGCCGGCGTGCCGGCGCGGGTCTTCCGCATCTCCTTCACCGGCGAGATGAGCTACGAGATCAACGTGCCGGCCAGCTACGGCATGGCCGTCTGGCAGGCGATCCTTACCGCCGGCGAGAAGTACGACATCACCCCCTACGGCACCGAGACCATGCACGTGCTGCGCGCCGAAAAGGGCTACATCATCGTCGGCCAGGAAACCGACGGCTCGGTGACGCCCATCGACCTGGGCATGGACTGGATCGTCTCGAAGAATAAGGATTTCGTCGGCCGCCGCTCCCTGGCCCGGCCCGACATGCTGAAACCCGACCGCAAGCAACTGGTCGGCCTGCTCACCGACGATCCGCAGGTGGTCCTGCCCGAAGGTGCGCAACTGGTGGATCGTGCCCTGCCGAATCCGCCCATGCCGATGATTGGCTATGTGACGTCCAGCTATGACAGCCCCAACCTGGGCCGCTCCATCGCCATGGCATTGGTCAAGGGCGGCCTGGCCCGCAAGGGCGAGAAGATCTTCGCGCCGCTGGCCGATGGCCGGGTCGTGCCCTGCACCATGACCGACCCGGTGTTCCTCGATCCGGAGGGAGAGCGGCTGCGTGGTTGAGCAATATCTAAGACAAAGCCCCCTCGCCCACCTGGGCCTCGACGGCCGCGCCCAAGGTGCTGGCAATGGGGCCGGCGTGGCCATGAGCGAACAGCCCTTCCGCGGCATCGTCAACCTGCGCGCCAGGCCCGACGACGGCGAGGCGATGGCGGCTCTCAAGGCGGCGCTCGGCTTCGCCCTGCCGGTTGAACCGAACACCACCGCCGCTTCCGCCACCGCGCTGGCCTTGTGGCTTGGCCCCGACGAGTGGTGGATCGTCACCCCCGGCCCGGAGCCCGAGAGCGGGCCGGCCATGGCGGCGACATTGCGCGCGGCCGTGGCGGGCCGGCGCGGCGCCGTCACCGACGTGAGCGACAGCCGCACCTGCGTGCGTGTCAGCGGCCCGCGGGCCCGCGACCTGCTGTGCAAAGGCACGCCGCTCGATCTGCATCCGCGGGTGTTTCCGTCGGGCCGCTGCGCGCAAAGCGTCCTGGCCAAGACCGGCGTCGTTGTGCACCTGGTCGCGGACGATGGCGCGTCGGGCGGTCCGACCTTCGAGCTCTATGTGCTGCGCAGCTTCGCGGAGTACCTTTGGGTATGGCTCGAGGACGCGGCGCGAGAATATGGCCTGACGATTACCTCCGCCTAGTCATCAGGAACTGAAGTTCGTGGCATCAAGTGCTGACCGGTCAACCCGGACACGACTTTCCTCCAAATCTTGATTTGGCAAGGAAAGTCAGTGATCCGGGATCCATTGCGCCATGATATCCGAGCGTCGGATAAGCGGCGACATGGATCCCGGATCGCAAGGCTCGCCACCCGAAAATCGCAGATTTTCGGGCTCACCTAACGTCCGGGATGACGAGGGGCCTGATCATGAGTCCCCAACTTAGCCCTGGCTCGTAACGATGGCACCGCCGGGGCAACGTTCAGGTACGAAAATTCCTATGGTCGAAACTGAAAATGACGGTATTCTGTTATTTGCAGTTACGTGCGATTGCTGCAGTGCAGCAATTTAGATCGGGGGCCGGTGCGTTCATATTTGAACGTGTTCCGTGTGTCGCCGGCTAGCTTGTCATAAAATTGTCATCTATCATGCTGCACGGCTGTAAGAGTTCACCAACAACCTGCCGCACGATGAACGGCATTCGTTTGGAGCAACAGGGATGAGCAAGAAAATCATGGATCGATCAAGTGAGAAAACCCAACGCGCCGCGCGCGCCTTTACGCGCCGCACGTTGTTGCAGACCGCCGCCGCGACCGGCGCCATCGTCGCCGCCGGCCCCTTCATTGTCAGCCGCAAGGCCCTCTCCTCGTCCGGCGAGGTCAAGGTCTTCGCCTGGTCCGGCTATTTCTCGGACACGATGATGGCCGACTTCGAAAAGAAGACCGGCATCAAGGGAACCCGTGTCGAATTCGGCAGCAACGAAGAGCAGATGAACACGGTCAAGGCCAATCAAGGTAAGGGTTTCGACCTGATCATGCCGACCATCGACCGGGTCCCGCAGTATGTGCAGGAAGGCCTGCTTCAGCCGCTGGATGACTCAAAGGTCAAGTTCGACAACGTCATTGGCGGTAACCTGCGCGGCTCGGACGAGGGTGGCGGCAAGGTCGACGGCAAGCGCTATGTGGCGCCGACCGATTGGGGCACCGAGGCCCTGACCTACGACATGGAGAAGGCGCCGCTCAAGTACGGCACCGCCAGCTACGGCGACATGTGGAACCCGGACTACAAGGGCAAGGTCACTTGCCGCGGCCATTCCGGCCTGGTGGGCATGGGCCTCTATCTGCAGGACGACGGCAAGTTGCCACACACCATGCGGGAAGCCTTCGCCGACGAGAAGAAGATGGTCGCCAACTACGACATCATTTTGGACTTCGCCGTCAAGCAAAAGCCGGCGATCGCCCAGTTCTGGAGCAATGAGAACGAAGCCCAGGGTGCTTTCCGCACCAACGGTGTCGTTATCGGCCAGACCTGGGATTCCACCGGCGCCCGCCTGTGGAACGAAGGCTTGCCGATTCGCTACGTCGCGCCGAAGGAAGGCGCTTTGGCCTGGATCGAAGGTTTCGGCATGCTCTCCGGCGCCGAGAACATCGAAGAGGCGAATGCCTTTATCAACTGGTACTACACGCCGGAAGTGGGCGCCATGTACGCCAACGAGACGAAGATCAACTCGACGGTGAAGGGCGCCGATGCGCATCTGGAAGACTTCAACAAGAAGTTCTTCGCCGCCGCCTATCCGGGCGACGCGTTGAGCAAACTGTGGTCGTGGCCGATCCAGGACGCCTGGTTCATTTCCAAGCGCAACGAGTACGCGGAAAAGTTCCTCGCCGCCTAAAGCGGTTGGGGTTTCGTTGGTTCGCGGACCGGGGCACCCTGCCCCGGTCCCGGCCGACACCGTCCCGCACGGTCCTGCTTGGAGCCTAGACCATGTCGGCTATGCTGCAGCGTTACGGCTGGGCGCTGACCTCGATCATCGTTGGGCTGACCGTCCTGTGGGTGGTCGTCCTGGTGGTCCTGCCGCAGATCACCATGATCGACTATTCGCTGCGTCCCAACCTGCCGCTGCCCGAGCGCGGCGGCCCCAACGACGTGTTGACGCTGGCCAACTATACGACCTTGGCCGGCAACGAAATTCACCGGGCCATCTTCATCAAGACCATCTGGGCCAGCGCCTTGGTGACCGCGTTGACATTCGCGGTCTGCTATCCCATCGCCTATCACTTGGCACAGGTCGCCACCGGTCCGCGCGCGGCGCTTTTGGTGCTGCTGCTGATCATCCCCTTCTGGATCAACGAGATTCTGCGCACCTTCGCCTGGTGGATCATCCTCGCTTACAACGGGCCGTTGAATCAGGCGTTGATGGCGATGGGCTTCATCGACGAGCCGATCCGCTATCTGTCCGGCAACAGCGGCGTGATCATCGGCATGGTCTACGCCTACATCCTGTTCATGGTATTCCCGCTCTATAACGCCATGGAATCCCTCGACCGTAATCAGATCGAGGCGGCGCGGGACCTGGGCGCGCCGCTGTGGCGCATCCATTGGCGGATCGTGGTGCCGCACGCCAAGCCGGGCATCGCCACCGGCTGTATCATGACCTTCATGCTCGCCGCCGGCTCCTATGCCGTGCCGGCCCTGCTCGGCTCCCCCGGCAGCCGCTGGTTCACGGAGAT
>JAJFGI010000183.1 GCA_021776215.1 Kiloniellaceae bacterium | reverse complement strand
GCCAGGGGCTCTCCGACGGCGCGTGCCAGGGCGGCGCGGGCCGACTCGACGTCGAGCGTCATCTGGCCGCCGGCGAAGCGCGTTGGGTGCAACCGTCCGAGCACCAGATTGGCATCGGTCACCGTCGGCTCCGTGCCGCCGCGATTGTAGGCGACCGGGCCGGGGTCGGCCCCGGCGCTGTGCGGGCCGACATGCAGCCCATTGGCGGCGTCCAACCAGGCGATGCTGCCGGCGCCGGCGCCGATCGTGTTGATCTCGATCATCGGCAGCTTGACCGGCCGCTCGGCGACGCTGCCTTCCGTCGTCATGTGCAGCTCGCCCTTGTGCACCAGGGCGATATCGGTGCTGGTGCCGCCCATATCGACACCCAGCAGATTGATCTGGCCGGTCGCGCGGCCGATACGTTGGACGGCCAGGGCCCCTCCGGCAGGCCCGGAGGTGAGCATGCGCACGGGCAGATCCCGCGCCGCCGCCACCGTGAGGGAGCCGCCGCTGGATTGCATGAGAAGAATCTTGGCGTTCGGCAACACCGCCTGCACGCGCGGCGTGATCTCGCCCAGGTAGCGGGCGACCAGCGGCATGGCGGCCGCATTGAGCGCTATGGTGCTGGTGCGCTCGAATTCCCGGACCTCCCGACAGACATCGCAGGACGCCGAGACGTGTATGCCCGGCAACCCCTGCTTCAGCCAGTCGCGCACCATAAGTTCGTTCGCCGGATTGACGAAGGAATTTAGAAAACAGACGGCCACGGCTTCCGCCTTGCTCTGGCGCAATTCCTCGAACAGCTCACTGACCACGGCATGATCCGGTTCGACGATGACCTCGCCTTCCGCCGTGGTCCGCTCGGCCACGCCGAAGCGCCGTTCCCGTGCGATCACAGGTTCCGGCTTGTCCTGTTGAAGATCGTACATATCGGGCCGGAAATGTCGCCCGATCTCGAGAACGTCCTGGAAGCCTTCGGTGGTGACGAGTGCCGCCTTCGGCAACTTGTTCTCAAGCACGGCATTGGTGACAAGCGTGGTTCCATGGACCAGCATCGTCACGTCACGGGCGTCGATCTTCGCCAGACTCAAGCCGCGCTCCACGGCCTCGATTAGGGCGCCTGCCGGATCGTCATGGCGGCTGGGCACCTTGGCGATCGTGATCCGGTCGGAGTCCTCCTCCAAGACGGTGATGTCGGTGAACGTGCCGCCGATATCGATGCCGATACGGACTGCGCCCATTGCCCTGCCTTCGCCTCCTGCCGCTCCCGTTCGCGCGTTTTAGTCGTTCAGCTTCGCTCGCGCCGCTTGACGGTTCGTTTTCCCGGCATTCGCGTCGGGCCGCTCCCGCTATCGGCCAACCCCCCATCCAGATCCGGGTTGAAGCGCAATTCGTAGCGGAATTTGCAGCGATCGTTACGATAGGAGATCGTACCGGCCTCGACCGGGGTCCCGTTCTCCAGCCGCCAGGTGTAGGTATTTGCCAGCACGAGCGTCCGCGGCGCTATCTGCAGCGCCATGGCGACGTCGCCCGATGCGGACACGATCTCGCTTTCCCAATCGACGTCGGCAACGGGCGCGCCCGCCAGACTTTCCAAGATGTCCGAGGCATCGCGCCGCTCGATCAGTGTCGGGTCGAGCTGTCTGGCGATCTTCGGCGGGTAATGCCGGAGGTCGTGGCACACGATGCGGTCCTCCACCAACCGGACCAGAGACAGGCAGCCAACAGTCTCCCTCTCCGCGAGGCAGAGCCTTTCGCGGATGGAGTCGGACGGTGCCGCCACTGGGTCATACGACATGATCTGTGTCTCGAACGCCACGCCCTGGCTCGCCAGGTCTTTCTCGAAGCTGTGCAAAGGCGAGAAATGGCGCGTGATCTTTCGCGGGCTGACGGTCGTGCCGCGACCCCGGAGCCGCGTAACAAGGCCGTTGCGTTCGAGCAGATCGAGAGCGCTGCGCACGGTCACGCGGCTCACGCCATAGCGCTTGGCCATCTGCTGCTCGGTCGGCAGCAAAGAATTCGGCGCGAGCGTCACGACCAAGCGTTCAAGCTTGGCGGCGAGGACAAGGTAGAGAGGAAATCGCTCGCTCATGGGATCAAGTCTCTTATGGTAGGTACCTATATGTCAAGACACATTGGTAGTAACTTTTGTTTTTTGCGCAACCTGACACGGCGGTGCATCCGCCCGTCGATTCCGAACGGCTCGCTAGGCGGTCTGCTGTCCCCGTCTTTTCCGATATTGCAGCATCGTCATGCCGCCGAAGGCGACGGCGAGCGCGATGCCGGCGCCCTGAATCCTGACGTCCGGCCAAATGAAACAAGCGCCGATGAGGAATGCAAAAAGCCGTTCCGGCCAGCCGATGCGAAACAAGCTCCAGCCCTGAATGCCGACAATGAGAAAGGCAGCCCCGATCGCGGCGGTGAGCACGCTGACGACGATGGTGTAGGGCGAGCCGAAGAGGAGCAATCCCGGCGCGGCAACGATCAAGAACGGCAGCAGGTATGCGACCACCGCCATCTTCACGCCCATGTAGGCGGTCTCCCAGATATTGGCGCCGGCAATCTGCGCGCCGGCGAAGATCGCAAGACACACCGGTGGGGTGATGTGCGACAGCAGGGCGAAATAGAAGACGAACATGTTGGCGACGAACGGATCAACGCCGTGCGCCGTCAAGGCCGGCACACCGACGACCGAAACAAGGATGAAGGCCGCCACGGTATTCATGCCCATGCCGAGCACCAGGCAGGCGATCCCGACCAATATCAGGGCCAAGACGAGGGAGTCGCCGGACAGCGTGATGATGGCACTACTGACGTTGAGACCGAGGCCGGTAATCAGGAAGCCCCCGATCACGAAGCCGACCGCGGCGGTGGTCAAGACGATCAGAACGGAGTTTCTGGCGCCGGCTTCGAGCGCTTCGAGGATTTCCTTGGGGCCCAGCCGGGTTTCCTTGCGCACCCAGGAGATCGCGATGGTGAACATGATGGCGAAGAAGGCCGCGCGGATCGGGGAGAAGCCGTAGGCGAGGCAGCCGATCAATACGAGCAGCGGCGATATGAGGTGGCCGCCCTTGCGCAGCACCGTGACGAGATCCGGCTTCTCGCTCTTTGCGATGCCTTCCAGCCCGGTCTTGTGGGCCTCCAAATGGATGAACCAGAGCAGCCCGCCGAAATAGAGTAAGGCCGGGATCAGGCTTGCGATGGCTACCTTGATGTAGGGAACGCCGCTGTAGGCGGCGAGCACGAAGGCCGTTGCACCGAGGATCGGGGGCATGATCTGGCCGCCATTCGATGCCAGCGCCTCCACGGCACCGGCTACGCTCGGCCGATAGCCGACGCGTTTCATCATGGGAATTGTGAACTGACCGGTCGTATAGACGTTGGCCACGGTCGAGCCGGTGATCGATCCGATCAGGCCGGAGGAAAAGATCGCCACCTTGGCCGGCCCGCCCTTGGTGTGCCCGGCGATGGCATTGGACAAGTCGATGAAAAACTCTGAAACGCCCGATCTTTCCGCAAACGCACCGAAGATGATGAAGAGCACGATATAGGTCGCCGTAACGCCAAGCGCGACTCCCCATATGCCGTTGTCGGTCAGATACAGGTAGTCGAGCATATGCGGAAAGGTGAACGGCCGGTGGCGCAGCGCCGCGATGGGAATGTATTCGCCCAGATAGGTGTAAATGAGCGCGATGATCGCCACGACGACGAGCGGCCAGCCGAGAACCCGCCGCGTGGCCTCCAGGATAAGCACGGTCGCCAACACGGCGAAGATGATCTCGATTTCGGTCATGGGGAAACTCGGCGTCATCGGCCACCGGTTTGCCAGATAGTCGTTATTGACGGTGATGTAGCCGATCACCGGTATCGACAGCAGGGCGAGCGCCCAGTCGTAAAGCGGCGGCCCGTTGTCTTGCCGTCCTCTCGTCGAGGCCCGCACCGTCAGGAACGCGATCACCAGCGACAGCATGACCGGCACGGATCGCTGCACGTAAGGATAGAACGTGCCGAAATAGGCCGTGTAGAGATGAAAGGACGCCATCCCGATGGCAACGAGACGGACAATTTGGGCGGCGAGTTTATTCATATCCGGCTGCCGGCACCCCGTCACGGCTCGGACGAGGTGCCGCCATGCTCACGAGGGATCGTCAGGGCATATAGCCCATCTCCCGATAGTAGCGCGCCGCGCCGGGATGCAGTGGAACTGTACCGACGTTCTTCCAGGCGACCTCCGGCTGGTAGAACTTGTGCATCGTGTGAACTTCCCAGAATTCCTTTTTGTGATCGGCCAGAGCCTTCGTCATTTTATAGACGAGATCGTCGTCCAGATTGGTCCTGACACCGAATGTGAGAATCGTCGCCGGGGACCAGTAGGCCTCGTTCTGACCGTTGTTTTCGGCATAGACGCCGGCCGGCACCTCCATGATCTCCTGACCGAACTTTGTCGCCACGCCTTGGGCAACTTCCTTGCTGATCGGCAACAGGTGGAAAGGCTTCCTGGAGCCCAGTTCGATGTATTTGGAATGGGGAAAATAAGAGCCGCCGGTGAACCACATGTCGAGCTGACCGTCCATCATCATGCGGACGCCCTCGCCGAGAGAGGTGTAGACGACCTTGCCGCCCCAACTGTTGACGTCCTGCTCGGTGATTCCATAGGCTTCCAGCACCGCAAGCGCTTGGCCGGTGGCCAGCTGATGGCGCTCGAACATGCCGATCCGGATGGGAAGCTTCTTTTCCTTGATCTCTTCGAAAGACGCGACGCCAGCGCTGTCGACGATCACGGCCTGGGCCGCACCCGGCTCGCGGATCGCCGCCAGCATGCGGAAGTCATATTTTTTGTTCGTCGGACCGGTGCCGTCGTAGGCCATGCTGGCCAAAGCATTCTCCAGGACCGCAACGTCGGCGAGCTTGGCGGTCGGATCCAGTCGTTCGACGTTGGCCCAGCCGCCACCCGGAATGACGGTCGTCGCGACACCGGGGATGTCGGCTTTTATGTACTCGGCAAACGCCGCCGCGGCCTTGAAGTAGCCGCCACCCGGCGAGCCTGCCGTAAGGGTGATCGTCTCTTGGGCCGACGCCGTGCTTGAAACGCCGAATACCAATAATGCAACCCCAAGGAACAGTTGCCTGAGAACCGAACCGAATTTCCGTTGCCTCTGCATCGGTAGTTCCTCCTCACCTGCTGGTCGTGTTCGATTTTGCCTAGCGTCTTCGCGCCTGTTGCTGATTCCGGGCGGCCGGGGGGACTTAACCTAGATGTTAATCGCCCCGAAACGGTCTCCGCGCTTCCGCGATTTAGCGGACGGACAAATGGATGACCCCCGGAGCTTTATTGATCCAGGACCCTCGGCAGCACGCAAGTTGAAATATTAGATGGCTCCCATATAGAGGAGCTATACATGGACCGCTTGGTTAGGCATCGCGCTTTTCAGTCCGCGTGGGGTGTGCGCAGCTCCCGCGCAACGTCGAGAAAGGCGCCGATGAATCGGCTTTCTTTGCGCTCCGTCAGACAGACAATGTCGACTCCCGTTCCGCTGTCGCTGCCGACAATGCGGAGCTTCACGACAAGCTGATCTGGGAGAAAGCCCTCGTCGCAGATCGTGCCCACGCCGATGTTCCGGGCAACAGCGGCGATGACACCTTCGCGGCCGCCGATTTCCATGACGTCGGTGCAACTCACGCCGGCGCCGTCCAAGGCCTCTTCGAGGATTCGGCGCGCCTCGGCTCGGCGCTCTCGAATGATGAGGCGCTGGCCAGCGAGTTCTTTCAGATGGATGGATTTTCGCCGCGCCCAGGGATGCGATTTGGCGACGATGACGGCAAGCCGCGACCACCGGTAGGCCACGGTGTGGAACTCCGGCCGGTTCTTGAGGCAACCGAACACCGCAATATCAAGGTTATGGTTGAGGAGTTCGTCCTCAAGCGTGGCTGAGTTTGCAAACCGCACCGATACGTCCAGACCCGGATAACGCCTGTTGAATTCGGCCAGAATTTCCACGACTTCACAGGGCCCATAGGCACCGAGCCAAAGCGATCCGGTTCGCAGTCCTTGGATCGCTTCCAGGTATTCGATGGCTTCGTTCTGCCGCGCGTACATATGTCGCAGATGATCGAGCAGCGTGTGGCCGGTGCTGGTCAGCGCCACACCGCGGGCGTGGCGGTGAAACAGTTCTACACCGTAGAGCTCTTCCAGTGCTTTCACCTGCGTGGTTACCGTCGGCTGGCTGACGTTGAGCGCCTTGGCCGCGCCGGTGAAGCTGCCGGCGGTTGCCACCGCATGGAAGGCGCGGGCCTGGGTCGACGACATCGACTGCTTCTTAGGCATAGGCTTTTTCTATGTGTCGAATAGTATATTTGAATTTGATGTATAGCTCACCCTTGATGAAACTGCAATTTCCGTGCGTGCGATGCCAATAAGTCCGGGGCGACGACTTCGCCCCGGTGGGCGCCTATCCTGGGTGGGGTCATGGGTGACGACGGCCAGAGTGACGGGACTTCCGACCACTGGGATGCCACCTTCGATGTGGTTGTCGTCGGCTATGGCTACGCCGGTGCCGTTGCCGCGATCGAGGCGTGTGATCGCGGCAGCAAGGTCCTGATCATCGAAAAGATGCCCGATCCGGGAGGCATATCGATCTGCTCCGGCGGTAACGTGCGCACGGCCGAGGATGCCGAGTTGGCCTTCGCCTATCTCAAGCAGACCTGTGCCGGGACCACGCCCGACGACGTTCTCCGGGTTCTGGCTGAGGGCATGACTGAGGTTGTCGACTATGTCGAGACTTTGGCCAAGGCCAGTGGCGCCACGCTCGATAGCCGCAAGGCGGCCGGCAATTATCCGTTTCCCGGTATCGACACCTTTGGCTATGTCAGCGTCGGCGCCGTGCCCGATTTCGACCCAGCCGCCAGCTATCGCCATGTCAGCAGCTATCTGCCGATCCACCGCGCGGCGGGCGTTCGCTTGTTCAAGGTCATGGAGGACAACGTCGCCCAGCGAGACATCGCGATTTGGCTCGAGGCGCCGGCCCAGCGGCTCATTACCGGAGCGGAGAATGAGGTTCGCGGCGTCATGGTCGCAACCAAGGACGGAGAAAGGAAGGTCAAGGTCCGGCGCGGTGTCGTGCTCGCCTGTGGTGGTTTCGAGGCGAGCGCCGAGATCCAGCGGCAGCATTGGCAGGAGAAGCCGATCCTCTTGGCGGCCTTTCGCGGCAGCACCGGAGACGGCATCCGCATGGCCCAGGACCTGGGCGCCGATCTCTGGCACATGTGGAACTATCACGGCACATACGGATTCAAGCATCCCGATCCCGACTACCCTTACGGGATCCGCCTGAAGCGCCTGCCGGATTGGATCCCCGGGCGGCCGCCACGCAACGACGTCAAGATGCCCTGGATCCTTGTCGATCAACACGGCCGCCGTTTCATGAACGAGTATCCCCCGTATCTGCAGGATACCGCGCAGCGGCCGATGTCCTTCTTTGATCCGATCACCCAGAGCTATCCGCGTATTCCCGCTTACCTGTTGTTCGATGAGGCCGCACATGGAACCTTCCCCTTGTGCTCGCCGACCTTCAATGACCGGGATTTGAGCTTCGAGTACAGCCCGGACGCACTTAAGGAGCTGGAAGATCGCATCGTGCAAAGGGCCGACTCAATCGCCGAGCTCGCCGCCAGGTTGCGGGTTGAGGAAACGGTCCTGGCGGCCAGTCTCAAGCGCTGGAACGAGCTCTGCGCGGCCGGCGAGGATAAGGATTTCGGCCGTCCGCCGCCGTCGATGATGAAGCTTGCGACGCCGCCGTTCTACTATGCGGAGGTTTGGCCGATCTGCTCCAATACCCACGGCGGGCCGGTGCACAATGCCCGGCAGCAGATCATGAACGTCTACAACGAGCCGATTCCACGTCTTTTTGCGGCCGGCGAAATGGGCGGGGTCTTCGGCCATCTCTATCTCGCGGGAGGAAATATGGCGGAGTGCTTTGTCGGCGGCTGGATCGCCGGCCGCCAAGTCGCGGATTTGGAACCCTGGCAATGATGACTTCACGTCCGATACGCACCGTGTCGCGCCCGCGAGCACACCGAGCAAGGGTTTCGCGGCCGTGAAACCGCCTCCCTTCCGCTACCACGACCCCCGCAGCCTCGATGAGGCGCTGGACCTGCTTGCCAGCCACGAGAACGCCAAACTGTTGGCCGGCGGGCAGTCCCTGATGCCGATGCTCAACATGCGCTTCGCGCAGCCGGATCACGTCATCGATATCAATGGTATCGATGACTTGGCCTATATCCGGGAGACGGCGTCGGGCATCGAAATCGGCGCCATGACGCGGCAGCACGATCTCGAGGTCTCCCAGCTCCTGCAGCGGCGCTGCCCCGTGATGATCGAGGCTCTACACCAGGTCGGCCATCGCCCGACGCGCAATCGCGGAACCATCGGCGGCAGCCTCTGCCATCTTGATCCCGCGGCCGAGCTACCACTGGTCGCGGCGGCGCTGGACGTGACGATCCATGTCAAGAGTCGGCGCGGCGCCCGGTCCATGCCGATGGCTGCGTTCCCGGCCTTTTACATGACTCCATCGATCGAGCCGGATGAGATGGTCACCTCGATCGATTTCCAGCCATGGTCCGAAGGCCATGGCTATGCCTTCGTCGAGTTTGCCCGCCGTCATGGCGATTTCGCGATTGTCGCCGCTGCCGCGCTGCTGGAAGTCTCGGCCGATGGTGCGGTGACCCGCGCATCCGCGACATTGGGCGGCGTAGGTCCGGCGCCGCTGCGCTGCGAGGGGGTCGAGAACGCACTGGTCGGTAACCGGGGCAGCGCCACCCTGTTTCGCGAGGCCGCCGAGGCCAACCGCGCGATCGATGCGATGGACGATGTCCATGCCTCGGTGGTGTACCGGCAGAACCTGGCCGTCGAGTTGACCAGTCGGGCACTGGGCAAGGCCTTCGAACGGGCAAGCGAAAGGTCATCGTCATGACGGATCGGCGCAGGATCGCGATGACCATCAACGGCACGCTACATGAGGGCGACGTGGAGACGCGACTCCTGCTCGCCGATTTCCTGCGCCACCAGGCGGACCTGACGGGAACGCACCTGGGATGCGAGCATGGGGTGTGCGGCGCCTGCACCGTTTTGGTGGATGATCGGGCGGTGCGTAGTTGCTTGATGCTCGCCGTCCAGGCGAACGGCAGATCCGTCACGACCGTTGAGGGCCTGTCGCCCGATGGCGAGACCCTGCACCCCCTGCAGCAAGCCTTTCACGACAATCATGGCTTGCAGTGCGGCTTTTGTACGCCCGGCATCCTGATGACGCTGCTTGAGTTTCTGAAGGAAAACCCGGACCCCAGCGAAACCGAGGTGCGCGAGGCCCTGTCGGGCAATCTGTGCCGCTGCACCGGCTATCAGGGGATCGTGGATGCCGCCTTGGCGGCCGCCGCATCCCTGCGCGATGCCCGGGAGACAAAAGCATGAGCGGCCGCTTCATCGGTCAACGGGTCGCCCGGCTCGAGGACCACGCCCTGTTGACGGGCAAGGCGCAGTTCATTGACGACATACGCCTGCCCGGATTGCTCGAGGCCGGCTTCGTGCGCAGCCCCCACCCCCATGCCATGATCCGATCGATCGATCCGGCGGCGGCCTTGGCCCTGCCGGGCGTGCATGCCGTCTATAGCCACGGCGATCTGGCCGCTGTCCTGACGACGAACGCGATTCCGACCGACCGGGCCGGCGGCGACAAGTTCCCCGCCACGACCTGGCCGGTTGTGGTGCCCGAGGACGAGACCTGCTTCGCCGGCGAGCCGATCGCCATCGTGGTCGCCGACTCGCGTTACATCGCGGAGGATGCGGTGGCCCTGGTCGAGATCGACTACGACCCCTTGCCGGCCGCGGCCGATTGCCGGAACGCGGCTGCCCCCGATGCGCCCAAAGCGCACAGGACGGCGCCCAACAACATCGTTACGGAGTTCCGCACCGATTATGGCGATGTCGCCGCCGCGTTCGCGGCGGCACCCCATGTCTTCGGTGTCTCCTTGAAGCAGCACCGGGGAGGTGCGCACTCGATCGAAGGCCGCGGCATTGTCGCTTCCCACAATTCCGCTAGCGGCGAGTTCACGGTCTGGTCGGCGACCCAGACGCCGCACAAGATGCGCAATGGGCTGATGGAGCTTTTCGGTCTCGACGAGAACGGCGTTCGCGTCATCGTGCCGGATGTCGGCGGCGCCTTCGGCGGCAAGAACGTCGTCTACCCCGAGGACGCGATGGTCACGGCCGCGGCCCGCGTGCTCGGACGGCCCGTGAAATGGGTCGAAGACCGGCGCGAACATTTCCTGGCGGCGGTCCAGGAGCGCGATCAGTACTGGGATATCGAG
>JAJFGI010000182.1 GCA_021776215.1 Kiloniellaceae bacterium | reverse complement strand
CGGCGACAGCATCGAGGTCAATTACCTCCTGCGCCTGTTCAATGACCGCTGGCAGGTCATCGACGTGTTTCTCGACGCCAAATACAGTGAAATGGCCCTGACGCGCTCGGAATACACATCGGTCATCGCGAACAAGGGTTTTGACAATCTGATTCGCGATCTCGAGGAGAAATTGGCGCAGATGGCGGAGACCAAGTAGCGCCGGCCGGCGGCATCAATTTTCCGTGAGCGCCTGCGCCAAGTCTTCTTTCAAATCCTCCACGTCCTCCAAGCCGACGGAGAGGCGTATCAGGCCATCCGAGATACCCAGTGTCGCCCGTTCCTCGGGCGGGAGGCGCTGGTGCGTCGTCGTTGCCGGGTGCGTCACCAGGCTCTTGGCATCGCCGAGGTTGTTGGAAATATCGATCAGCTTGAGCGCCTTCAGAACGCGAAACGCGCGCGCCTTGCCGCCGTCCAACTCGATCGCCACGATGCTGCCGGGCCCGCTCATTTGACGTCGCGCCAAATCCGCCTGCGGATGACTATCCAGGCCGGGGTAGAGGACCCGGCGAATGCCCGCCCGGCCCTCGAGGAACCGCGCCACCTCGGCGGCATTGGCCGAGTGGCGGGTCATGCGCAGCTCCAGGGTCTCCAGCCCCTTCACCAGCACCCAGGCATTGAACGGACTCATCGCCGGCCCGGTATGACGGAGGAAGGACTGCAGATGGTCGTCGTGAAAGCTCCGCGACGACAAGATAGCGCCGCCCAGGGTCCGCCCCTGACCGTCGATGTGCTTGGTGGCGGAATAGACGACGATGTCGGCGCCCAAGGCCAGCGGCTGCTGCAGCAAAGGCGAGGCAAAGACGTTGTCGACAATGAGGCGGGCACCGGCCGCACGGGTCAGCTTGGCCAAGGCCGGCAGATCGATGATCTCCAGGGTCGGGTTGGAGGGCGATTCGACAAAGACGCAGGCCGCGCCGTCCGCCAGGGCCGCCTGCCAGGCACTTTGGTCGCGGCCGTCGACCAGCTCGGTGTGGACGCCATAGCGCGGCAGGATCTCGGCAATGATGTATTGGCACGACCCGAACAGGGCGCGCGAGGCGACAACCCGGTCGCCGGCCTTCACCTGGCACATGATGGAGGCGAAGACGGCAGCCATGCCGCTGGCCGTCGCCCGGCATACCTCGGCGCCTTCGAGCAGGCGCAATCGCTCTTCGAACATGGCCACGGTGGGATTGGCGTAACGCGAGTAGACAAAATGGTCGTTCTCGCCCTTGAACGCCGCCTCCGCTACTTCGGGCGTCTCGTAGACGTAGCCCGAGGTCAGATACAGCGCTTCGCTGGTCTCGTCGAAGGCGCTGCGGGCAAGACCCCCGCGCACCAGATTGGTTTGCAGGCGGTATTGACGTGGGGCATCGCTCGACCGATCGCGCGCCATACCTACGTCCCTATTCCTGCCACCAGGGTAGGCCACCGGCCTTCCAGCCCTCGGTGGCCCCGCGGTGGCGTGTTTCATCGCGCGGTCCTTCGAACCCGCCGGCCACGTTGTAGCACGTTCGGTAGCCGTTCGCGGTCAGCGCGATGGCGGCGTCACGCGACCGGGCGCCGGAGCGGCAAAGCAGCAGCACCTTGCGATCCGGCCCCACCCCGGCAGCCTCCAAGTCCGAGACGAAGTTCGAGTTGAGCCGCATGTTCGGGTAGGTTTGCCAGCAAACAAAAACCGTTTTCTTGTCCAAGCTTGCCAGGTCGGGCACGCCGACATACCGCCACTCGACATCGCTGCGCACATCGACGAGCACGGCTTCAGGTTCCTGCTGGAGCATGTCCCATGCCTCGCGCACCGTTACGTCGCCCGCATAGTCTTGTGTCATCCACACCTCCTTTTTATTGGCAATGCGCCGCGGCACCACCTGAGTTGGTGCATACCGCCAATTCCCGGGGCCGATGCACCGGGTCGCCCTCAAGAAAGATCGCAACGCGCGCCGGTCACCTGAACAAAGCCCTGCGGACCGGCGGTCGCGGAGAAGCGATACTCGCGCTCGCCCACCACCACCGACGTATGCAGCGGCAGCTTGCCGGAGACTTCGGAGACCCTGCCACCAACGAGTGTCAGGATCAGTTTTATGGGTTGCGCCGGATCGAACCAGGCCTCGGCCTTGCCATCCGCATTGACGGCCGACTCACCGCGCGCCGTCACCGTGATCGTCCCGTCGGCGAACGCCACCGAGTCGTTGGCGCCGGCAAACAGCAGGGTCTGGACCATGAAACGCTTGCTCACGGGCGCCTCGCTGCAGGGGGGCGTATTCGTCGCCGCATCGATCAGGAACTGCAGCCGTTCAATCTCGATCCCGGCGTCGAGCTTATCCTGGACCCGACTTAGGAGGCCGGCCACCGGCCCGCTTGGGATTTCCTTTTGCGCGTCGCGAAGGCGCTCCTCGACGACCATCACGCCGGCCTGCAGATCGGTATTGCGCTGCTGCAGCCCCCCAAGCCGCGCCGACAGGTCCTCGACCTGGGCGCGAAGCTCGGCCAACTGGTGCTGCTCCTGGGACGAGCCGACCTCATAGGCGAAGGCCGCGGCGCCCGCCGCCACCGCGCCGGCCACGACCCAGCGCACGGCCGCCCAGCGTAAGCGTCGCCGGCGGCGGG
>JAJFGI010000181.1 GCA_021776215.1 Kiloniellaceae bacterium | reverse complement strand
GCGGCGGGGCCGGCATCCGCCCTGATCGAGACCGTCATCGTTCTCGTGTCATGATCGATATAGGTCTTGCGGTCCAGCACCGTGGCCAGGGGGTGGCCGCGGTTCGCCAGGGTGTCGAGGAACGCTCGTTGGGCGGCCAAGATGTCCGGCGCCCGAGCGGGCATGCCGATATGCAGGCCCAAATCGTCGAGGTTCGGCCGCACGTCCGTCTCTGGCGGCGGGGATTTCTGATACTGTATGTCGTAGTCGGCCAGCAGGTATTGGACACCGGCCGATACGCTGACCGTGACGCCGATCGGTGTGGTTTCACGGTCGATGTCGTATTGCACCTCCGCCGCATAGAAGCCTTCGGACCGCAGGGCCGTCTGCAGGCGCTCAGTGTCCCCTTTCGCGCGCCGCTCCAGGGCACTCGGGGCGGCGGGTGGCCGGTCTTTTAGAGCGACCAATTGGGACGAGCCCTCAAGCAGCTCCAAAAGGTCCGGTTCAGCCACCCCGACGATCGAGACCTCGTAGGCCATGCCCGGCGTCGGCTCGACAACAGCATCCGCAATCGTTTCGCGATCTTCGTTGCCGGCCCCCTCCTCTCCTGTCGTCAGGGAGCGAATCTCCGCACAGGCCAGCAAGGTGACGCTCAAAAGGGCGATAATCGCGATCCGCAAGCCGACGGTACACCTTTTAACAACGGAATTCGCGTAGACCTGTTCCATGCCAACCGCATCCAGGCGAAATTCTGCATCACGTTCGCTGTCGGCCTGTGTTGCGACAGCCTGCTCGGCGCCCCCATGACGGGGATATTTGCGCAGCCTTGTCTCCGTGAGGCAAGTCAGGCCGGCTCGCATGCGCGCCGCCGACCCACGACATGGTGTGATAGCCGAGCGGCCCGCTGATTGCCTGAGACTTGAATCTCCTATCCAATTGGGACACGGTAGGCGCGAAATTGAACCCCCGATCCCCAACCCACTGTTAATGACGGCGACCGACTGAAAGATGCCCGCTGCACTCGCGCCCGTGACCGCCCTGCTTTTGAGCGTGGCTCTCCTTCTTATGGGCAACGGCCTCCAGGGCACGTTGCTGCCAATTCGCGCCAACATCGAGGCGTTCTCGACTTTGGACGTCGGCATCATGGGCTCGTCGTATTTTCTCGGTTTTGCCGTTGGCTGCATTCTCGGACCTCGGGCGGTCCGCCGGGTCGGCCATATCCGGGCTTTCACGGCGATGGTCTCGATCGCCTCGACCATCGCCCTCGTGCACGCCCTGGTGCCGAACCCGTATTTGTGGTGGATTCTCCGGGGCGCGACCGGGTTCTGTTTCGCCGTGCTCTACATGATCATCGAAAGCTGGCTTAACGAGCGTTCGACGAACGAAACGCGCGGCTTCGTTTTTTCGGTATACACGATCATCAACCTATCGGTTCTCACGCTGGGACAATTGATGGTCACCCTTTATGACCCGGCGGCTTTCCCGCTGTTTGCCTTGGCCTCGATCCTTGTCTCGGTCGCCGCGGTACCGGTTGCCATGACGACCGCGCCGGCGCCGGCGCCGCTCGGCGACGTCCGCATTCGTATCCGGCGACTTTTCAAGATGTCGCCGGTGGGCTTCGCTGGTTGCCTGGCGGTCGGATTGGCCAACGGCTCTTTCTGGTCCCTAGGTCCGGTCTTTGCGCAGCGCAGCGGCATGAACGTCGCGGGTATCGCGTTCTTCATGAGCGTGACGGTGATCGCCGGCGCGCTCGGGCAATGGCCGCTCGGCCTTGCCTCGGACATGATCGATCGGCGTAAGGTCATCGTCGGCGCCTGCCTGGCCGGGGCGCTGGCCGGTGTTGGCATGGTCTTCTTCAACGACTACTGGGGTCGCGGGATTCTGGTTTTTTCGTTTCTCTTCGGGCTGTTCGCTTTTCCCCTCTATGCCCTCGCCGTTGCCCACACGAACGATTTCGTATCGCCGGAAGATTATGTCGAAGTGGCGAGCGGCCTTCTCCTCGTCTACGCGATCGGCGCGGTGATCGGTCCGATGATCGCCTCCGGCCTGATGGCGATGACCGGGCCCGACGGATTGTTCGGGTTCACCGCCTTTGTCCATGCGGCGCTGGCCGTCTTTACCATCCACCGCATGCGAATGCGCTCGCGACCGCCGCAGGAGGAGCGGGCGGCCTTTACGGAATCGCTGCTTACTGCGCAAACGGTCTCGCCGATCGATCCCGTGGCCAAGTCCGCGGCGGACGGCCCGATATCCAACCCGCAATCCATGGGAGAGCAAGACGATGCCGATCTGTGAGGCCGACCCCTGGCGCATGCAGTATTTCGAGAACGTCGCGTGTCCGGAAAATGTCCGGATCCCGACCGAGGATGGCGACTCCTGGTCGTGGTATCCGCGATACAAGTGGGTTTACAACAAGCTGCTGGTCGTCGAGAGCCAAGACCTGCCGTGCGGACCCCATGGGCTTGACCCGCCGTCCTTTCCGGTCTTCAGCAAGCCGATCTACAATATGCGCGGCATGGGTGCCGGCACGCGTATCCTCCGCACGATGAAGGAATACAAGCATCAGCAACGGCCCGGCCATTTCTGGATGCCGCTGTTCGAGGGCGAGCACGTCAGCACCGACGTCGCCGTGGTGGACGGCGAGCCAAAATGGTGGCGGCACGTCATTGGAACGCCGCTGGAAGGTGGCATGTTCGACTACTGGACCGTGCTGGCGGACGCGCGGCCGGAAGTCGAGCGCTATTGCGGTGAGTGGACCCGCAAGAATCTGACCGGCTATACCGGTATGGTCAATTTCGAAACCATCGGCGCCCGGATCATAGAGGCGCATCTGCGCTTTTCCGACCAGTGGCCCGATCTCTATGGGGCCGGCTGGACCGATGCGCTGGTAAAATTATATGCCAACGGCACTTGGGATTTCGACGACAGTGGCCGCCGCGAGGGCTATAGCGTGGTGCTCTTCGGGGCGCACGGGGTACAGTATGCCCATCCGCCCGCCGATCTGGACGATGAATTGCGCCAGACACCCCAGGTGTCGAGCATCCAGATCACCTTTCACGAGGACCGGCCGCCGACCCACCACTCCATGCCGCCGGGCGGCTTTCGCCTCGGCATTATCAACTGCTTGGACCTCGAGACCGGCTGCACTGTTCGCGAGAAGCTGGCGCTCAGCTTCTGGTCCACGCAACAGCTCTTGCCCCACCGCGGCCGCAAGCGTAAAGCGGACGCCGGGGCCGCGCCATAACGGGCCGCCCGACACGGGGCAAGGCTGACGCACCATGACCAGGGCAGACCTGGACAGCATTCGCGAGATCGAAAACGTCTGGATTCCCATGTCCGACGGCTGTCGGATTGCCGCGCGCATCTGGATGCCCAACAGCGCCGAGGCCGCGCCGGTACCGGCGATCCTGGAATACATTCCCTACCGCAAGCGCGACTTCATGCGCGAGCGGGACGAGCCGATCCACCGGTACTTCGCCATCAAGGGCTACGCCGCGGTGCGCGTCGATTTGCGCGGCTCCGGCGATTCCGAGGGCGTGCTGCGCGACGAGTACACCCTGCAGGAGCACAAGGACGCCCTGGAGATCATCGCCTGGATCGCGGCGCAAAGCTGGTGCTCGGGCGCGGTCGGCATGATGGGCATCTCCTGGGGCGGTTTCAACGCGCTGCAGGTGGCGGCCCTGCGTCCGCCGGCGCTCAAGGCGATCATCACCCTATGCTCGACGGACGACCGTTACGCCGACGACGCCCACTACATGGGCGGATGCCTCCTCAACGAAAACATGCAGTGGGGCTCGATCCTGACGCTCTACGGCGCGCTGCCGCCCGACCCAGAGATCGTCGGTGCGCGCTGGCGCGACATGTGGCTGGAGCGGCTCGAGGGGCTGCAACCGCTCCCGGCGCTGTGGATGGGGCACCAGTGGCGTGACAAGTACTGGAAGCACGGCTCGATCTGCGAGGATTACGGCGCCATCGAGTGTCCGGTCTATGCGATCGGCGGCTGGGCCGACGGCTACTCGAACGCCGTGCCGCGGCTGATGGCCAACCTGACCTGTCCCAAGAAGGGCCTGATCGGCCCCTGGGCCCATGTCTTTCCGCACGATGGCGTCCCGGGACCGGCGATCGGCTTTCTGCAGGAGGCGGTGCGCTGGTGGGACCAGTGGCTCAAAGGCCGGGAGACCGGGATCATGGACGAGCCCGCCTACCGGGTCTGGATGCAGGAGAGCGTGGCGCCGCAGCCGCAATACGAGACTTGGCCGGGCCGTTGGGTCGCCGAGGAGTCTTGGCCGAGCGCGCGGATCGAGCCGCTTCGCCTCTATCTAAATCCCGGCCATCTCTGGTTCGACGAAGCGACACCCGGCGAGCTCTCGTTCTCGTCGCCCCAGACGACGGGCCTGCGCGGCGGTGAGTGGTGCGGTTTCGGGGCCGAGGGGGAAATGCCGCGCGACCAACGGACCGACGACGGCGGCTCGCTGGTCTTCGACAGCGACCCGCTGGACGAGCGGATGGAGATTCTCGGGGCGCCGGTCATCACCCTCGATCTGCGCTGCGACAAGCCGGTCGCCCTGCTGGCGGCGCGGCTCTGCGACGTGGCGCCCGACGGCTCCGTGCTCAGAGTCAGCTACGGTCTGCTCAACCTGGCGCATCGGGACAGCCACGAGACGCCGGAGCCGCTCGTGCCCGGTCAATGGATTCGCGTGCGCCTGCAACTCAACGACCTGGCCCATGCCTTCCCGCCGGGCCACCGGATTCGCCTGTCGCTGTCCAGCAGCTATTGGCCGATCGCCTGGCCGTCGCCCGAGGCGGCGGTGATCGGCGTGCGCACGGGACAAAGCATTCTCGAGTTGCCGATCCGGCCGCCGCGTCCCGAGGACACGGCGCTCCGACCCTTCCAGCCGCCGGAGGCCGCGCCGGGCATTGCCCACACGAAGCTGCGGCAGTTGGCCATGCGGCGCCGGCTGGAGACGGACCTGACGACCAACGAGGTGGTGTATACGCTGCACAGCGATGCCGGCGAGTTCGGTGGCGCCTCCCTCGCACGCCTCGAGGAGATCGACCTCGACCTCGGCTACACCCTGCTC
>JAJFGI010000019.1 GCA_021776215.1 Kiloniellaceae bacterium | reverse complement strand
GGGCTAAGGGCGCAACCGATGAGCGAGCCAAGCCGCAGAACACCGGACGGGCCGATACCCGCCGGGCGGACCAGCGCCCTCGACCGGCCGGTGGCGCGGGTTGGGGCATTCCTGGTTTTTTTGAGCGTCGCGGCGGTCTTGGCGTGGATTCACCGCGACGATCTGTTTCCGCGTGAGGCCACTATCTCCGCCGACGACCCGGTGGCCAAGTGTCTGGCCGAGCGCTCGGCCGATATCGACAAGATGCGTCAGGACGGTGTCGTCGATCCGGACCGCGCCAAGCTCTTCAAGAGTCGCGCCGAAGCTCTGTGTCAGGCACAGTTCGGCGCCGGTTCCGGGCCGCCGCCACTGCCGCAATAGTACTGGCCGCCGTGTCGCCTGAAGCCGTGTCGCCTACAATCGGCGCGCCGCGGTAAAGCCGCCGCCGCTCTCGGCCATCACCCGTTGCAACAGATCCGCCAGTGGCTCGATGACCACCAGCATGGTGTGCCCGGTGGCGTGGAGTACCGTGCCTTCATCCCAGGCCATAGCCACGTGGCCGGGCGAGTAGATGAAATCACCCCGGCGTGGCACACATCGTCCGGCGTCCACCGGCACCGCCGTGCCCAGGGTGGTCTCCTGCATGTATGAGTCGCGCAGGCAGGGGATTCCGGCGCGCGCTAAAGCCAATTGCACCAGGGCGGAGCAATCGAGGCCGAGGCTGTTCCTGCCGCCCCATAGATAGGGCGCGCCGAGGAACTGCCGCGCCGTCGCCAGATAATCCGGCACAACCGCGCCGGCGGCCGCCAGGTGGCAGGAATAGATCCAACCCCCGGACCCCGGCGCCGCCAGGCGCACTTCGCTGAAGGGGCCTTTTGTCCCGACTACGGTCACCGGGCTGGTCATGCTCAGGCAATCGAGGGGCGGGGTCTTTATGCTCGGCTCGGGGTAGAGGAAGGTGCGCAAGACGGCGACGCTATGGGTCGGCGCCTGCGCCTCGGCGCCCAAGGCCGCACTCTCCACATAGCCGACGTAACCGTCGCTCGCGTTCTGTACCCACGCCCAACCGTCCGCCTCGTCATAGACGGTCACCTGCTCACCGCAGAGTAGCTGCGTATCGAGGGGCGCGGACGCCGCCGGGTTGCGGCGCACGTCGGCAATTCCACGCACCACCTGGGCCGGACGGCCGGCAACGTATCGGGGCGCGCCGACCTGGCCGCGCAGCGATTCGGCGGCCAGGTCGGCGCGATAGGCGTGCAGGCGCGGATCGAGGGTGCTCATCGGAACCTCATGCCCCACAATCATGGCTGGCGATCATGGCCGGG
This sequence comes from Kiloniellaceae bacterium, assembly GCA_021776215.1. Lineage (GTDB taxonomy): Bacteria > Pseudomonadota > Alphaproteobacteria > Kiloniellales > J153 > JAJFGI01. Next base: position 3,262 of record JAJFGI010000019.1, on the reverse strand, counting down.
AAATGCTGACACATTCGTAAATGTGGAGCTCTGAGTCATGTTCTGGTAACAGGTTCCTTCGCTACCATTCGCCTTTCGACAATGTCCGCAGCTCGGTTAAAAGTTCCGGGTGGCGGTAGCCAAGGTCTTCGCGTTCGCCTGGATCCTGGTCCAGATCATACAAGAATTCGAAGCCGTCCCAGAGATACTTCCAGTTTCCGCGCCGCACTGCCCGTTGTGCACGGGAGGGCCAATCACCACCCTCGCCGGGAAGGTCGATGCGCCAGTAAAACGTGCGTGGCTTTGCCGGTTCAGCATTGGTGCTAAGCAGGTCGAGTCCGTCCATCGCTTGGTCCGGTTTTACACCTGCTGCCGCTAGCAGGGTCGCTGCGACGTCCATCAGAATTGCCGGCTCTGATGACAGGCCTGCTGCCGCCACGCCCGCCGGCCATCGAAGGATCATTGGGACGCGGATGCCGCCCTCCCAGAGCGTGCCGAAACCGTGGAAGAAAGGACCCTTGGTCGCCATATCGCCACCACCGTGGTCGTAGGTCAGCAGCACGGCGGTATCCCGTGTCAAGCCCTGCCGCTCAAGTGCGTCCAGGATACGTCCGACGCTTTTGTCGAGATGCTCAATCGCGGCGACATAGTCGGCCCGAGGCCCGTTTACCCACCTGTCGAACAAGGTCGGGTCGCGCTCGCGCCCCGGTGGGCTGTAGGGCGGCAGCATGCCGTTGTAGGCGACATAGAGAAAGAACGGCTCGGATGCCTTCTCAGCGATGAAATCGACTGCGGCGTCAGTGAACAGGTCCGTCGTATAGCCCTCGCGCAAGACCACATCAGCATTGTGATACAGCGCATCTACTCCAGAGCGGGTCTTGTGCGAGTAGTAGTCCACGTTCCAGTCATGGAAGCCAAGGAACTCGTCAAAGCCATGTGCATTGGGACTATCTTCGGTCTCGTAGCCGAGATGCCATTTGCCATAGAGGGCGGTATGAAATTTGGCGTCCTTGAAGTAGCGCGCCAGAGTCTTTTCCGAGAAATGCAAGCCTGCTTCGCCGTGCTCGATATTGCGCTCTATCCCGAGATGGCGCGGATAGCGTCCGGTCAACATCGCCGCTCGGCTGGGCCCGCAGATCGGTGCTGGAGCGTAACAATCTGTGTATCGGATGCCTTGTTCGGCAAGTTGCCGTATGTTCGGCGTGCGGATCTCACACTGGCCAAATGGCTCGACATCCCCATAACCCATGTAGTCGAAGACAATCAACACGATATGCTTAGCGTGAGTGCTATTCATACGTCCTATCCAATTCTATTGGCTGAAGCCATTTCGATGGTAGAGCCGCTTCGAATGCGATTAAACCGATTTCAATCAGGTGCCAGCCAATTCCCACTCACCCCCAGGCTTGCGCTAAGGGATCTCCGCGGGGAGCCGAAATTATTACTCTACGATAAAGATCTGCCCGTTTAGGCAGCCTTCCACAGCCTTGCTAAAGGCCAAACCTACGGCTTCATTCGACACATGAACGTGGCCGCGGAATAAGCCATCGTATTTCTGTCGGGACGCTTCCAGAATTTCGGGGCTCACCGCGTTGATGCGAATGCCGCGCGGCATATCGACGGCAGCGCCGGTTACAAATCCGTCGATCGCACCGTTGGCAGCTGCCGCACAAGAGCCACCGAGAATGGGGTCGCGGTTCAAGACACCGCTGGTCAAGGTGAACGAACCGCGGTCATGAACAAAGGCAAATCCTTCCAGCACCAGATTTACCTGTGGCAAAACTTTGTGATTGATGCCCTTCATGAATTGCGCGCTGGTCATTGCATGTACGGCTCCAAAATGACCATTGCCAATCGCGCACACCACCGCATCGACTTTCCCGACTTGCTCGTACATCGCGCGAATGCTGCCGACATCCTCGATGTCCGCGTGAACATCGCCACTTGTTCTGCCTACGGTGATAATTTCGTGCCGGGAAGACAGCGCGTCTACAGCCGTTTTGCCAACTGCGCCTTTACCGCCAACCACAATAATTTTCATCTGTCGCCTTCTTCCCTTGAACACTCCAACCGTTCTGAAACCCGTCGGCAGGATGACGCGCCGCTGGCCGAAAGTTTAATTCGGCTGGCCGTTGTCGCCCTTGGCCCGCTCGGCGAGCAACTTGGCGCGCGCCTCTTCGATCTCGCGCTCGCGTAGGTCGTCGTCGGTGGAGCGGGGGATCGGGCGGGGCTTGCCCTGGAAGGGATCGTCACCGGCTTCGAACTGGGCGATGACCCGGCAATCGTCGCACATGCGGATGCGGTCGGCCTGAGCGCTGCTGGCGAACAAGTAGTGCTTGCCGGCGAGCTGTTTGGAAATGCGCTCGACGGTGCTGCGCACGCCGAAGGGCTTGCCGCAGCGGATGCAGTTGAACGGCTCTTCCTCGTTCAGGGTCACGGTGCCGCGGGACGCCTCGCTGAAGTTCAGGCGCGGCTCCAGGGTGATCACCGATTCGGGACAGGTATTGCGGCACAGGCCGCATTGCACGCAGGCGTCCTCGTTGAAGCCCAGCCATGGCCGGTCCGGATCGTCGCGGATGGCCCCGGTCGGGCAGGCGCCGACGCACGCCAGGCACATGGTGCAGCCCTCGGTGTTGACGGCAATGCTGCCGAACGGCGCGCCGCCGGGCAGGGGCAGGATGTCGACCGGCTTCGGCGCGCGGTCATGCAGTTGGTGCAGGGCGAGCATGGTGCGCTCGCGCTTGCCGCCGATCGGGAGGAAGTCGCCGGCCGGCGGAGGGGCATGCGCCTCCAGCCCGGCGAGGCGTGCCGCCACCATATCCGGGTCCGTCTCGTCGAAGACGTGTACGCGGCCGCTGCCGTAGCCGAGGCCGTCCATCACCGTCTCGGCCAGGCCGATTTGCTCGGCTAGGCTGGCCAGCTCGCCGGCCTTGCCCGGTCCCACCAGGATGCAGATCTGCGCCGCGCCATAGGCCAGCGCCGCGGCCAGCGCATCGAGGCCGATCTGCGTCACCTCGTTGAGGGCGAAGGGGATGACGTTGGCGGGCAACCCTGCGCCGGCCCGGGCGATGAGGCCGATCATCTCGTCGCCATGACGGGTGTCGTGCATCAGCAGGACCGGGTTCTCGCCCCCGGCGCGGCGGTAGCTGCCCAGCAGGGTGCGCAAACGCTGCAGCACACCGTCGCCGGCGGGAAGCTGATAGGTCGCTGCGCCGGTCGGGCAGACGCTGGCGCAATTGCCACAGCCGGCACAGATGAAGGGGTCGATTTCGACCACATCGCC
>JAJFGI010000180.1 GCA_021776215.1 Kiloniellaceae bacterium | reverse complement strand
CGCGTGGCCTAGGTTTTTCCGAAACACCGCAGTTGAGAACGCAGGCGCCCGGTCCTCCGGGCGCCTTTCGTTTGGGCGCCGCCCGGCCGCCTGCTATCATGGCCCGGAGCGCGAAACCAGGACACGCGACATCACGACGCGCGACATCACGCAAGGGCGGTGCACCGGATGCAAACGATCTTCATCATGATCAAGTGCGAGCTGGGTCGCGCCTATCAGGTGGCCGACCAAGCGGTACAATCGGTCGAGCAGGTCTCGGAGGTTTATTCGACGTCCGGCGAATACGACCTGCTCGTCAAGTGTTACCTGCCGGAAGATGCCGACATCGGTCATTTCGTGACCGAGACCGTGCAGACCCTGGACGGGGTCAAGGACACCTTCACCCTGATCGCCTTCAAGGCGTTTTCGTAAAGCACCTTATGCACGAAATTCGACGCGGCACCGCACGCGCCGATATCCGGCCGCACCGGTACGTGCTACGGTGGAGTTTCGGTTTTATGTTCTGATAGGGAGCTGCCCTCATGACCTTCCGCGCAACGGCCGCCGTATCCATCGGGCTGGCGATGGCGCTGGCATCCGCCCCGGCGACAGCCGCCGAGGATGTCGTCGTCGAGATGCACCTGATCTCACCGCAGGGCGTCGGGAAATCCATCGGCAAAGTGACGTTGAGCGACACGGCCAATGGCTTTCTCGCCTTGAAGTTCGCCATGACGGTGGACATACCGCCGGGCGGCCATGGCATGCATATCCACGAGAACCCAAGCTGCGATCCGGCGGACAAGGACGGCGGGCCGGTCGCCGGTTTGGCCGCCGGCGGGCACTACGACCCCAGCGGCACCGGCAAGCACATGGGGCCCAGCGGCGACGGGCATCTCGGCGATTTGCCGATCCTCTATGTGGAAACCAACGAGACCGGCACGGATTCCATCAAGCACACCCTGGTGGCACCGCGCCTGAAGCTGGCGGACGTGCGCGGCCGTTCCCTGATCATCCACGCCGGCAGCGACAACTTCCGCGACGAGCCGAAGCCCTTGGGCGGCGGCGGCGCCCGCATCGCCTGCGGCATCATTCCCTAAGGCAGGGGGCAAGCAAACGGCGCCGGCGGGGGAGCGTCGGCGCCGCTTGCCTATAGGCGCGCGGGGGAGGTCTGCGCTAGGATAGCCGCGAGTTCACAACAAAACTTCTGAAAGAACACGAAGACAGGGAGGCAACACCATGAATTCGCGACTTATAGCGCTCGGCCTTGCCGGAGCGCTTTTGGCCGCGCCGGCGACCGCGGCCGAGCCGGTGAAGATCGGCATGATCACCACCCTCTCCGGCGGCGGCAGCGCCCTGGGCATCGACATCCGCGACGGCTTCGCCCTCGCCGTCAGCCAAGAGGGCGGCAAGCTGGGCGGCATCCCCGTCGAACTCGTGGCCGAGGACGACGGGCGCAAGCCGGAAAAGGCGACCGAAATCGCCGACCGCATGATCGAGCGCGAGAAGATCGGCATCATGACCGGCATCGTCTGGTCCAACCTGGCCATCGCCGTGGTGCCGAAAGCGACCGAGAAGGGCGTCTTCTACATCAGCCCGAACGCCGGCCCGTCGCAGCTCGCCGGCGCCGGATGCAGCCCCAACTACTTCAACGTCGCCTGGCAGAACGACAATCTGCACGAGGCGATGGGCCAGTATGTCACCGAGAAAGGCTACAAGAGCGTCTACATCCTGGCGCCCAACTATCCGGCCGGGCAGGACGCGCTGACCGGCTTCAAGCGTTTCTACAAGGGCGCCCTGGCCGGCGAGGTCTACACCAAGCTCGGCCAGACCGACTATGCCGCCGAGATCGCCGCCCTGCGCGATGCCAAGCCGGATGCGGTCTTCTTCTTCCTGCCCGGCGGCATGGGCATCAGCTTTCTCAAGCAATACGCCCAGGCCGGTCTGACCGACAAGATCCCGGTCTTCGGCCCCGCCTTCTCGTTCGACCAGACGATCCTCGCCGCCGTGGGCGACGCGGCCCTCGGGGTGATCAACAGCTCGCAATGGAACAAGGACATCGACAATCCGGCGAACGTCGCCTTCGTCGCCGACTTCCAGAAGGCTTATGGCCGCCTGCCCTCGCTCTATGCCAGCCAGGGCTATGACGCCGCGCGGCTGATCGGCAGCGCCCTCCAGGCGGTGGGCGGCGATGTCAGCAACGCCGACGGCTTCCGCACGGCCCTGAAGAAGGCGGACTTCGCCTCGGTCCGCGGCAAGTTCCGCTTCGGCCCCAACAACCACCCGATCCAGGATATCTATGTCCGCGAGGTGGTGAAGGAAGGCGACGTCCTGACCAACAAGATCGTCGGCACCGCCTTCACCGACCACGCCGACGCCTACGCCGCCGAGTGCAAGATGTAATTGCGCGACCGGGGCGCTTCCCACTAGAAGCGCCCCGGCGTCCTCCAACACCAGTTCTCCCCCCATGTCGCCTCTGCTGATCCTCGAGCAGGTGCTCAACGGCCTGCAGTTGGGCGTCATGCTATTTCTCATGGCCGCCGGACTGACCTTGGTCCTCGGCATCATGAATCTGGTCAACCTGGCGCACGGGTCGCTGTACATGGTCGGCGCCTTTGTCGCCGCCACGGTGGTGCGCTGGTCGGGCTCGTTCGTTGTCGGCCTGCTGGTGGCCCTGCCGGTGACGGCGCTGGTTGGCATCGCGGTCGAAGTGGTCGCGCTGCGCCGCCTGTATGCGCGCGATCATCTGGACCAGGTGCTGGCGACCTTCGGCCTGATCCTGTTCTTCAACGAGGCGG
>JAJFGI010000179.1 GCA_021776215.1 Kiloniellaceae bacterium | reverse complement strand
AGAAGTCCAGCGTGCGCCGCCAGGATTCACCGCCGTCCGGTTGACGCGGCGCAGACCAAGATGGCGTCATCAGGCGCCGCGACCGGTGTGATGCGAGAATAGCGGCCGTCCATCTCCCCTGGCCCCGTCCGCCGCGCTGTGGAATCATAGCGTCCCGAACCCGCCCCCCGACGCGAGTGTCCGCCATGCCTTCTTTCGATATCGTCTCCCGCACCGATCTGGCCGAGGTCGACAATGCCGTGCAGGGGGCCGCGCGCGAGGTCGCCACGCGCTATGACTTCAAAGGCTCCAACTGTTCCTTCGAGCGCACGGACGAGAAAGTGACGCTGAAAGCCGACAACGACTACAAGCTCAAGCAGATGCAGGAGCTGCTGCGCGGCCACATGGCGCGGCGCCAAGTCGATATCGGCGCCCTCGACTTCGGCAAGCCCGAGAAGGCCTCGGGCGACTCCCTGCGCCAGGTGGTGACTATCAAGCAGGGCATCGAGCGCGAGCTGGCCCAGCGGATCGTCAAGGAGATCAAGGGCGCCAAGATGAAGGTGCAGGCGGCGATCCAGGGCGACGAGTTGCGCGTCTCCGGCAAGAAGCGCGACGATCTGCAGGCGGCCATCGATATGATCAAGGGTCTCGGGATCGAGCAGCCGCTGCAATACGTGAACTTCCGGGACTAGCCCCACGTCGCGCCCGGCGGACACCCCGCCATGATCGAAATCACCCCGACCATCGCCATCGACCCGCGTGAGATCGCCGAGAGCTTCATCCGCAGCCCCGGCCCCGGCGGCCAGAACGTCAACAAGGTCGCGACCGCGGTGCAGTTGCGCTTCGATGTGCGCCGGTCGCCCTCCCTGCCCGAGGCGGTCCGCGTCCGGGCCGAGCGCCTGGCCGGCCGGCGCCTGACCAAGGACGGCGTGCGGGTCATCACCGCGGCCCGCTTCCGCAGCCAGGAGCGCAACCGCGAGGACGCGCTCGCCCGCCTGGTCGAGCTGCTGCGCGAGGCGACCCGGCGCCCGACCCCGCGCAAGCCGACCCGGCCGGGCCTGGGCGCCAAGCGGCGCCGCGTCGACGACAAGACCCGGCGCGGCGCGGTCAAGAAGCTGCGCCGATCCAAACCCGGCGAGGACTGAGGGCGGAGTCGCCTAAAGGTTGGCCTTGAAGAAGGCCAGCGTCCGCTCCCAGGCGAGGCGCGCGTCGGCTTCGTCGTAGCGGGCCTGGGTCGGGTTGGCGAAGGCGTGGTCGGCCTCGTACCAATGGGATGTCTCGCTCTTGCCGGCCGCCGCCATGGCCTTTTCGAAACCGCCGACCATCTCCTGGTTGATCCATTCGTCGCGGGTGGCGAAATGGCCGAGCACCGGGCCCTTGAGGGACGTCAACCGCTCGGCCGGCTGGTTGACCCGGCCGTAGTAGACAACCGTCGCATCGACCGGCGTGGCGATCGAGGCTTCCAGGGACCAGCCGCCGCCGAAGCACCAGCCGATGGTGCCGATCTTGCCGTTGACCCCGTCGCGTTGGCGCAGCCAATCCACCCAGGACACCAGCGTATCCGTGGCGGCCGTGGCATCGACCGCCTGCATCAGGCTCCGCGCCTGCTCGGGCTGATCCGCCATCTGGCCGCCGTAGAGATCGACGGCGAGGCCGAAGTACCCCTCCTTGGCCAGCTCGGCGGCGACCGACTTGATCTGGTCGTTGAGTCCCCACCATTCGTGGACCAGCACGATGGCTGGCGCCGGTGTCCGCGCCGGCACCGCCAGGGCCGCCTTGACCGACCGACCGCCCGCGGTGGTGATCGAGACATCCTCCAGCCCGGCGGCGGCGGCGTGGGCCAGGCGCGGATCGGCCAGGATGGCCGCCAAGGGCAGCCCGGCAACGGTGGAAATGGCCAAGCCGGTCAGCAGTTGGCGGCGGGCAAGTTCGCTCATGGTGATCCTCCCATCAGGCGTGGCGACGCGTGTGTTTGACATCCTCTCGATTGTGACGGAAGCAGCGGCGGCGGCAAGGGCGCTCGCGCAATCGTGAAGAAACCCCTGTCATCTGCGTAACGATAGGCTATCTAATGCGCCGATGCGCCGAACAGCAGTCTCCGCCCTTCGTATCCTCTCTGTGCTTCTGCTTCTGGCCGTGCCCGCGACCGGGGCTTGGGCCAAGGAGCTGGACCTCTCCACCCGCGCCGTGCCGTTGAACCACAACGCCCCGGAACAAACCCAAGTCGGCCGCCTGACATGGCGCGGCGGAATCCAGATCTGGTCGTCGTACGAGAAGTTCGGCGGTCTCTCGGGCCTGTTGGTCTCGCCGGACGGCGCCAACTTGACGGCGGTGACGGACAGCGGTTTCTGGCTGACGGCGGCGATCGTTCACGATGCAAACGGGTTCTTGATCGGCCTGGCCGACGCGCAATACCACCGCTTGCGGGGTATGGACGGCAAGCCGCTGAAGGGCAAGACCGATCAGGACGCCGAGGCGATGACGAAGACGGCCGACGGATCGATCCTGGTCGCCTATGAGCGCAACCATCGCGTCTGGCGTTATCCCCCCGGCGACGATTCCGCGGGCGACGAGCCCACGAGCAACGAGCCCTTGCGCAGCAAGGCCGAACCGCTGCCGGCGCCGGCCGGAATTGACGACCTGCCGAACAACAGCGGTATCGAGGCCCTGGTCACCTTGGCGGACGACAGTGTCCTGGCCCTTGCGGAGGGCAAGGACGACGAGGCGGTCAGCCCGGCCTTTCTGTGGCGCGACGGCGGTTGGTCGCGGCTTGGCTACCAGCGTTTCGGCAACTACCGTCCGTCGGACGCGGCGCGCCTGCCGAACGGCGACCTGCTGATCCTCGAGCGCCGCTACACCTTGCTGGAAGGCGTGGGAATTCGCCTGGTTCGATTGCCCGCCGCGGCGGTCGTCGCCGGTGCCTTGCTGCAACCGGTGGAGGTTGCGCGCCTGCTGCCGCCGCTCACCATCGACAACATGGAAGCCATGGACGTCGTCCAGAACGACCGCGGCGAGACGCTGGTCTATCTGCTTTCGGACGACAACTTCAACATCATCCAGCGCACCTTGCTGCTGATGTTCGCGTTCACGGAATAGGCGTGAAAAAGGCCCGCGACGCGGGCCTTTCGGCGGTTCAGGCGCTCTGCTGAGCGGCCGCTTTTTTCTTGATGCGGCGCTTGAGGACCAGGGCCTTTTTGCCGAGATCCGCATCCGCCGTGGAGAGCAGGTAGGCGTCGAGGCCACCGCGTTTCTCCACGGTGCGGATCGCATTGGTGGTCAGGCGGACCTGCACGGTCTGGCCCAGGGCATCGCTCATCAGCGAGCTTTCCTGCAGATTCGGCAGGAACCGGCGGCGGGTCCTATTCTTGGCATGGCTGACGTTGTTGCCTGCCTGAACGCCTTTTCCGGTGAAGTCGCAGCGGCGTGCCATAGTCTCTCGAGCCTCAAATTGTGGGGTTTCCGGCGGCCCGGTTTGTACGGGACCGGGCCGGCGCCGTCAAGCCGAAAGCCGGCATTCTGGATGACATCAGGATCATATCAGGTAGAGATCAGGTATATTTTTACTCGGAATCCGGCCTATCGGCGCCGAGAAAGACGTGCAGCAGGCGCCGCGCCGCGGCGGCCGGGGTGGTCCGGCCGGCCATCACGGCGGCCTCCAGATCGGCGAGCTCACGGGCCACCTGGGGATGGGCGCGCAGGGCGGCAAGGACCGTCTCGCTGACCTCGC
>JAJFGI010000178.1 GCA_021776215.1 Kiloniellaceae bacterium | reverse complement strand
TCGGCCTCAGGATTTTAAGTCCTGTATGTCTACCAGTTCCATCAAGCGGGCGCCGGGCTGGTCCGGTTCCTTTCTCTCTCATTTGCCGGCCGGGGGCAACGGCTCCGGCCCTTGGCCGGCGGCGGTGCGGCCGGCATACTTCCGGGGCATCAAGCCAACAAACGGGAGGGGCGAGGGTGGCGGAGCGGCTGAAGGACAAGGTGGCGATCGTGGTGGGCGCCGGGTCGTCCGGGCCCGGCTGGGGCAACGGCAAGGCGACCGCGGTGCTCTTCGCACGCGAGGGGGCGTCGGTCCTGTGCGTCGATGTGAACGAGGCGGCGGCGGCGGAAACGGCGGCCATCATCGCCGGCGAGGGCGGCGAGGCGGCGGCGCACCCGGCGGACGTCACCCAATCGGTGCAGACCGGGGCCATGGCCCGGCGCTGCGTCGACCTGTGGGGCAGGATCGACATCCTGCATAACAATGTCGGCATCGTCGAAGTCGGCGGCCCGGTGGAGGCCAGCGAGGAAAGCTGGGACCGGGTCATGGCGGTGAACCTCAAATCCATGTTCCTGACCTGCAAGGCGGTGCTGCCGATCATGGAACAGGCGGGGCGGGGGGCGATCGTCAACATCGCCTCGGTCGCCGGCATCCGCTGGCTCGGCGTGCCGTACGTTTCCTACGCCGCGAGCAAGGCCGGCGTGCTGCAGTTCACCAAGTCGATTGCCCTGCAATACGCGGGCAAGGGCATCCGCGCCAACGTCATCCTGCCGGGGCTCATGGATACGCCGATGATCGTCGCACCGTTGCAGGATGCCTACGGCGAGGGCGGGGTGGAGAAAATGGTCGCCGCGCGCAGCCAACAGTGCCCGCTGGGGCGCATGGGCGATGCCTGGGATGTGGCCCATGCCGCCCTGTTCCTGGCCTCGGACGAGGCGAAGTACATCACCGCCGCCGAGCTGGTGGTCGACGGCGGGCTGACCGCCAAGGTCGCCTAGGTTCTGTATTCACTCGGTCGTCATCCCGGACGCGATTTTCCTCCAAGCCTTTGGCTTGGCAAGGAAAGTCAGTGATCCGGGAGCCATGGCCGGACAGCGGGATGGCGAAGAGATGGGTCCCGGATCGCAAGGCTCGCCACCCGAAAATCGTCGATTTTCGGGCTCGCCTAACGTCCGGGATGACGAGGGACCGGATGATGGGTCCACAACCTAGTAGGCGTTGTCGTCTTTCAGGATGACGAAGAAGGTCTTGAGAAGAATCTGGATGTCGAACCAGATGGACCAGTTGTCGATGTAGAAGAGGTCGTATTCGACACGCTTCTGGATCTTCTCCACCGTATCGGTCTCGCCGCGCCAGCCGTTGACCTGTGCCCAACCGGTTATGCCGGGCTTGACCCGATGGCGGGCCGCGTAGCGGTCGACGATATCGGTGAACAGCGACCCTTCCGCCTTCGTCGAAAGGGCGTGCGGCCGCGGGCCGACCAGCGACATGGAGCCGAAGAGCACGTTGAAAAGCTGCGGCAGCTCGTCGAGGCTGGACTGGCGCAGGAACTGGCCGACGCGGGTGATGCGCGGATCGCCCTTGCGGGTCTGCACGTCGCAATGCACGTCCGTCAAATCGGTGTACATGGTGCGGAACTTCCACACCCGGATGAGGGTGTTGTTGAAGCCGTAACGCACCTGCTTGAAGAACACGGGGCCGCGGGAATCGAGCTTGATGGCCAGGGCGATCAATGCCAGCAACGGCGCGACGAACAGCAGCAGCAAGCCGGCTATCAGCCGATCCTCGATGGTCTTGGTCACGTAGGACCAGCCCGAGATGGGGCGCTCGAAGACCTGCAGCATCGGCACGTGGCCGACGCGCATGAAGCCATGGTCGGGATAGTCGAAGCACACCGACTCCGGCGCCAGGCAGATGCGCACGGGCGTGACGGAGAGCTGATGAATGAGTTCGCGAACCCGTTGCGCCGCGCTCCACGGCAGGGCGACGAAAACCTGGTCGACCCGATCCCGCCGGATCATCTCGATCAGATGGTTGGTGTCGCCGAGCACCTCGTACCCGTTGGAGCTTGCCGGCACACGCGACTTGCGGTCGTCGACAAATCCGACCACGCGGGTGTAGAGGTCGCTCTGCTCGTTCAGGTGCGCGGCCAGCCGCTGGCCTTGCTCGCTGGCGCCGAGGATGACCGTCCGCTCCGCGAACCGGCCTTCATGGGCAAGCTGTGAGATCCAGTGTCCGATCACCAATCGGCCACCGGTCAGCAGGCCGGCGGTGCCGACGAACCAAACACCCGCCCACACGCGCGAATAGGACTCGGTGATCTTCAGGGCCACGGCGACGGTGAGCAGAATGGCGAACGTAATCGCCCAGGCGGACAGGGCCCGGTCGATGGGAAACCGCCTGAGAAACATGTAACTGCTGTCGTAGACGCCACACCACTGAAAGACGGCGCTGCCAAGTACAGCGCCAAGCAAGATCGCCGTTACATAGCGACTACTTAGGCCAAAGCCCGATACAACATAGAACCAGTAAACGCCCAGTCCGACGGAAAGAATAATCAGCAGGTCAACTAACCGGACCACCCCACTGACAAACGTCGGTGAATACTGCTTCGCATGGTGCCGTGTACCGGCCCGTGCCCCCACTTCAGCTAGCATCCTGCTAATACCCTTTATCTGCGAACTTACCTAAGCGATGAAATCGCCCGTGCCCAGCCTCTGCATTCCTGTTCGCTGAACGCCAGTTTTTCACGAGTCTAGTGGTTAACACAAGCTTAACTCTCGTAAATCGGCGTCTCTCGCCGGGTCGCCGCGGCGACGATTGGCCGCCCGCGAACCGGCATTTTTTTCAGGGGACCCACGTGGATCTCTCGTGCCAAGACCATCTGAACGCGCCCCGGCCCGAGAATGCCGTGGCATCTTCCCCGTTCAACGATGATTGCGGCGCCGAAAGATGGAGATTCCCCCTGCCAGTCCTTCATCCAAGTCTTAATGTATCATAAAGAAAGTATGAAGTGAAGATTAAAATAATACGTTGATCTATATTAAGGTTAACTGTAGGGATCCGGCATAAACCATAGATATGCCAGGAAAACACCGGGCTTGAGGGAGGCGCCAGGAATTTTACTCATGCAGCAGACGAAACCGATGGCGCCAGACTCAATGACGCCCGAAATTAATTAACTAACGCAGTCCACGGAATTTCGATCCACAGAAATGTGGGCCTAACAGAAATGAGCCACCCGAAATCGGACGGCACCGACTCGCGCACCGACTCGCCCCGTCCCAAATCGACAAGCCCGCGATAGAATCGGCGTGACCGGAGTCGCCGTCATGTGCTTATCGTTTGGATTGGCACAACGTACCTGTTCGGTCGGCATGACTCTTGTACGCCCTAAGCGGTGCATCCCTTGAGCGCGTTGGCGGGTCCCCTGGCGGCGGATACGGCGTCCGAGCGCCGCGGCCTTCTTCTGGTGGCGCTGGCGGCGATCCTGTGGAGCACGGGCGGACTGATCGTGCGCTCCCTCGAGTCCGCGGACGTCTGGACCACGGTTCTGTGGCGGTCCGTCTTCGCCGCCGGCTTTCTAATTATTTTCATCGCCGTGCGGGATCGGGGCCGGGCCATCGAGATGTTCCGGACCATGGGGCTCCCGGGTCTGATTGTCGGGGTTTGTTTTGCCGCGGCGTCGATCTCTCTCGTCCTGGCCCTCAATCTGACCAGCGTCGCCAACACGTTGGTTATTTTGAGCACCTCCCCCCTCCTGGCGGCGCTGTTGGGCCGGGTGGTGCTGGGCGAGCGGGTCCGGGGGCGGGGCTGGCTGGCCATGGCCGCCGCCGTTGTCGGCGTCGCCGTCATGGTGTCGGAGTCGGCCGATCAGGGATCGCGGACCGGCGACATGGTGGCCTTTGTCATTGCTGTCTGCTTGGCGGTGGCTACGGTCACGATCCGCCGGCACCGCAACGTGCGCATGACCCCGGCAACCTGCCTGGGCACCGTCATCGCCGCGGTCATCGCGGCTCCCTGGGCGCATCCCTTGGCGGTCAGCGGCGGTGACTTCGGTTTGCTCGTTGTCTTCGGCGCCTTTCAGTTCGGCGCGGGACTGGCGCTCTTTTCGACCGGGGCCCGGTTGGCGCCGGCCGCGAAGGTCGCTCTTATCTCAGTCCTGGAGCCGATTCTGGGGCCGATCTGGGTCTGGGTTTTTCTCAATGACCACCCGGGGACCGCGGCGTTGATCGGCGGCGGCATCGTGCTCTCCGCCCTGGCGGCGTACACACTGCTGGATCGGCGCAAGGCGCGCCCGATACCGCCAGCGATCTAGACCCCGCTAGGTGATCAGCCAAGCCATGGCGAGAATGGCCGTCCAGAGAAGGCTGCTGCTCGCTGCTACGAAAAAGAGCGTTCTGCGGGCCGACCACTTGAGTGCCCGGCTTCGCACGCGGAAGGCCATGCTTGCCATGGCCAGGGAGCCCTGCCGATCCTGCATTCCGTTTGCTACCTGCATAATCTCTGCGCTTACTCTCTAAATATTGCGCGAATTACCGTATTGTGGGCCGTGTCCCTTTAGGTCCCGTTAATAGCCCTCTTCCTATGGCGGCACGCGCGACCGGCGAAACGGGGCTGACGGCGCAAGCAAAATCCGCCCGGAACAAGGAAAAACCTAAACGATCGATGGCAGTCGGACGAATGTCAATTTTGTGGCATGGGCCATTCTGCTGGCGCCAGGCAAATGGCCGGTATTGGAATGCTGGGTTTTTTCGCGGCACGATTGCACGACAACTAAGGCAATCGAGGTGAATTCTTGCGCGATTAATAGCGCAAGAGGGCAGTCTGCCCGGGTTCACGAGTTGTCGAACGGCAGGCGGCTCATCCCTTAACGGGCGCGCGGATCACCGGTCCGGCAGCACGGTGCCGGAGTCGATCCGGGCCGTCGGGCAAGCCTCAGATGAGGCCGCGCTGCCGCGCCTGACGCACAAGAATGTACTGGCG
>JAJFGI010000177.1 GCA_021776215.1 Kiloniellaceae bacterium | reverse complement strand
ACCCTGTTCCCGTTCGGCGGCCCGCCATACCGGCCCTTTGTCGCCTGGGCCAAGCGGGCCGAGCCGGTCGCCGAGTCGCCCCTGGGCATCCTGATTCACCCGGACTATGGCTTGTGGCACGCCTATCGCGGCGCCCTCGTGTTCGCCGAGGCTATCGATCTGCCGGCGCGGGTTGAGCGGCCGCGCCCCTGTGATACCTGCGCCGACAAGCCCTGCCTAAGCGCCTGCCCGGTCAATGCGTTTACCAATCCCGGCTATGATGTGCCGGCCTGTGTCGGGCATATTGCGGCGCCGGCGGGCGGCGATTGCCTGGCGCTCGGCTGCCGGGCTCGGCGCGCCTGTCCCGTCGGGACCGAATTCCGGTATGCTCCGGCGCAGGCCGAGCAGCATATGCAGGCCTTTTTGCGGGCTAATTTGCCCAGAAAGCCGAGGGAATGAAGAAGACAGTCCTCCTGATCGACCATCCGGTCAGCCAGCGCGACGACCGCGCCTCGGTGCGCCTCGCGGAGATGGGGTACGCCGTCGAGTGGTGCTGTCCGGGCAAGGGCGAGCCGTTGCCGGCGCCAACCGGCGACCACGTCGCCGCGGTGGTCTATGGCGGCGCCGAAAGCGTCAACGACGGGGCGACCCACCCGCACATCACGGCCGAACTGAAATGGGTCGAGGGCTGGCTGGAAACCGGCAAGCCGTACCTCGGCTTTTGCCTGGGGGCGCAGCTCTTGGCGCGGACCCTGGGCGCCCGCGTCGCGCCGCACCCGGAGGGGCTGCACGAGATCGGCTATGTGCCGGTGCAGCCGACCCCCGCCGCCGACGGCTTGGCCGCCGGCCTGTCGCACGTCTATCACTGGCACAAGGAAGGGTTCGACGTGCCCCAAGGCGCCGAGTTGCTGTTCGCCGGACCGGTGTTCCCGAACCAGGCCTTTCGGTATGGCCGCAACACCTACGGTCTGCAGTTCCATCCAGAGGTCACCGTGGCGGGCATGAGCCGCTGGATGCGCGATGCGGCGCATATGCTGGAGGAACCCAACGCGCATCCGTCCGACCGCCAGCTCGCCGACGCCGCCAAATACGACGCGCCGCTGTCCGACTGGCTCAATCGATTCCTGGACCGCTGGATCAAGGACGCGGGTTAAATCTTGGAAACAAGGACCGTCCGGGACGAGCTGACCCTTTTCGGCTCCCCCCGGCCAGCCTCGGTTTGGCGCTCGTCATAGTCCTTTAACCCCTTTAAGATTATGGTGATTTCCCGGCTTGCCGTGCAATCGACTTGCCCGCGTATTCTCATGTCCAATTACCGATGGAGGGTTCAAATATGGGCCAGTTCACGACGTCCTTTTCGCCACGATGGATTGTTTTGGGACTATTGGCGCTAAGCGTTTCCGCGTGCGCGTCAGCGGATGTATCCGCCATCAACACGGCATCCCCGGAGCAGATCAGCAGCGCGAGTGTCTCCGATATCGAGGTCAAGTTCGCGACCCCAAGGCCGCATCCGGGATTGAAGGCGGCGCTTGAGGATCGGCTGCGCAAGGCGATGCCGACCTGCGCGACCGGAAGCGTATCGCACCGTTTGGTCGTGACAGTGACGGACTTCGAGGATCAGAATGTCGCCAAATCCATTCTGATCGGCGATGAGATCGAACTCGCCGGTCGCGTGGAGCTTATCGACGCGGCAAGTGGCGTACAGGCAGGCGAGTACTTCGTCACCAGAACCTTCTTCTGGGGCGGCTTCATTGGTGCCGCGATGATGTCCGATGCGGAAGCATCCCTCAGCGACAGCTTCACCGAAAGCGTCTGCGGCGAAGTCTTCGGCGTGGCGTTCAAGTCGGAGTCCTAAGGTATTTGAATTAGGCCAGGGCCGCCGCACCCGGCCGTCAGCTCCACGGGAAGGGGCTGTGGCTGGTCGGGTGCAGGCGGCCTTCGGCGTATCGGCTGATGCGGAAGGGCTCCAGCAGGGCGCTCTTGCCGCCCAGCAATTCCTCGGCGACCAGTTTGCCGACGCCGATCATCTTGTAGCCGTGGTTCGAATCCGCGATCACCGTCACGTTGTCGCGGAAGCGGTCGAACACGGGAAATGAGTCGGGGGTAAAGCAGCCCAGGCCACCGGAGGGCTCCTTCTTGTAGTGCTTGATCTGGCCCTCGAAGCGCTTCTGGCAAAAGGCCAGGGCCGAGCACCACATGTGGGCGAAGTTATCGTCGACGATGAATTCGGGTGAGTCCGGGCCGTAGGGGTCGATGGCCACCTGATCGACCGGGGTTTCCACCTTTACCGGCATGGCGCCGCCCTGGATGCCGCCGAAGTTGAAATCCGGCTTGTAATAGATGCCCCACATCTCGTCGGTGATCAGCGAACCGTCCACGTCGGAATAGAGCGGCGCGTCGGTATCCACGTGAATGACCGGGGGCATGCGGCCGTCGTTGGTCTTCTGCAGATTCGGATCGACGCCCAAGGTGCCTTCCTCCAGGGCCCAATAGCGCCACATGGGGATGTCGTCGTGCATGCGCCCTTGCGCATCCTTGATGGAGACGGTCTTCGGCAACTCCAGTTTGGTCCACAAGGTGTTGACCCAGGGGCCGACAGCGATCACCACCTGCTCGCAGTCGATGTCGCCCCGGTTCGTCTCCACCGCGGAGACGGCGGCGGAGGCATGGTCGGCGCGGAAGCCGGTGACCTCGACGCCGGTGAGGATACGCACACCCAAATCCTCGGCCTTCTTCGCCAGGCCGTACATGGAGGCGGTGTTGTTGGCGTAGCCGCCCTTTTTCTCGTGCAGGACCGAGGTAATGCCCTTGGCCTGCCAATCGTCGAAGATGCCCTTCATATAGGACATCGACTCCTTTGCGCCCTCGACGAAGACGGACTCGTAGCCGATGCCCTGTTGCTGTTCATAGATCGACGCCACGTCTTCGCGCATGCCCTCGGGCGAGATCTGCATATAGCCGACCGGGTGATAGCTGAAGGCCTTCGGGTCGCTCTCCCACACCTCGACGCACTGTGCCATCAGCTCGCGCATGGCCGGCTGGAAGTAGTTGTTGCGCACCACGCCGCAGGCGATGCCGCTGGCGCCGGCGGCGATGCCGGCCTTGTCGATGACCAGCACGTCGCTGCCGTCGCCGCGGCCGCTGGCCCGCAACCGGTCCGCCAGGTGCCAGGCCGTGGACAGCCCGTGCACGCCGGCACCGATAATGACGAACTTGGCCTGAGTGGGCATCGCCATGGCACGTATCTCCCGTAATCCGGTGACAATTGCCGCACGATAGGCGTGCGCCGCGCGCCACCATAGCGCGCAAGCGACCACCGCTGGCGGCAATCCGACCGACCTTAAGATGTGCTTTGCGGGTTTTTTTGACCCTTGCTGGCCGTGGGGGACCGGCTCTATGGTTTTGACATGTCGGAGACATTTGATGCCATCGTCATCGGGGCCGGCGTGGTCGGCGCCTCGACTGCGTTTCATCTGGCCAAGCTGGGCGGCCTCAAGGTGTGCGTGGTCGAACGCGGCCAGGTGTGCAGCGGCGGCACGGCGAAGTCTTGTGCCATCGTCCGCACCCATTACTCGGTGCCCAGCAACACGGCGCTGACCGTCCGCAGCCTGGCGATGTTCGGCGCCTTCCCGGATTGGCTGGACGATGCCGAGGCGGATGCGGGGTTCGTCCAGGCCGGCTATCTGATCGTCGCCCCCGAGGGCGATTTCGCTGATCGCATGCGCGCCAATCTGGCTTTGCAGACGGGCGCCGGGGCGGAAACATATGTCGTCTCACCCGGGGAGGCGCTGGAACACCACCCTTTGCTCACGCTCGACGATGCCGCGCTGATCGCCTATGAGCCCCAGTCCGGCTACGCCGATCCGTATCTGACCACCAGCAGCTTCCTGCGTGCCGCCCGCGCCAAGGGAGTCGTGGTCAAAACCGATTGCCCGGTGCAGGCCCTGATTTCCACCGACGGTCGGGTCACAGGCGTGCGGACCGCGCACGGGGAATTGCGGGCGCCCTTGGTCGTGTCGGCGGTGGGCCCGTGGACGCGGGCGCTGACCGATGGCATTGGCCTCGACATCCCGCTCGAAGTATCACGGCACACGGTCCTGACGTTCAAGACCGCGGCCCCCTATGGCCGGGATCTCCCCGTGATCAAGGACCTGACGACCGCCAACAAGATGTACTTCCGCCCCGCCAGCGGCGGCGTTGTCCTGGTCGGCACCGGCGACCACGGCGATCCGGTGACCGATGCGGATGCCATGGACGAGAATGTGGGCGACGACTTCGTGCTGCTGCAAGGTGGCCAGATCGGCCACCGGATGGCCTCCTTCGCCGAGGCGGCGCTGAGCGCGAGCTGGGTCGGCGCCTATGACATCACGCCCGATTGGAACCCGGTGCTCGGGCCGGTGCCGGGGCTGGACGGCTTGCACCTCGCGTTCGGCTTTTCCGGTCATGGTTTCAAGCTGGCGCCGGCGGTGGGCTTGGCACTGGCGCAAACGGCGCTGGGCCAGGCCTCCGATGTGGACATCACCCCATACCGGCTGGGCCGCTTCGCCGAGGGCAAGTTGCTCACCGGCGCCTACGGCGTCGGTTCGATTTCGTAGGCGCCTCTAGTCGCTGACGGCGGCGGTGAGTTCCGGCGGGTCCCAGCCCGCTAGCCAGGCGTCCAAGAGCACGATCGAGGCATCCTCGCCGTTGTCGAAATAGGAGCTGTCGACGGCATAGCGCCGGCCGCTGGCTATTTCGCGTATGACTCCGGTCGCGTGAATGATATCGCCGGCGATGAAGGCGCGTTGCACCGGCGCCTCGACGCGGTGGTACCGCAACAGCCCGTCGCGCTCCAGCAGGCCCAGGAAGTTGCTGACGTTGATCGCCTCGTCATAGCAATCCAGTTGCGGCGAGCCCAGGTCATAGCCGAACTCCATCGTGCCGCCCCTGTCCTTGCTGGTGCCCGCCTGGGCGCCGGCGAACTGTTCGAGAAGGCCGATCGCCGCGCGGATGTTCTGCTGCTCCCGTTTGAAATCTGTGTCCGGGTCGGCGAAGAGGGCGCGAACTGCCTGCCAATCGTTCGGCTGAACCGCGATGGTCGCTTGCCGAGCGCAATCGTTTCCAAAGCAGTACACAAGTTTATCCGGGGTAAAGCCGTCGGAAATCCGGTCGGTAACCGATGGCGGCGGCGCCAGTATCAGGGAGCAGCCGGTAAGCGCCATTGCCAGGACCGTGGCGGGAAGCGATCGTGCCATCGTGCCGATTTTGGCTGAGTCCATCTTGCACTCTCCGCATGCCAAGTAGGGGCTCTTGGGTTTTCGGTGCCTCCAGGGAATACCCGAACCCGGTGTTCAGTCCGGCAATTTCCGCGAAAAATCTTGCAAAACCGTTAGAGGATCTGGCCCAGGAATTCCTTGGTGCGCGGGTCCTTGGGATTGGCGAAGAAGTCCTCGGGCGGCCCATGCTCGACGATCACGCCCCGGTCGGTGAAGTACATGTGGTCGGCCAACTCGCGGGCAAAACCCATCTCGTGCGTGACCAGAAGGCAGGTCATGCCTTCCTCTGCCAGTTCTCGGATCGTCACCAGCACCTCCTTGACGGTCTCCGGGTCCAGGGCGGCGGTGACTTCGTCGAACAGCATCACGTCCGGGTTCATGGCCAGGGAGCGGGCGATCGCCACCCGCTGCTGCTGCCCGCCGGACAGCTCCCCCGGATAGCTGGGCTCCTTGCCTTCCAGGCGGACCTTCTTGAGCAGGGCGTAGGCGCGCGCCTCGACCTCCGTCTTGTTTTGTTTCAGCACCGTGACCGGCGCCATCATCACGTTCTGCAAGGCCGTCTTGTGCGGGAACAGGTTATACTGCTGGAAGACCATGCCGACCTTCTTGCGCAGCTCCAGCTTGTTCAATTTCGGGTCGTGCACCTCCTGACCTTCCACTCGAATCGAGCCCTTGTTGATCGGCACCAGCGCGTTGATGCAGCGCAAAAGGGTGGATTTCCCGGATCCCGACGGACCGATGATGCAGATCACGTCGCCCTTCATGACATCCAGGGAGACACCCTTGAGCACTTCGACCGCGCCGAAAGATTTATGGACGTCGGTGATGCGGACGATGGGCTGATCGGCGGTCCAGGTTTGCGTGTCGGTCATGGCGGTGCGGGCCTCCCCGGTTTCAAGTCTTGACCACGAAGTGGCGCTCGAGACGTACCGTCAATCGCGCGATCGGATAGCAGTAAATGAAGAACCACAGCAGGATATAGCTGTAGAACGGCACCAGAAGATCGGTGCGCCCACCCTCGGCGCTCAACACCTGGCCGGTCAACGTCATCACCTCGGAGACGCCGACCACCGAGGCCAGCACGGTCGCCATGGTCAGGATGGCATACAGGTTCATCCACGGCGGCAGCATGCGCTTCACGCACTGTGGCAGGATGATCTGCCACAACGTTTGCCGCCGGTTGAAGGCGAGAGATTCGGCCGATTCCCACTGTCCCGAGGGGATCGATTGAATGGCGCCGCGGACGATCTCCGAGACGTTGGCCATCACCGGCAGGGACAGGCCGAAGGTGGCCTTGATCCAGTCGGGCAGGGGAATGACGACCCCGAAGATCTCCACCTGGAAGGGCAGCAGGAACATGCAGAAGAACAGCAGCACCAGCCACGGCGCGTTGCGGAAGAATTGGGTGACCAGCCACGATCCCGCGCGCACCGGCGGCAGCAGCGAGATCTGCCAGATGCCCAGCAGGGCCCCCGCCGCCGTGCCGCCCGCCATGGCCAGAAAGCTGATGGCCAGATTGAAGATGAAACCCTGGAACAAAAGCGGTGTCCATTTCAGCATGATGGACAGGACGGACTCTTGCGCCGCACCGGCCTGAGCGCCGGCGGCACCGGCCGAAAAAACCAGAATGACCGCCAGCCACGCCCCATGCCGGGCGGTCAGGCGCGGGATCGGCCCACCGACCTCGCGCTCGCGCCGCGCCCGCTCGGCCAACCGCTGGGCCGCGGGCAACAAAACCGGCAGGTCAGTGGTGCTGCTCATGTGCCGTATCCGGGCACGCGAATGGCCCGTTCCCAGCGGTGCATCGCCCATACGAGAAGGCCGACCAGGGCGACGTACAAGATCAGCAAGGTGGTCATCATCTCCGGCACATTGACGCTGTCGGACCAGATCTGATTGGAGACGTAGAGCAACTCGGGCACGGCGATGGCATAGGCCAGGGTGGTTGTCTTGACCAGGTTCACCAGATTGTTGTTGAGCGCCGGCAGGCAAACCCGGAAGGCCAGCGGCAGCACCACGTACAAATATGATTGCAGCCGGTTGTAGCCGAGGGATTCGGCCGCCTCGCGGGTCGATTCCGGCACCGCCTCGATACCCGAACGGAAGATCTCCACGTTGAAGGCGCCGGCGAAGAAGGACAGGGAGATTGCCGCCCAGGTGAAATTGCCGAGCATCGGCTCCATGAAGCCGAATTCGCTCTTCACCCGCGGCAGAAGGTTACCCAGGGCAAAGAAGAAGAAATACATCTGCACCAGCGGCGGGGTGTTGCGGAAAAACTGGATGTAGCCCTGGACGATCCGCCGGGTCCAGACCAAGCGCGATCCCTGCAGCCAGGCGCCGACGATACCGATGATGCTGGAGAAGAACAGGCAGACCAGGGACAGCCAGATGGTCGTGAAAAAGCCGCCGATCATGCGCGCACGATCGAACGAGTCGTAGAAATAGGTGAGGTTTATGCCTGTTTCGTCATAGAGCCATTGGAACCAGGCAAAAAATCCCTCCACGGCCGCCCCCCCGTCCTATACCGATGGCCGGCGCGGCGCGGAGCCGTCGATGCCCGCGCCGCACCAAACCTCCGTTACATATTTTTGTATTTCTCGTGCATCGCCTGGGCAAAGGGCGTGTTGGCGACGCCGTACTTCTTCTCCAGCTCCAGGATACGGCCGCTCTTGTGCCAGCCGACGATCATGTCGGACATGAGCTTGGCGAACTTGTCTTCGCCCAACTGCACGGCCAATCCCCAGGGTGCATCATCGATGGTTGGCAGGGACATTTCGTAGTCGCCCCACTGCGCCGTGTCTTGAAGTTGCGCGATGAGGGCCGAATCATCGTAGACGAAGCCGATACAGCTGCCTTGCTTCAGGGCCGTGTAGACCTCGGCGGTGCCCTTGAACGCAACGATCTGGGCGCCGAATTCCTCCTGCGTCTTCTTGTTGTAGAAAGCACCCTGGATGCCGCACACCGGCTTGCCCTTGAGATCTTCCCACTTCTTCAGGCCGGCGGCCTTCTGGGACATCACGTTGGTGCCGGAGGAGTAATAATTCGGGTCGACAATCTGCACCACTTTGCGCCGGTCGGGCCGGTCGGTCATGGTGGCGATCATCAAATCGATCTTGCCCTGTTCCAGGAACTGCATCCGGTTCGAGGAGACGACCGGCACCATCTCCAGCTTGACGCCGAGCTTGTCGGCCACGTCCTGGGCCAGCTCCGGTTCGATGCCGATGATGGCGCCCGACGGGTCGCGGAAGCCATACGGCTTGTAGTCGGCCTTGACGCCGACGATCAGCGTGCCGCGGGCCTTGATGTCGTCGATGGCATCCGCTTGGGCCGGGGCGGCCGCCAATGTGGCGGCGAAGCCTGCGGCGACCATGAGGCCGAAAATCTTTCGTAGCATTAATGCTCTCCCTCTCGTTGGTTGACGGCGCGCCTGCTTTGGTACGGCCCAGGGCCGCACGCTGCGTGCCTCTTGGACAACGATACCCAATTTGACCTCAAGTTGCTATGCGTTAGGGAATCGGCCCCTTGCGGCGACTCGACGGCGGCGGGAACATGTATCCTGCGCGCCGGGTCGGTGGCAAAAGGTCGGTGGCAGAGCCGCTCTGGCGCGTTCAGGCGGGAACATGTCGATTGCCGGGCAGCCGCCGCCCACCGCGCCCTTAACGTGCGAAGCCATGCCGATCGGATTGCTCAGATACGGATTGTGGGGCGGCCGCACCAGGCGGCGCGACCTGCCGTTGCCCGGCGAGCTCAAGCCGTCCTACGACGTGGTCATCATTGGCGGCGGCGGACATGGCCTGGCGACGGCCTACCACTTGGCCAAGCACTGGGGCGTGCGCAATGTCTGCGTGCTCGACCGGGGCTACTTGGGCGGCGGCAACACGGCGCGCAACACGGCGGTCATCCGCTCCAACTACATCACCCCGGAATCGGTGCGCTTTTATAAGGAGGGGGTGGAGCTGTTCACCCGCTTCTCCAACGACCTCGGCTACAACATCATGTATTCCCAACGCGGCCAGCTGACCCTGGCGCACTCGGACGCCTCCCTGCGCACCTTCCGCTTGCGCGCCGAGGTGAACAAGCATCTGGGCGTGCGCTCCGAGATGGTGGATCGGCAGCAGATCCGCGAGATCGTGCCGTGCCTCAACATGGCGGATGACGTGCGCTATCCCATCCTTGGCGGCCTCTGGCACCGGGACGGGGGCACGGCCCGGCACGACGCTGTGGCCTGGGCCTACGCGGCGCGTGCCGCCGAGATGGGTGTCGAGTTGCACCAGCGCACCGAGGTGACCGGCATCCGCCGTGACAAGGGCAAGGCGACCGGCGTCGAGACCACGCGCGGGGCGATCGCCTGCGGCCATGTGGTCCAGGCGGTGGCGGGGATGAGCTCCCGACTGGCGGATATGGCGGGCTTCCGCCTGCCGATCCGGAGTTTCCCGTTGCAGGCCATGGTGACGCAGCCGTTGAAACCGTTTCTCGACCCGCTGGTCAGCTCGGCGGCGCTGCACGCCTATGTCTCGCAGACCGGGCGCGGCGAGCTGGTGATCGGCGGCGGCTCCGACCCGTATGAGCTCTACTCAACACGCTCAACCCTGGAGCTGAAGGAAAGCCTGATCGCCCACACCCTGGAGATGTTCCCCTTCCTCGCCGAGGTGAAGATGTTGCGCCAGTGGGCGGGCATCACCGACATGACGCCGGATTACAGCCCGATCATGGGCGAAAGTCCCCTGAAGAACTATTGGCTCGACGCCGGCTGGGGCACCTGGGGATTCAAGGCGACGCCGGTCTCCGGCAAATACATGGCCGAGACCGTGGCCACCGAGCGCGCGCCCGCTATGCTGCGGCCCTTCCGCCTCGACCGTTTTGCCACCTACGACCTGGCGAACGAGATGGGCGCCACGGCGGCGAGCCACTAGGGGAATGCGGCGATGAAAATCATGCCCTGCCCGCTGAACGGCCCGCGCAATATTTCGGAGTTCTCCTGCTTCGGCGAGGTGACGGAGATGCCCGAGCCGGCCACGGCGGACGATACCACCTGGGCCGAGCACGTCTGGTATGCCAACAATATGGCTGGTGTGGTGCGCGAATGGTGGTGTCATGTACCGACCAGCTATTGGTTCATCGCCGAGCGCAACACGGTAACCGACGAGATTCTGCGCACCTATCCGGCCGGCGAGGTGTTCAAAGAGCGGGTCGAATTCGCCCCCAAGGACACCAGCGCATGAGCGGTAGCGAGGCACGGCTGCCGGCGCCGGCGGGGGCGTTGATCGACCGGGCGCGGCCGGTCGCTTTCACCTTCGAAGGCCGCGGGTATCAGGGCTTTGCCGGCGATACCATTGCCAGCGCCCTGGCCGCGAATGGGGTGCGTGTTCTCTCGCGCTCGTTCAAATACCATCGGCCGCGCGGTATCCTGACCATGGCCGGCCAGGATGCGAATACCCTGGTGCAGATCGGTGCCGAGCCGAACGTCCTGGCCGACCGCATGCCGATCAGCGATGGCCTGGCGGTTGTGCCGCAGAACGTATCGGGCAGCTTGGAGCGCGACCGCGCCGCCATCATGGGCCGGTTCGGCCGCTTCATGCCGGCCGGGTTTTACTACCGGGCGTTCTATCGCCCGCGGGGCATCTGGCAACGGGTCTGGGAGCCGATTGTCCGCCGCTCGGCCGGCCTCGGCCGCGTCGATACCAGCGCCCCGCACGGATATTTCGACAAGGCCTACGGTTTCTATGACGTGGCGGTGATCGGCGGCGGCCCGGCGGGGCTGTCGGCGGCCGTATCGGCGGCCCAGTCGGGCGCCGAGGTGTTGCTGGTTGAGGAATTCCCGATCCTCGGCGGGGCCCTGACCTATGCCCGCTTCGATGTGGCG
>JAJFGI010000176.1 GCA_021776215.1 Kiloniellaceae bacterium | reverse complement strand
TTGCGACCCTGCCGCCATGCTTCGAGACGCCGCTTCGCGGCTCCTCAGCATGAGGTCAAATTTTTTGATATCAAACACTCATCCTCATCCTCAGGAGCGTTCGAAGAACGCGTCTCGAAGGACAGGTCATGAGTCTCAGCGTTCAAGACGGGGTATAGCCCCGTCGCGGGCGAGTGTTTCCTGAAAGCGCACCGGCCGCCCGGCCGGCGTCCCCAACAGCTCGCCCTCGCGCATGACCATCCGGCCACGGACCACCGTCGCCTGCGGCCATCCGGTCACGGTCATGCCCTCGAACGGCGACCAGCCGCATCTCGAGGCCAGCCAATCCTTCCCGATTTCGCGCCGCGCCTCGAGGTCGACAATCGAGAAATCGGCGTCATAACCCACGGCGACGCGGCCCTTGCCGGCAATGCCATAGACCCGCGCCGGACCGGCGCTGGTCAGATCGACCAGACGCGCCAGGCTCAGGCGCCCGGCCGCCAGATGATCGAGCATGAGCGGGAGCAGGGTCTGCACGCCCGGCATGCCCGAGGGCGACGCGGGATAAGGCTTCGCCTTCTCCGACAGCAAATGGGGGGCGTGGTCCGAGCCAATCACATCGACCACCCCGTCGGCCACCGCCCGCCACAGCGCCGCACGATGGCCGGCGTCCCGGATCGGCGGGTTCATCTGTGCCAAGGTTCCCAGGCGCTCATAGCATTCCGGCGCGCTGAGCGTCAGGTGTTGGGGCGTCACCTCGACCGTCGCCAGGTCCTTGTTTTCGGCCAGCAGCGGCATCTCGTCGCCGGTACTGACATGCAGCACGTGCACCCGCCGCCCCGCTTGGCGCGCCAGACGCAGCACCCGCGCGGTGGCCAGGCGGGCGGTTTCCGCGTCGCGCCACTCGGGGTGCAAGGCCGCGCCCGCCGCCGCGTTGTCGTCGACTAGGGAGCGCCGCGCCCGCAGCCGCGCCTCGTCCTCCGCGTGCACCGCCATGCGCCGGGCGCCGGCGGCGAGCACGCGCAA
This sequence comes from Kiloniellaceae bacterium, assembly GCA_021776215.1. Lineage (GTDB taxonomy): Bacteria > Pseudomonadota > Alphaproteobacteria > Kiloniellales > J153 > JAJFGI01. The sequence continues at coordinate 5,097 of JAJFGI010000176.1, read as the reverse complement.
GAGTGTCGCATCGTCCTCGACCAGCAGGCTGCCGGTGGAGGAGCCCATGAAGACCTTCACCCCGCTGCAGCCGGGCCGGCACTCCAGCGCCGCCAAATTGTCCACGTTGGCCGCCGCGGCACCGACGAAAAAGGCATGGTCCACCCAAGCGCGGCCATGCGCGCGCGCCAGCTTGTCGTCCAGATCGGCCGCCGTCAGGGTGGACGGCGAGGTGTTGGGCATCTCGAACCCCGCGGTAATGCCGCCGAGCGCGGCGGCGGCGCTGCCGGTCGCCAGATCTTCCTTAGCCTCGTGACCGGGTTCGCGGAAATGCACCTGGGTGTCGATCGCCCCTGGCAAGATATGCAGACCGCGCGCATCGAAGACCTCGGCGGCGTTTGCCCCAACGTCCCCCAGCGCCGCGATGCGGCCATCCGTCACCGCCACATCGGCGGCAACCAAGCCGCCCGGTGTCGCCACCGTGCCGCCGGTGATAAGCAGATCGTATTTTTGCATCGACTGTGGCCTACCCTATCCTGTCGCCGCGCGCTTGCCGGCGCGAGCCGCCAGCAACTGGCGGAACAGAGCGAGCCAGCGGGTCACTGCCGCCGACTCGGTGAATTCCGCCTGGTAGCGCCGCCAACCGGCGTCGACCAGGCGCGGCCCCAGTCCGGGCCCGTCGATGATCCGAGTCAGCGATGCCGCCATCGCGGCCGCATCATCGATCGGCACCAGCAGGCCGTCTTCGCCGTCCCTAACCACGGCGGCGGGGCCGGCGCTGGCGGTCGCAACGAGGGGCAGGCGATGGGCCCAGGCCTCGATAACGACCGAACCAAAGGGCTCGAATCGGGATGGGACGATGCCAATATCCGCGGCGGCGAGCAGTGCCTCGCGGTCGTCGCGCCAGCCGAGGAAGCGCACGCGATCGGCGATCCCCAACGTGCCGGCCAGGGATTCCAATTCGCGCCGCAAGGGTCCCTCGCCGGCCAACCACAGATAGGGGCGCCGCTCGATGGCAAGGGCCTGGAGAAGCGTGTCGAACGCCTTGGCCTTGTGCAGGCGACCCAAGGCCACGACCACCTTCGCGTCCTCCGGCGTGTTCAACGCGGCTCGGGAAATGGCCGGCAGATCGCGAACAGGCGCGAAATTGAGCATCAGGTGCGCCCTTGAGCGCGGCCAGCCGGACCGGACCACGTGTTCGACGATATCCTGCGTATTGCAGATCAGGTAATCGCAGCGCCGGTAGTATTTCACGTCGTAGTAACCGCCGAGTCGTCCAAGGCGCAGGAAATCCCCGGCGGGGACCATCTTGCTTGCCCGGTTCATCCAGGTCAGAACGATATCCGGTCGATACGACGTGATTTCGCGCTTAAGCGCCGGCACGGTCGTGAAGTCGGTCCAGCTCCCGAACGGCAGCTCAAGCGGCTCGACTCCGCCGGCGCGAAGCGTAGCGGCCCGCGCCGGGTGCCGCCGGATCACGGCGCGCTGGTCGAGACCGGCGCGATTCAGGGCCAGCACCAGGTTTACATACTGCGTCTCGGCGCCGCCCTGGCGGCCGCCCGCCATCACCTGCATGACCCGCAGAGGAGCACCGCGGAGGGTGACGTCGGGCGTACCGTCAGCTTCCGCCTCGGTCCGTCTGGGCTGAGTTTGGGTCATCGCTGCGCCGTTGTAGCTTGAAAGCGGACGGCGGGTGTAGGGAAAATCGCCCAGGACGGCGCCGCCTTGCCAAGCCGCATGGCGCCGGGTACCACTGCGGCAATGGCAGCTTCCGGCCCGATGACCGACTCCAGTCCGTCCCGCATCCTGGTGATCAAGCTCTCGGCGCTCGGCGATTTCATCCAATCGCTCGGCGCCTTTCGCGCGATTCGGGAGCACCACCGCGACGCCCGGATTATTCTTCTGACGACCGCGCCTTTCGTCGAGATGGCGACCGCCTGTGGCTGCTTCGACGAGGTTTGGGAGGATGACCGGCCGCGCTGGTGGCAGGCCGAGCGCTGGTTTCGTCACATCCGCCGGTTGCGCCGCGCCGGTTTTGCGCGCGTCTATGATCTGCAGCGGTCGCAGCGCACCGGCTGGTACTTCCGCCTGCTCAGCCCGAACCCGCCGGAATGGGTCGGTATCGTTTCCGGCTGCTCCCACCGCTATGTGGACCCACCGCAGGACACGCACATCATGGCCCGCCACGCGGGCATGCTGGCATTGGCGGGAATCCCCGATGTGCCGCCGCCCGATCTCTCCTTTCTGCGGGCCGACATCGGTCATTTCGCCATCAAGCCCCCCTATGCCCTGCTGGTCCCGGGATCGTCCGTGCATCGGGCGATCAAGCGCTGGCCGGCGGACCGGTTCGCCGAGCTTGCCGAGGCTCTGGCACGAGACGGAATCACGCCCGTCCTGATCGGCGGACCGGCGGAGCGCGAGGCCATGCGCACCATCGTCGACGCCTGTCCGGCGGCCCGCGATCTGTGCGGCCAAACCGGCATTGCGGAGTTGGTCACTTTGGCCCAGGGCGCGCGTATAGCCGTCGGCAACGATACCGGGCCAATGCATATTGTCGCCGCCACCGGTTGCCCGACCGTCGCGCTGTTCAGCCGCGAATCCCATCCCGTCAGGTCGCGGCCGCCGGGGCCCGCTGTCACGATCCTTCAGAAGCCGTTTCTAGCGAACCTTATGGTGAGCGAGGTGCTGCCGACCGTCGGTGCGGCCGCGCGCCAACCTTGACTAAGGCTGGCGACGCCATAAAACCTCGGCGGCGTCGGCCACGGCGTCCACCGACAGGCTTTCCATAAGCCCCCCCGCCGCCCCGCCCGCCGATTTGGAACGCGCCATCAGCTCGGCGCAGGACTCGCGGGTGCGGACATAGGCGGCGTGCGGCCCCCAGGGGCCGTACCGATCGTCCGGTGTGGGCCCGAACAGACCGAGGGTTGGAACGCCGGCCGCCGCCGCCAGGTGCATCAGGCCCGAATCGTTTCCGACAAACAACGCACAGCGCCGCAAACACGCCGCCGCGGTGGGCAGATCGACCGCACCGACCAGATCGATGGTGCGCTCGGCGGGGACCGCCTCGATCACCGCTCGTGCCTGTTCCCGCTCATGGGCCGCCGCCAGTACCGCCAGCCTGGCTCCGGCAAGGATGGTGCCCGGCGCCGTCAAGCGCTGGGCCAGTTCGGCAAAACGCGGCGCCGGCCATTGTTTGCCCGACCAATTCGCCGCCGGTCCGATCGCCAGCACCGGCGCCCCCGCCGGGATCAGGCGGGCCGCCGTTTCCGCGTCCCGCGGGGCCAGCCACACCGTTGGCGAAGGCGGGGGCCGGGCATCGATCAGTTCGGCCAGCTCCCCGATTCGGTGGTGATGGCGATGGCGGGCATCCCCCTCGATCACGAATCGCCGTCGCGCCCACAACAGATAGGCGATCGCCGAGCCGCGCAGATCCACCACAATGTCCCAGCGCCGCGGCACGACGGTGCGCCAAAGGTCGAGCCAGTGCAGGTCGGCTGGTCGTTTGTCGATTTGAATCAAGCGCTCCAGCCCCGGCACCGCCTTGAACAAGGGCGCACTGACGCGCCCCACGGCAACGGTGAACCGCGCCCCCGGATAGCGCGCGATCAGGTGCTGCAGGATGCCGGTCGACAGCACGGCGTCGCCGATCCGGGTAGCTGTAATGAACAGGATTCGCATGCGCCCTCCGGCGCGGGTTATAAGGGCCTCGCACAGCCATGCCAAGCAGGCTGGCGCCCGACCGGGCAGCCCGGTCTTGCCATGACGCGCTGCCGTCGCCACCTACACGTGGCCCGTACCGTCTGAGGGAGATTGGCATTGTCTCGGCGATCCGCCGTCATACTCGAGTCGCGTGGCGTGCTGCGGGTCACCGGTCCCGACGCGCGGCCCTTCCTGCAGGGCATGATCAGCAACGATGTCGACAAATTGACGCCGGAGCGGGCGCTTTGGGCGGCGTTCCTGACTCCCCAGGGCAAGTTCCTGCACGACTTCTTTCTGGTCCAGCCGGCGGCATCGGCAGCCGGCGCCGAGGCTATTCTCCTGGACTGCGAAGCGGCGCGCCGCGACGACTTGCGGCGGCGTCTGGGGATCTACAAGTTGCGGGCCAAGGCCACCGTCGAGGACGCATCCGCCGAATACCGGGTCGCGGCTCTGTTCGGTGACGAGGCCCTGTCGGCTGTGGACTTGCCAGCGGAGCCTGGCCGGGCCTTGGCGGCTGCCGGCGGAACCGTGTATGTCGACCCGCGCCTGGCGGCGTTGGGAGCCCGCGCCCTCCTTCCCGCCGCCACGGCGGACCGGGCGCTGGCCGACGCCGGTTTCGCGCTTGCCGACCTGGCGGCGTACGACTCGCTGCGGATCAGCCTGGGTATCCCCGACGGATCGCGCGATCTCGAGGTCGAGAAGGCGCTGCTGTTGGAGATCGGATTTGACGAGCTGCACGGCATCGACTGGAAAAAAGGCTGCTACGTGGGCCAGGAGCTGACCGCCCGCACGAAGTATCGCGGCCTGGTGAAAAAGCGGCTGCTGCCGGTGGAAATCGACGGCCCGCGGCCGCCGCCGGATACCCCGGTCATGCTGGCCGGCAAGGAGGCCGGCGTCATGCGCACCGCTGTCGACAATGTCGGGCTGGCGTTGCTGCGCGTGGAGCATCTGGAGGCCGCCGCCGCCGGCGCCCTGACCGCCGGAGAGGCCCGGCTAACGCCTCGCAAGCCGGCCTGGGCCGTGTTCTAGGGCCGCAGTTCGGCAGCCAGCTCCGCAAGGTGGGAAAAGGGTGACTGCCCGGGCGCTAGGCTGATGGCCAGGGACCGGGCGGCGGCCCGCGCCAGCCCGTCGCGGCCAAAGCGGTCGCGCAAGGACCCGCGAAGCCACGTCTCGGCCTGCGACCGCCGCGCCGCCGTCAGGCGCCCGGCGGTGTCGAGCCAGGCGGCTCGTTGATCCAGGGTGTCCACCAGCGTGTCCAGCCCATCCCCACGGGTGGCCGAGACCGCGATCGTCGCGACCTTCCACCCATCGGGATCGTCCGCCGCCGCGGCCAGGGACAAGGCGCCGTTCAGATCCGCCAGCGCACGGTTGGCCGGCGTTCCCGTGTCGGCCTTGGTGACCACCGCGATGTGCGGGATT
>JAJFGI010000175.1 GCA_021776215.1 Kiloniellaceae bacterium | reverse complement strand
ATTGGGCCGCACCGACATCGCGCCCGTACTGCTGCTCGGCATGGTCAGGCCGTTGCCGACGCCCACAAACACACACGCCCCGAACAGCGATAGGACATGCACCACACCGGCCAGAAACAGCACCAGCCCGGCCACCAGCCCGGCACAGGCGACAATCCGGCCCGCGATCATCATCGTGGTCAGCGGGTAACGCTTCGCGTATCGGCCGGACAGGAAGCTGCCCAGAAAAAAACCTGCCGTGATGGTCCCAATATAGAAACCAAGCGTCGCCGGCGACATTCCGAACATCGTCTTGGCGACGAACGGTGCGCCCCCCAGAAATGCGTAGAACGCTCCCGCCGAAAACGCCATGCACAGCGCATACCCCCAGAACCGGCGCGACTGGAAGAGTCCTGGATAGATCCGGAACTGGGTTACGAAGGTCGCTGCCGGCGTTTTATTCGTCTCGCCCAGATCGACCCAGCACAGGCCGAGTATCGCCGCGCCCGCGCCGGTGAAAGCAACGAAACTCGCGCGCCATCCGAACAGTTCGTCCAATATCCCGCCGAACATCGGCCCGAGCATCGGGGCGACCGCCCATGCCATGGCCAGATAGCCCAACAGGCTCGCTGCTTCCTGCGCCGGCACCATGTCCCGGACCACGGCGTTCGACAGCACCGAACCGGAGATGATCGCGCCCTGCAGCAATCGGAAGGACAGGAACATCCAGATGTCGTCGGCCAGCATGCAGCCCAGCGACGCGAGGATAAAAATCGCCAACCCCGCCAGAATCACGGGCCGTCGCCCGAACCGGTCCGACAAGGGCCCAATGATCAGCAGCAATACGGCGGTCATTCCCGCATAGCCGGCGATCGACAGGTTCACGAGCGCGTAATCGGCCTGAAACTCCGCCGCTATATTCGATAGGGAGGCCACAAACATATTGAGTGACACCACGGAAAGCGCGGCGAGCAAGATCAGCGTAAAAAATCTCGGCGGAGAGGTAGCTGAATAAAGCATATGACACTTTCAGCGCCGGTACGCCCGGCAACAGCATGAATGAACGCAAAAAAAAGCCCCCGAACTTGCCGGGGGCGCATGGGGTACCGGTATGGTGTCCGTTACCGGTCCAAGCGCCATCCTCCCACCACGACGATTGTCGATTTCATGCCGGTATTCTCCTCAATCTGCTGATCACACGCTAAGTGCGAAGTCGGATCGCGTCAAGAAGAGCGTGAAGCGGCCTACTTGTATGGGTCCGCAGCGTCGCGTAGGCCGTCGCCGAAGAAGTTGAAGGCGAGGATCAGCACGATCACCGGCGCTACCGGCAGCATGAGCCAGGGATAGAGCGCGACCACATTGATGTTCTGCGCCTCGTTCAACAGCACGCCCCAGCTGGTAATCGGCGGCCGCAACCCTAGGCCGAGAAAGCTCAGCGCCGTCTCGCCCAAGATCATGGTCGGAATAGAGAGGGTCGCCGAAGCGATCATGTGGCTCATGAATCCCGGCATCAGATGCCTGGCGATGATGCGCCGCGGCTTGGCACCCATGAGCTGCGCCGCCGTGCAATAGTCCTCCTCGCGCAAGGCGAGAAGCTTGGAGCGCACCGCCCGCGCCAGCCCGGTCCAATCCAGCAAGCCCAGAATCCCGGTAATGCCGAAATAGATCAGGATCGGGCTCCAGGTCACCGGCAGAATCGCGGACAGCGCCATCCACAGCGGTATTTCCGGAAACGAGCGGAAGATCTCGATGATCCGCTGGATGATATTGTCGATTCGGCCGCCGTAGTATCCGGCGATTCCGCCGATCACCAGCCCCAGGGTGAAACTGATGACGATACCGATCAGCCCAACGGTCAGCGAAATACGGGCCCCGTAGATAATCCGGGAGAACATGTCTCGGCCAAGCCGATCGGTACCCCACAGGAACAGGGTCCCTCCCTCCGGCGGGCAGGCGAAATGAAAGCTGCCGGGAATAACCCCCCAGAACTTGTACTTGTCGCCGAAACAGAAGAAACGCACCGGGTACACTTTATTGGTGTCCTCTGTGTACTCCCGTTTCAGGTTCTCCATGTTCAAGCGATAGGACCAGCCATAGACGAATGGTCCGACGAACTCTCCTTTGTCGAATAGATGAACGCTCTGCGGCGGCGCGTAGATGTAGCTGGTATGCCGGGAGTGCAGATTGTACGGCGCCAGGAACTCGCTTATCAGGATCGACCCATACATGGCGAGCAACAGCACGCCGCAGAACACGGCGACCCGGTGCCGCTTCAGCTTCCACCACATCAACTGCCATTGCGACGCCAGGTAATAGCGTTCCTGCTCCGGCGTCAGCTTCTCGACCGAGTAGGGATCGAACGGCTCGTCGGAGACGTAGTGCGCGCGCCGGCCGGTCACCGTATCGCTCGGCGGGCTCATCGGGTGGTCCCGCCCTGCAGCCGGATGCGCGGATCGAGCAAGGCCAAAGCCAGGTCCGAGAGGAGCACACCGATCACGGTGAGGAAGGCCAGGAACATCAGGAACGATCCCGCCAAGTACATATCCTGGCTGCGCAGCGCACTGAGCAGCATCGGCCCGGTCGTCGGCAACGACAGCACGATCTCGACCACGGCGGCGCCGGAGATGATGCTCGGCAACAGGCTGCCGATATCGGCGACAAAAAAGTTGAGCGCCAACCGGAACGGGTACTTCAACAGCAGACGGACCGGCGGCAAGCCCTTGGCGCGCCCGGTGACCACGTACTGCTTCTCCAATTCGTCCAACAAATTGGCGCGCAGACGCCGGATCATGCCGGCGGTATTCGAGGTGCCGATGACAATCACCGGGATCCAAAGATGCTCAAGCACCGACAGGATCTTTCCCAGGGACCAGGGCTGGTCGATGTATTCCGGCGCCATCAATCCGCCGATCGAGGTGCCGAAAATGACGTTGGCGAAATAGAGCAGGACAAGGGCGAGCAGGAAATTCGGCGTCGCCAGCCCGATAAACCCCACGAAGGTAAGCGTATAGTCGCCCCAGCTGTACTGCCGCGCCGCCGAATAGAGGCCGATCGGAAACGCGATCAGCCACGTGAAAATGATGGTCGCGACCGAGACGAGAGCGGTCAGATACAAGCGGTCACCGACTACCTCGTTGACCGGCAGGCGAAACTCGAACGAATAGCCAAGATCGCCCTGTAGCAGACCCCACACCCAGAACGCGTATTGCTCCAAAAACGGGCGGTCGAATCCATACTGCCGGCGCAGGAACTCGATCTTCCCTTTGTCGACCGATTCGCCCTGCGACTGCAGCTCGGCCATATAGCTTTCGAAATAGTCGCCCGGCGGAAGCTGGATAATGACGAAGATAATGAAGCTGATCGCCAGCAAGGTGGGCACCATGGCCAAGATCCGGCGCACGACATAGCTCAGCATGCGCCGCCCGCCTCGCTTGATACGCACAGGACCTGCATCATTGGGCCCCTGTCCGCCGATCCCCGTCAAACCAGAACGTGTCCGGTTTGTAGATTCCAAAAAATGCTCCCGGGTCCCAGCTGTAGACCGCCTTCTCAGGTACGTTCCTCAGCTGCCGGTTGACGACGACAGGCTGCGGAACGCTATTGACCGTGCCGATCGAGAACACCTGATCGGCGCGAATTTGCAACATCTCGTGCCAGATCGTGCGGCGCTCCTCGCTACTCTTTGCGTAACGCCATGCCTTGTTAAGCCGCAACAGCTCCTGGGCTGCGGGCATGTCCGGCGCTTGTCCGGACACCTGTGCGGTTTCGAAATGCTCGCCCCATTCCGACCATTGCAATTGCCATTGCGAGGTCGGCGCCAGCTCTCCCGGGCTCATGTCCGCCGTCGGCAGGCCGTTTTCCAGGCCCGACCAGATGGACATGATGGCGGCGCCCGCGAAGACGCGGTTGGCGAACACCTCGCGCTGCGACGGTTTGGTGAACAGCTCCACCCCGATCTGCGCCCAATCGCTCTTGATGAGTTCCAGAACATCCGATTCCTCGGTGCTCTCACCGGCCGTATCGGCGATGATCTGCACGGGCCGGCCATCGGGCAGTACGCGCCTCTCGTCGCCCTTTCGTACCAGTCCGATTTCGTCTAGCAAGGCATTCGCCTGCTCGATATCGAACTCGGCCCATGCGCTCTGATACTCGGGCTTGAATAGCGGACTCTCCGGCAGAATCGTATCCGCGCTCGGCCGCGCCAAACCGAAATAGAGCACCTGGTTGATCGCTTGCCGATCGATTGCCAGAGATAGCGCGCGGCGGAACCGCACATCGCGCAACACGTCCCGCCAAACCGGATCGGCGGTATTGAGATTCGGCAGCAGCGCGACCTTGGCGCCGGAGGCGGTTGGCCAAAGGCGCACTTCGAATCCCTTGTCCGTCTCGCCCTTCTTCAGAAAAGTATAGTGATCGAACCGGATATAGCGTGCCTGGAGATCGGATTCCCCGAATCCGGTCTTCGCCGGAATCAGATTTTCGTCGGCAATCGCGATAACCACCTCATCGATGTACGGCAGTTGCTGACCGGCGCCATCAATCCGATGATAGTAAGGATTGCGGCGAAAGACGAACCGCTCGGACGGCGGCTTGGTCGTGTTGACCCACGGCTGCAGGGTCGGCAAATCGACGTTGTCGAAACGATATTGCTCGTCCATCTCGTGGTGCAGGCCCGCCCAATTGCGCGCGCTGGCTTCGGTGATCAACACCGCCAATGTGTCTGGATCGGCATAGCGTGGGTGGAACTGCTTCAGGTAGTGAGCTGGCCGGTAAATGAACAGTGGGCTGGCGCCGGCCAATGCCGGCAGGAAATTCGGATTTGGAGTCGCCCAGCTATAGCGAACCGTGCGCTCATCGAGAACCTCGAAGCGCGGCGGCTGGCCATCGACAATCAACACCCGCGGCGGACCGAAGCGGAACAACTCCTCGTTGTTCGCCACGTCCTCCCAGTAATAGCGAAAGTCCTCCGCCGTAAAGGGCTGACCGTCCGACCAGCGGTGGTTCTCGCGCAGTCGCAATGTGAAGATCCGCTGCTCCTCGACCTCGACACTTTCCAGAATATCCGGCACCAGCTCCAGATCCCGGTTGTAACCGACAAGGCGCGCATAGCCATAGACGACCAGCAGCCGAATATCCTTCTGGCGCCCCATGAGCAACCGCAGGGAGCCGCCATATTTCCCAACGGTTCGATCCTTGCCGTCGAGATCGGCGACCAGCGGCGGATTGGGCAGCCTCTGCGCGACCGGCGGCAGATCCCCGCGCGCCACGTCCGGGGCCAGCATCGGCGGCTCGACAAGCGCTGCCCCGGCCATGGTCGGCACGACCAGGGCCGCCCACAGCAGCAAAATCGCCAAGACGGATCCCCGCCCGCCGGTCATGCCAAGATCACCTCCGGGCTGGTATCGGCGGTCGCCCGGACGAAGTGTTCGCGCCCAACCTCGATGAGTTTCGACGTGCCGGGCCCGGTGACCCCGAACGGCGGCGCATAGTCCGCCAGACTGTCCTGGCGCACCGTCGCCAGATGGTCGAAATCCAGCCGCCGGTTTGGGTCGGGATACGGCACCGCGGCCAGCAATGCCTTGGTATACGGATGCACCGGCGTGGCGAACAAGGCATCGCGCGGCGCGATTTCGACCAGGCGCCCGCTGCACATGACGGCGATCCGGTCGGCCATGTAGTCGACCACCGCCAGGTTGTGCGAGATGAACAGGTAGGTCAGCCCGAGCTCGCCCTGGAGGTCCTTCAAAAGATTCAGGATCTGCGCCTGGATTGACACGTCGAGCGACGAGACCGGCTCGTCGCAGATCAACAGTTCTGGCTGCAGGGCAAGCGCCCGCGCGATGCCGAGGCGCTGCCTCTGACCGCCGGAAAAACTGTGCGGATAGCGGCGCAAGAAACGAACATCGAGACCGACCAGGCGCATCAGCTCCTTGACCAGCTCGATGCGCTCCTCCGGTGTCCCGATGCCATGGACGACCAGCGGTTCGGTGATGATATCGAGAGCCGTCATCCGCGGATTCAAGGACCCGAAAGGGTCCTGGAAGATAAACTGGATCTTGCGCCGGAACGCCATCAGGGCATCGCCCCGCAGGGCCAGGACGTCGATGATCTGGCCGTGATCGTTGTAGGTTATCTCTCCCGAGCTCGGCGTCAGCGCGCGCATGATCAGCTTGCTCAAGGTCGTTTTGCCGCACCCGGATTCACCGACCAGGCCCAGGCATTCGCCCCGTCGAACGACGAAACTCACGTCGTCGACGGCGGTGATCTCCGTCCGCGCCCCCAGGCCGAGAAGACCTTGCTGCCGCATGGTGAAGTGCTTGCTCACGTGATCGACCGTCAAAAGCGGCGTTTTCGCCCCATTGACCCCCGCTCCATTGGCGGCCGGCTCGGCGATCTTCTTTCGCAACAGCCGGGCCTCGCCCGGTTCGATCGTGCGGATCGGAATCAGGCGCTCGCCCTTCGGCATGTTCGGTTTCGGCACCGCCGTGAACAAAGCCTTCAGATAGGGATGCTCCGGCCGCGCGAAGATCTCGTCGCAGGGCCCGCTTTCGACGACCTTCCCGTGGTACATCACCACCACGTCCTCGGCCAAATTGGCGACCACGCCCAGATCATGGGTGATGATCAGGATGGCCATGCCCAGCTCGTCCTGAAGCTGGGTCAGAAGCTTCAAGATCTGCGCTTGAATGGTCACATCCAGCGCCGTCGTCGGCTCGTCCGCGATAAGGACGGCGGGCCGGCAGATCAGCGCCATGGCGATCATCGCCCGCTGCCGCAAGCCGCCGGACAGCTCGAAGGGATAGGCCTTGTAGGCCGCCTCCGGATTCGGAAAGCCGACCATCCGCAGGGTCTCGATGGTTATCTCCCGTCCGTTCCGCCGGTCGACCGTCCGGTGCAGATGCAAGGCTTCGCCGACCTGGTCCCCTACCGTGTGGACAGGAGACAACGAGGTCATCGGCTCCTGGAAAATGATCGAGATATGGCCGCCGCGAATGGCGCGCATGGCCCGGCTGTCCCGGTCGAGCTTGGCGATATCGACCGTGTTGCTCGGGGACGCGGGATCGCGATAGAGGATTTCGCCGCCCAGAACCCGACCGACCTTTGGCAGAATTCCCATGATGGCTTGCGCCACTGTCGATTTGCCCGACCCGGACTCGCCGACAAGGGCGACCGTCGAGCCGCGGCGCACCGAGAAGGACACGCCGTCGACGGCCGAGATCACGGTGCCATGGATATCGAAGCCGACCCGCAGGTCGCGGATGGTCAGGACATCGTCCATCGTTAAGGGGCTAGCCCGTCGACCCGCGGGCAAACCGAATGGGGCCGCCACCGGCTTTCCATCCAATGTCCCGGAACAGGTGTCGCACGCCGTCCTGTGGCCCCACTGCCATCGGTTATTCGCCTCCCAGAGCTTCTTTGTCCCGGGCCGTCACAATGCGACCCTTGCGGTCGATCACTTTCGACCGATCAACATGAAGCGCGAGTAGCGCTTACGTTGCAAGGCCCCTTCGTACAACACCTCCGACATGGGCACCTGCCGCTTGAAAGCCGTTAAATCCTCTATGCAATTCACATGCTCGGAACAATCGAAATTATCGTTCGATTGCAACGCCAGCGAGATTCCCGCCGGCAGCCGCCCGTACCAGGCCTCGGCGGACGGCATATGCTCGCAGCTCGTGTTGATCACCAGATTCCGCGCCCCTCCGTCGCCGTTACCGGGCCCGGCAGCGCCTGGGCTGGTGTCGATACATTGGTAATCAAGGGTACAGGCGTCCGCCGTGATGGCCCTGAACCGATCCGCCGCGGCATGCTCGGCATTGAGGCGCTCGGCCACCGGCGCACAGCCGGGATCGATATCGAAGCTCAAAACCCGGCCGATGCGGAACCTTGCATCGTGCAACAGGATGGCGCCGAGGACACCGTACCACCCGCCCAGCACATAGATGGTCCCGAAGTCTCCGCCCAAGGTCTCGTGCACCTTGTCCGCCAGCCACGTTTTGGAGACGATTTGATTTTCGCTGAAGGCGTGGTGGACGCCGGGCGGCCCCGGGGGGATCGGCAGACGTCGGATCGCCTCGGCACCGCTGCCGCTCGGCTCGGCCGCCGCGGCCACGCTCCGCGCCGCCCCTGACGGCGCGCCGCCACCCCTAAGCACCGAAAGCTCCCATCGTCGCCATGTGCACCATCGTTGCGTCCCCTTGTCTACCACCGTCGCGCCGGCCTCGCCGGCGTTATATACGACTACAATTACATACTGAATTCGGTCAAAGTTCTGGCGGTCCCTTCGGAAGTATTCGCACGCTCTAACCCGGCTCCAACGACCTTATCCATGACACAGGATTGCCAGAATCCGCCGAAGATTTGGCGGATACTGCGATCGGCGCGGCGCTGGTGGCCCATGGTGTTTGGGTTATGATGGGAAATCAAGTGATCTTCTGTCACAGATCCGCTACCCGTGCTGGCGGCAACCGAGCTGAGATTGCGAGACGTCCTATCGTGAAACAAGCCCAACACACACTTTCGCTGGCGACACCGGGCCAAGGCTTGGTCGACATAACGGAGACGGTCGCGGCTTGGCTCGCGGCACAGGGACCGGGCGATGGCCTGCTAACCCTTTTTCTGCGCCACACCTCGGCGTCATTACTGATTCAGGAGAACGCGGACCCGGATGTCCTGCACGATCTCGAGGCCTTCTTTCGCCGCCTGGTGCCGGAAGAGTCGCGCCTCTACCGGCATACAGCCGAGGGCCCCGACGACATGCCGGCCCATATCAAGGCCGCGCTCACCCAATGCCACCTGGCGATCCCGATCCGCGCCGGCCGGATGCAGCTCGGAACCTGGCAGGGCATCTACGTTTTCGAACACCGCGCCGGCCCCCACCATCGCGAACTGGCGCTCCATTTTCTAGGTCAGTAAGGCCGTTCCACCAGCAACACGAGCCGGCCCCGGCCGGGCCGGAAAACGGGAGAGGGCCGGCGCAATGGCCGGCCCGGCGGGTTCACTGACCAAATTGGTCGGGGAGAGAGGATTCGAACCTCCGGCCCCCGCCTCCCGAAGACGGTGCTCTACCAGGCTGAGCTACTCCCCGGCGCGGCGCGGTTATAGCCGCTCGCCGGCCCCTTGGCAACGACCGTTACCGCGGCACGCGATGGCCGCCGCGCCAATCGGCAACCCGGCCTATCGCCCTGAATTCACTCTAAACAGAGGTTGCTTCTTGTCCGGCCACCCACCCTGGGCTAGCGTGCTTAGCGACCGCCGCCAGCCAAATCGCTTTGGTTCAGGCCCGTTGGTCGCTACGAATATCAAGGAGATCCAGCCACGAGCCGCTTCGCTGGCAGGACCCAAAAAAAACAGGGAAGACAGCGGCAATGAAGAGACGTCATCGATATTTATCCACGTTCGCCGCATTAGCGCTAGGTGCCAGCCTGGGCTTGGGCGCCAGCAAGTCTACAAAGGGATCATTCCCTTCGTAATCCTGCAACTCGTTGGCTTGGGTCTGGTGATGGCCTTCCCGGAGCTGGCGCTCTGGCTGCCACGTTTGCTGCTCGACTAGTCGGGCGCCAACGCCTTAAGCGGCGATCTCGTTCAGCTTCCCCATCAGGTACTCGATATCATCCTGAGACAGGCGTGTGGCGGGGTCCTCGAATTGCGTCAGCATGCGTTCCAGCATCCGCTCGATATAGCGGGACCGATCGTTCGATCGGCCATCATAATCCGTCTCGGACACCACATCGATCCCAGCACGAAACGCGGGATAAAGGCGGCGCGGAAGCTCGGCCTTGAGATAGATCGATTGCATGCCAAGGGAGCCCTGGTCGTGGATCAACATCCTGGCATTCCTTAGGGGAACGCCGGCAAGCTTGGATAACGCCCGCTCAAAGAAGTTCAAATCGCCGACACATAGGGCGCGCAACAGCAGCGATGACGTCAACCGGCCTTTCCGATAGAGCTGCTCGATGAGATTTTCCAGATCGTTATCGGTGGATCCGCTTTCGACGAGACTCATGGTCGCCCGCTCACGCGCCTGCAGGATCAGGTTGCTGGCCACGTCCGGTGCAAGTTCCATGGTTGTCGTCAGATACTCTTCCAGGCGCTCGGTAATGGCGCCGACCAAGCGCTCGGAGATGGCGGCCGGCAGATTGGGCCGGCGCGCCAGCGAGTTGGAGACCGCCGTGCTCTCCTTGTAATCGGTCATCACGCGTTCCAGCGATGTCTTCGTAATGTCCGCGCCCTCATTGGAAACCAACCGGGCGACCGCGGTCTCGTTGCCGGTGTCGATCAGCGCGTCCGCGACCTTGCTGGAAACGCGCGGCCGCTGGGCGATCGCAACCTGCTTCGTCGCTCCCTGATTCCGGACGATTTCGATCAAATCCTCGTCCGTGAAGACTTCCGAGAACTTCAACATCGGCAGCGCCACGGAATCGACGTCCTTGGCGAGGGTCAACGCGATATCGCGCGGCAGATCCTGGCTCGATTTCAGGTGCGCCGAAAGCGACTCGCGCACGCGAAGCTCGACGTCCTTCACAAGAGCGCGGAAAATGTCTTCCGCAATCTTTTTCTCCGCCGGCCCAAGTTCGTCCAGGCTGAATTGCGCCGCGATCTTGCCCGAAGCTTCGGCGCGATTCTCGGCCGACCGGTCGGCCATCAATTTTTGCACATCTTCCTTGGAAAGACGGCTTGGCTGGAAGTCTTCGCTCATCATGCCTCTCGGCCCATCAAATTGGCATTTCCCGTGTCGCGGAGACACATTACATGTCGCGTGTCGGCTCGGCGGTAGTATCGGTTGACAGAGTTAATCGACCTTTAATTTATTGAAGCGGCGAGGGCCGATGCCGCTCGCCCCGCTATGCCGCGATCTGCCGCAGCTTCGCCATCAGGTATTCAATGTCATTCGGAGCGATCCGCGTGGCCGGATCGTTGAACTGAGTCAACATGCGCTCCAACAAACGTTCGATGTAACGCTCGCGATCGTTGAGGCCGCCGTCGTAATCGGTCTCGACCACCAGATGAACCGCGGCCCGGAAAGCCGGGAACAACGTCTTGGGCAGATTGGCCCGCAGGTACAGCGGCTCCAGACCCAGCATTCCTTTGTCGTGAATCAGAATGCGGACATTGCTGATCGGCAGACCGGTCAGACAAGCCATCGCACGCTCGAAAAAATTCAGATCGCCGACGCACAGCGCGCGCAGCAGCAGCGACGGCGTCAATCGGTCTTTGCGATGGAGCTGTTCCACCAAATGGTCGAGCTCCGCATCGCTGGACCCATATTCAACCAGGTTCATGGTCGCCCGTTCACGAGCCTGCAGAATCAAGTTGCTGGCGACATCCGAAGAAATTTCATGCTTTGACACCAGAAAATTCTGCAACTGCTCGGAGAACGCGCTCACCAGGCGTTCGGAGATCGCCGCCGGCAAATCCGCGCGCCGGGCCAGCGAATCGGCTACTGCCGGCGTGTCTTGATATTTCTCGATCACGCGACCCAGAGCGGCATCACTGATCGATGCCCCGTCATTGCCGACTAGCCGGGCAACCGCGGTCGCGTTACCCGTGTCGACAACGGCGTCCGAGACATTCTCGGAAACACTTGGGCGTTGAGCGACCGCGACTTGCTTGGCCGGGCCGCTCGTGCGCACGATCTGAATCAGATCCTCGTCGGTGAGCACTTCCGAAAACTTGAGCATCGGCAGGGCAACGGAATCGATGTCCCGGGCCAGCAGGAGCGCGACATCATGGGGCAAGTCGGGTGTCGATTTGAGCTGCGCCGAAAGCGCCTCGCGAACCAGGTCCTCGGCATCCTTTACAAGGACGCGAAAGATTTCCTCGGCGATCTTGCGCTCGCTGGCGCTAAGCTGGTGCGTATCGAACTGTTTGGCAATCTTGGACGCCGTTTTCGCGCGCACGTGCCCGGATGGATCGGCAAGCAGCTTGGCCACATCGGCTTGCGTCAGCCGGGGCGGAGTTGGCTTGGTGCTCATGACTCTCCCTACTGCCAGATCGGAACCGCACGGCCGGGCCCCGACGGAGCCCTGCAACCCAGGCGCGATCCGGCCTGTGGCATGCCAAGCCTTGATTGTGCTTTACCGTGAGTTAAGGACGGCTTAAGGCCGGGAAAGCGGCCTAGCGACGCTCCAGCAGCACTTTCGCCACGGCCCGGACGTGGTCCTCGACCGAGATATCCATATACGAAGTCACTTCCAAATCGCGATCTTCGTAAACATCCTTAACAGCGCCCTTTTTCACCCAGGCGGCCACCGCCCGGTCCCGTGCCTGCAAAAGCTCCAGAATCTGCGGCCTATACAGCCTGACCATGCCGGTGATCCAGCGATTGACCGGCCAGGATGGCCGCGCATGATCGATCTTGAAATAGTCGAGCATGGCCGCGACGTCGTCGGCCTTGTACCAGACCTCACCGGTGACCCACCGGTTCACGGTAAACAACCGAAAGGGAAATCCCTCCGGGCTCATGGCCACGGCGATCAGATGGCTCAGCGCATCGTCCGGGTCCTTGGGCGGCTTGTAGCCGGGCACCGGCGCCGGCGCAATTCCCGGCGGCATGCCGCCGGGACGCAGAAAGGTGTGGAAATGCCCGTGTTCGTTCTCGAACCGTTCTTCCATCACGTGGGCATGGTAGTAGTACTGGGCGTGCGTCTCCTTGTCGTAGACGTCGCCCGGCGGATAGTGGTCCCACTCGTAGAACGTCTCGTGCCCGCGCAAGAGTTCGCCCACGATGTTGTCGCCCGTCTTGGCCAACACGCGGTGGGCCTCGACCACCTCGTGGCCGGCCTCGGCAAGGCGCTCAAGCTCCTCCGTCGGCAGGTCCGCAAGATCGCCGGAGAACTTGATCTCAAATTTGGAAATATTGCCTTTGTTCCGCATCGTCAAATAGATAGCCTCCGCCACTGATCATTGCGACCCTGTTGTGCGCAACTTGCCGTGATCACCCCAAGCTCTGCCCGCTCGCAGGCCATCGCCTATTCGGCGACTAGCCGGAATCCGATCAAAATATGCTTCAAATTCGCGGACCGCGTGTGTCGCGCGGCGGGCCGGCAGACGCCACAGCCCGAGTCGTCCCATGAGCCTCCTTTGACGACGTATCTATCCGTGGCTCCCCCGCCGGCGCCGGTTGCTGTCCATTCAAACACCTGCCCGGCCCCATCCAGCAGGCCGAACGGCCCCGCGCCCCTAGGGAAGCTTCCTACCGGCGTTGTATCAAAGGGCCCCCGGTCATGGCTGTTGAGACGCGTCGGGTCCCAGTCATCTCCCCAGGGAAACATTCGCCCGTCCGGGCCGCGCACCGCCTTCTCCCATTCTCTCTCCGTCGGCAGGCGCCAATGGCGACCGGTACGTTGCGTCAACCAGCCGGCATAGGCCGCCGCATCCGCGTATGTGACCAGAACCACCGGGTGCTCATCCCGGCCTTTCGGCATCACGCCCGAGATCCAGGCATGCCGCCGGGTGCGCTCGTACGGATGGACCAGCTTGTAGCCGCGCCAAGTCGCCGGATCGACATCGGGCGCGGCCCGCCCCGTTGCGGCAACAAAGTCGGCGTATTGCCGGTTGGTAACGGGAGTCCGGGTAATCTCGAATGCGGCTAAGGAGTCCTCCCGGCGATCCGGCTCGTTTTCGTACCATTTGCCGTCCCGCGTTGCCGAGTGGCCATACGCGGCCTCGTCCAGACGATAGGCCGTCTCGCGCTCTGCCCGGTCGGATCCGACAATGAAAGGCCCGGCTGGAATTGGCACGAGTTCCGGCGGTTCCACCGCGGGCGCTTGCGTGCAGGCGGCAAGAGTCAGGGCCGTGGCAAGACAAAGGGCTCTCATCGTCCCCGACTCCAGCCGACCGGTTGGCCTCGTTTAATCTCGCACGACGAGAACCGACTGCTTGGCA
>JAJFGI010000174.1 GCA_021776215.1 Kiloniellaceae bacterium | reverse complement strand
CAAGCTCGCCAAGGAAAATTCCATCGATTGGTTCGAGCAGAATGTGGTCGTTAGCGTGCCGCCGCCCTATCCGGGCGCCTTCCGCCGCGTCTATCCGGGATTCATCCAGCTCACCAACTTCATCGCCATGAACTACGAGCGACACATGGAATCCTACAACCAGCTGTTCGATCATCTGGTCCAGGGCGACGACGAGGCGGCGGATAAGAAGCTGGCATTCTACGAGGAATACCGGGCGGTTATGGACCTGCCGGCAGAGTTCTATCTGCAGACCGTCAAGACGGTTTTCCAGGAGCACGAGCTGCCCCGGGGCAAGATGATCGCCCGCTGGCACCCGGTCCTGCCGGAATACATCACCCGCACCGCCCTGCTGTGCATCGAGGGCGAGTTGGACGACATCTCCGGCGTCGGTCAGACCAAGGCGGCCCTGGAGATTACGCCGAACCTGGCGGACGAGATGAAGGAGTACTATCTGCAGCGGGGCGTCGGCCACTATGGCGTCTTCAACGGCGGCAAGTGGCGCAGCGAGATCGCCCCGCGCATCAAACGCTTCATCCGCAGCCACGACCACGAGGTGGGCACGGGCCTTGGCCGACAAGTCGCGGTGTTGGCCGGATGGCGTGGGCCGGACCGGCGTGTCGGGCAGACCGGCAAGGGCAAAAGCAAAGGCAAGACGGCCGACGCCGCCGAGTAGCCGTGCCTAGCCCTCGCGCCTCCTAATGGTGGTCGGGGTGGGACTTGACGTAGGCCGCTTTCTGCGCCGGCGTCGCCTCGGTCTGGTACTTCGCTTTCCAGTCCGCATACGGCATGCCGTAGACCATCTCGCGCGCCCGATCGTAGTCGACGGTGATGCCCCGCTCCGCGGCCGCGGCGGCATACCATTTCGACAAGCAGTTCCGGCAAAAGCCGCTCAGGTTCATGAGATCGATGTTCTGCACATCCGTGCGCTCGCGCAGGTGCTCCACCAAGCGGCGAAAAGCGGCCGCTTCCAATTCGGTTTGCGTCTTCTGATCCATACCGATCCTCCTTATCGCCTAAATGTTGGCAGCGCCGGCGGGATTGTCCAGGCCTATAGATCCGCCACCGTTCCCTCGATCAGCATATCGACCACGCGCCGCTGGGCCTCCATCTTGTCGGCACCGGCCGCCAGGGCTTCCCGATAGACGGCAATCTGCCGGTGAGCGCTGGTACCGCCGGTGACGATCTGGCGGGCGTGCTCGACCTCGGGCAGGCAGTCGAGGGCCAGGGCGTCGGCGCGAATCAGCTCGATGATCTCCTCCAAGAGTTCGGCGTAGGGTACGATGGCCCCGATGCCGAAATCGATCAGCCCCTCGTCCAGGCCATAGCGCTGGGCGCGCCAGCGGTTCTCCCGGATCAGCATGTTGGAATAACGGCGCCAGCGCTGGTTGTTGCGCTTCAGGCGATAGAGCATGCGCAGCAGGCAGACATAGATCGCGGCAATCGCCACCCCATCCTTCAGCCGTGTGCAGATATCGGAGATGCGCATTTCCAGGGTCGGAAAGCGCGCCGACAGGCGGCAATCCCACCACAGCTTGCTGCCATCCTCGATCACCCCGGCGCCAACGATCGCCTCCAGATGGCGCTTGTATTCGCCATAGCTGTCGAAGGACTCGGGCAGGCCGCTGCGCGGCAGCTCGTCGAAGACGGCGATGCGGTACGACTTGAGCCCTGTCTCCTCGCCGCGCCAGAACGGCGACGACGTGGAGAGTGCCAGAAGATGCGGCAGGAAATACGACACCTGCCCGAGCAAGTCGATGCGCAGCTCGTCGTCGTCGAGGCCCACGTGCACATGCATGCCGCAGATCAGCAGGCGCCGGGCCACCGCCTGCATGTCGCGGGCAATGACATGATAGCGCTCCTTGTCCGTATGCTTCTGCGCGTCCCAGGCGGCGAAGGGATGGGTCGAGGCGGCAATCGGCGCCAGACCGTGTTCGGCCGCCACCTCGGCGACGGTGCGCCGCATCTGCGCCAGCTCGGCGGCGGCTTCCTTGACTGTCTGGCAGACACGCGTCCCCACCTCGATTTGCGACTGCAGGAACTCCGGGCTGACCTGCTCCTTCAAGCGCTGCTGGCATTCCGACATCAGCGCCGCCGGCACGTCCACCGCCAGATCGCGCGTCTTGCGGTCGACCAGCAGGTATTCCTCTTCCATGCCGATGGTGAACGGCGGCTCCGTCCGGCTCATGCGTCTGGAATCCCGTCGCGCAGGCCGAGCCCGGCGAGGACCGGCACCAGCGCCTCGCCCAGCACCTCCACCCATTCCGCCGCGCCGTGATGGGTATCGATCAGATCCTGGCGCACCTCGATCAGCACGTTCGGCAAGTCATGTGCCTCGGCATGGCGGCGCAGGGTGTAGCCCTGCACGTCGCGGCCGGAATAAGGCTCGTTGTCGCCCACGGCGATGCCGCGCGCCAGCAAGGCCTCCATGAACGGCAGCGGCAGGCGCCCGTCCTGGTCCCACAAGATACCGACGTGCCACGGCCGCTCGATTCCGTCCATGACCGGCGTGAAGCTGTGCATGGAGACCAGCGCCGCCGCCTTATGCCGTCGCATCATGGCCACCAGCGCCGTCTCCACCGCCGCATGATAGGGCGCGTGGAATTCACCAACGCGCGCCGCCCGTGCCGCGGGAGTCACGTCCCGGTTGCCGGGCACATCGACCCCGTCGCTGACCGCCGGCACCAAGGTATCATCGCCCTGCGCCCGGTTCGGATCGACGATCAGGCGGGAGAAATGGCTGAGCACCGCCGGGGCGTCCAGCCGCCGCGCCAGGCCCCTGGTCACATCGGCAATGCCGATATCCCAGGCGATATGGCGGCACAGCTCCGCCTCGCTCAACCCCAACCCACCGAGCGCCCGCGGGATGAACCGGCTGGCGTGGTCGCAAACCAGCAATACCGGCGCCGCCCCGGTCTCGTTATAGACCTCGAACGGCGGCGGCTCGTCCGCCGCGAGCAGCGGCAGCGCCCCGCCGGGCGCGGCAGTCTGGGTGGATGCGGAAACCTCGGCCATCACCGCCAACTATAGCCCCTGGCGGCCCCCCGACAACAGGGATGGGACCTCGTCCTGCGATTGACAAGCCTTCCCCGGCCCCGTATCTAGGGCCCAGGGATAAGGCCCCTGCCGCTCGCAGGCGTAAGCTGTGGTGAAGCCTTAAGTCAGATCCGATCCGCTCATACCAGTGCCATGCGGACCGATGGTAACGCGAGCCCCATCACATTCTCCGCATGCGGACACTGTATGAGGCTGTGATGACCAAATCTCTCCCCCTGCCCTCGATCGAGACCTTGAAGGACCAGGCGAAGCGCCTGCGCGCCAAGCTGACCGCCGACGGCAAAGCCATCGGCCACAGCGAGGCCCTGGAGGCGCTGGCCCACCAGTACGGCTACAAGAACTGGAACACCCTGCACGCCGCCGTCGGCAACCGCCCGCCGGCCAGTCCCGTCGCTGTCGGTTCACGGGTGCGCGGGCACTATCTGGGTCAAGCGTTCGAAGGCACCGTCCTCGGCGTGCAAATTCTGGCAGCGGCGAATCGCTTCCGCCTGACCCTCGACTTTGACGAGGCGGTCGATGTGGTCACGTTCGACAGCTTCTCGGCGTTCCGCAAGCGGGTTTCCTGCGTCATCGACAGCAAGGGGGCCACCACCGAACGAACCTCCAACGGCCAGCCGCAGTTGCAGCTCAAGCTTTAGCGGACGCGCCCAGGGTCTTGAGCCTTTGCAAGGCGTCCAGCGCCAAGGTTCGGGTCAGCTCGGCGGCGCCCACCTCGCGGCCCAGGGCGGCGGCTTGGCCGGCCCATTGGGTGGAGAAGTCGCTGGACCCCGCAGCCTCGGCCTTGGCCTTCAGAGGACCCAGTGGGCCGCCGGCGGTCGGGAAGGCCGGCACCGTCTCGGACATGGGTCCGGTCTCGCGCATGAAGCGGGTCATGAAGCCACGCGCCGGCCCGCCGGAGATCACGTTGGTCAGCACGGTCAGCTCGTCGCCGGCGCCGCGCAGCCGGGCGCGGTGCAGATCGGTGATCAGCGACTCCGGCGTGAACAGATAGGCCGTGCCCATCTGCACCCCGGCGGCGCCCAGAGCGAAGGCCGCCGCGATGCCACGCCCGTCGCCGATGCCGCCGGCGGCGATCACCGGCACGCTGACCGCATCCACCACCTGCGGGACTAGGGCGAAGGTGCCCGGCTGCGCCGTGATGTCCTGGGTCAGGAAGAAGCCGCGGTGGCCGCCCGCCTCGACGCCCTGGGCGATGATCGCATCGCAGCCGTTGTCGTCCAGCCAGCGCGCCTCGGCCACCGTGGTCGCGGAGCTCAGCACCACGCACCCGGCGGCCTTCACCCGGCGCATCAAATCCGGCGCCGGCAGGCCGAAGTGAAAGCTCACCACCTCGGGCTTCAATTCCTCGACTATCTCGCACATTGCGCCGTCAAAGGGCGCCCGGCTGGGCGCCGCCACCGGCGCGTCCGGATCCAGCCCCAGCTCCACGTAAAAGGGCCGCAACCGGGCCGTCCAGGCGGCATCGCGCGCCGGGTCCGGCTTGGGCGGTGTGTGACAGAAGAAGTTGACATTGATGGGCTTGGACGTGCGTTGCCGGATGACGCCGATCTCGGCGCGCACCTTGGCCCCATCGAGCATGGCGCACGGCAGCGAGCCCAAACCGCCGGCCTCGCTCACCGCCATCGCCAACGCCGACCCGTTGGCCCCGGCCATGGGCGCCTGAATAATCGGCAGCTCCGTGCCGATGAGATCCATCAACCTGCGATCAGGCCACATGCTGCAACCTCCCAAACCTTTCCGCCGCACCGGATTGTGAGCGCGCGAAACCGGCGCGGCAAGCGCACCACTGGCGCCAGTGCATTAATCCACGCTAGTCATAACAGATGCGCGAAAAGGGAACGATGGGGGAGCGCTCCAGCGCCTGTCTGAGATATGTTTGGCAGCCAAGCATTTGGCCCAACCGGAAGGAACACGACAATGAAGATCGATGGCGGGTGCCATTGCGGTGCCATCACCTACGAGGCGGAGATCGACCCGGATCAGGTCCTCATCTGCCACTGCACCGACTGCCAAACCCTATCCGGCTCCGCCTTCCGCACTGTCGTCCTTACCGCACCGGAGAATTTCAAGCTCCTCACCGGCACCCCGAAGACTTACGTCAAGACCGCGCAAAGCGGCACCAAGCGCGCCCAAACCTTCTGCCCCGACTGCGGCACCCCCATCACCTCAGGTCCCGCCGGCAACACCCCCGGCCTCCTCGGCATCCGCCTAGGCACCACCCGCCAACGCGCCGACTTAACGCCGAAGAGGCAAACCTGGGTCGGCTCGGCGCTGGGGTGGACCCAGGAGTTGGAAGAGGTGCCGGAACTGGGGGAGTAAGCGATCCTAGAAAGGTGTCGAAATGAGAGGAAGCGAAACAATCGTTGAAAAACTACGAACTTTGGAAGAGCGCCTGCTTGATCCGAACGTTCGCCGATCACCAAGCCAAGTTGGCGAACTTCTCGCTGACGATTTCATGGAGTTTGGAAGCTCTGGTCGAGTATACGACAAATCGACAGTCATTGAGGCCTTGAAGCAGGACCCAGGTTTCGATGGGCCACGCACGATCAGCAATTTCTGTGCGCGCGAGCTTTCGCCGTCAGTAGCACTTGTGACATATCGGATAGTTGAATCGAGCACATTACGAAGCTCGATTTGGCGTCTCGATGGGGACCGCTGGCAGATGGCGTTTCATCAGGGAACAGGGACTAGTTAGAGACAGGGACCAATTAGGTGCATTACACAACTTTCACTTTCTTGCTGTCATCAGGCAATCAGAATAGTTATATACTGTCCCTATTTACGCCCCTCACGGCTCGCGCGCGCCCACATTACAAAGGCGGCGCATCACGCCGCAGCAAACCATCAATTCGGCGATCGTGAAATATGGATGATCTCGTCATCTTTGACTTTGACGGCGTCGTTGCCGACAGCGAGATACTGGCCAACACCGTTCTCGCCGAGACAATCACC
This sequence comes from Kiloniellaceae bacterium, assembly GCA_021776215.1. GTDB lineage: Bacteria > Pseudomonadota > Alphaproteobacteria > Kiloniellales > J153 > JAJFGI01. The sequence goes on along the minus strand of JAJFGI010000174.1, from coordinate 3,232 downwards.
GAGCTAGGCGTTCCTACCACTCTCGACGACGCGTATCGCCTGTACATGGGGAAACGTCTCGCTGATGTGATCGCGTCCGTTGAAATCGAGCTTGAGCGTCCGGTGCCCCAAGATTTCTCGGCCGACTTTCAGGCGCGGACGTTGGTGCGTTTCCGAAGAGAATTGCATCCGGTCGAGGGCGTGCATGAATACATCAACGCATTCGCGCATATTCCGCGCTGCATTGCCTCGTCGTCTTCGCCCGAGCGTCTTTCGGTGTGTTTGAAAATATTGCAGCTGGAAAAGACTTTCGGCCCTCACGTCTATAGCGCGTCGAACGTGCCGCGGGGCAAGCCCTATCCCGACCTATTTCTGCACGCCTCTGAAAGAATGGGTGCCAAACCCGGCCAAACGATCGTAATTGAAGACAGCGTCTCCGGTGTGCAAGCTGGTGTCGCCGCCGGCATGAATGTCATTGGACTTTTGGCGGCGTCACATATTAGGGATGGACATGAGGAGCGGCTCAGAGAAGCAGGTGCGCACTTCATAGCGCGGTCTTTCGCTGACGCTGGAAGGTTTACGCGCGAACTGCTGACCAGGGATACCTCTCCAGGCTCATTGGAATGACTGTGACGGACCCAACCGCCCTCCTCCGCCAACTCTTCTCCGCCGCCCTCGCCGCCGCCGATCCGGCGCGCGTAGTGGCGGCGCACCTGCCCGATCCACCGTCAGGGCGCACAGTCGTGGTCGGCGCGGGCAAGGCGTCCGCCGCCATGGCGCGGGCGGTGGAGGATGGCTGGCGGGGGGATGCGGCGCGGCTTTCGGGGCTGGTTGTGACCCGCTATGGTCATGGCGTGCCGTGCGCGCGCATCGAGGTCGTCGAGGCGGCGCATCCGGTGCCGGATGCCGCCGGGGCGCAGGCGGCGGAGCGGATTTTGCGCATGGTCGGCGGGCTTGGGGCCGACGATCTGGTGCTGTGCTTGATCTCCGGCGGGGGATCGGCATTGTTGGCGATGCCGGCGGCCGGGCTGACCCTGGCGGACAAGCAGGCGGTCAACCGGGCGCTGCTGAAATCGGGCGCGACGATTTCCGAGATGAATTGCGTGCGCAAGCACCTCTCGGCCATCAAGGGCGGGCGCCTGGCTGCCGCCGCGGCGCCGGCGCGGGTGGTGAGCTTGCTCATCTCCGATGTGCCGGGCGACGATCCGGGCACCATCGCCTCCGGTCCGACGGTGCCGGATGCGACCACCTTCGCCGATGCGCACGCCATTCTGGCGCAGTATGGCATCGCGGCGCAGGCGGCCGTGCGGGCGCACCTGGAGGCGGCGGCGGACGAGACGCCCAAGCCCGGCGATTCCCGCCTGGCGGGCGCCGAAACGCACATCATCGCCCGCCCGCAAGAGAGCCTGGAGGCGGCGGCCGCCGCCGCTCGCGCCGCGGGGGTCACGCCGGTGATCCTCGGCGATGCCATCGAGGGGGAGGCACGTGACGTCGCAACCGCCATGGCGCGGGCCGCCGTGCAGGCGGCGCGCGAAATGCAAACTCCGTGCGTTCTCCTGTCCGGCGGTGAGACCACGGTGACGGTGCGCGGGCATGGGCGCGGTGGGCGCAACGCGGAGTTTCTGCTGGCCCTGGCCATCGCCTTGGACGGGGCGCCGGGCATTCATGCCATCGCGTGCGATACGGATGGCATTGACGGCAGCGAGGACAATGCCGGCGCCCTCATCGCCCCCGATACCTTGGCGCGCGCGGCGGCGCTTGGCCTCGATGCCCAGGCGCGGCTTGACGACAACGACGGCTATGGCGTCTTCTCGGCGCTGGGCGATCTGGTGATGACCGGGCCGACCCTGACCAACGTGAACGACTTCCGCGCCATTCTGATTTTGCCCAGCCCTTAACACCCCTTCCCGCCGCCCCGTCCCCCCCGCGCTGGCCAAACAACGGGCGATCCGTCTAGGATTGAGATATGCAACGCAGACGCAAAGTGAAAATCGTCGCCACCCTGGGCCCGGCCAGCTCCGACCCGGACATTGTCGCGGCACTGTTCGATGCCGGGGTGGATGTCTTTCGCCTGAACTTCAGCCATGGCAGCCACGACGATCACCGGCGCAATGTGGAGACCATCCGCGCCCTGGAGCGCGAGCTGCACCGGCCGATCGGCATCCTCATGGACCTACAGGGGCCGAAACTGCGCGTTGGCAAGATCGCTGGCGGCGGCATCGACCTGGTGGAGGGCGCCGAGTTGCGCCTGGATCTGGATCCCGCCACGGGCGACCAAACACGCGTGCCCCTGCCGCACCCGGAAATCTTCGCCGCCGTGCAGCCGGGCTCGGACCTGCTGCTCGACGACGGCAAGCTGCGCCTGCGCATCCTGGAATCCGGCGATGACTTCGCCCGCACCGAGGTGATCACTGGCGGGCCGCTGTCCGACCGCAAGGGCGTCAACGTGCCCGGCGTGCTTTTGCCGCTCTCGCCGTTGACCGAGAAGGACCGGACCGATCTCGCCTTCGGCCTGGACCTGGAGGTGGATTGGGTCGGACTCTCCTTCGTCCAGCGGCCCGAGGACGTGGCCGAGGCGCGGCGCCTGGTCGCCGGCCGCGCCGCCATCCTGGTCAAGATCGAGAAGCCATTGGCGATCACCCACATCGACGCCCTGGTGGAATTGTCCGATGCGATCATGGTGGCGCGCGGCGACCTGGGGGTGGAGATGCCGCCGGAAGAGGTGCCCAGCCGGCAGAAGCAATTGATCCGCGCCTGCCGTCTGGCCGGCAAGCCGGTGGTGGTGGCCACCCAGATGCTCGATTCCATGGTCCACGCCCCGGCGCCGACCCGGGCCGAGGCCTCCGACGTGGCGACCGCGGTCTACGACGGCGCCGATGCGGTGATGCTCTCGGCCGAGACGGCGGCCGGCGACTATCCGGTGGAATCGGCGGCCATGATGAACCGCATCGCCGCGCGGACCGAGGCGGACCCGCTCTACCGGGCGCTCATCCACGCCCTGCGCCCGGAGCCGGAGGCGACCGCCCCCGATGCCATTTCCGCCGCCGCCGCCCAAGTGGCGGCGACCATCAAGGCCTCGGCCATCGTCAGCTACACTACCTCGGGCTCGACCGCCCTGCGCGCCGCGCGCGAGCGGCCGGACGTGCCGATCCTGGTGCTCACCTCACGGCTGTCCACGGCACGGCGCCTGGCGCTCACCTGGGGGGCGCACTGCGTGCACACGGCGGACGTCACCTCGTTTCAGGAGATGGTG
>JAJFGI010000173.1 GCA_021776215.1 Kiloniellaceae bacterium | reverse complement strand
CTTGAACCGGAATATGTCGCCCAATTGGCTCGCGTTCTGAAGAAATTGAACTTCCGATTGGGTCAGGTCGGCGCCGGACGCGATTTCCTCGATTCTGTCGAGCTGGCCCCCGAGATCCTCGGCCCAGGACAAGGAAACACGTTCCGCTTGACGGGCGACGATATTGTCCGAGGTCCAGTTCAGGACCCAGAATCCGGAATAGCCGATAGCCACCAAGACCAACGCCATGGCGACCGCGAAAATCCCCCGGCTATCCCATCCGCGAAGAGGAAAATACATGGATTTAGACGCCAGGCGCGGCTCATTGTTCATGGCACCGGCGTTATTCGACATACGGGCGCGCTCACCCGGTGTGTCGCACGCCGCCGCCAGATCCAGGCTCGTGAGCGAATGTGAATCGGCCTTGGTCACTCGATCGGTTTCCTGATCCGGCGCCACCTGCCATCTCGCCGCCAATTGCGACAATTTCAGAGCGCGGTTCAATATCCGAAGAGACTCTAGCCGGTAATACTTACCCGGATCTTAACCAATCTTTCCAATATCCCCGCCTATTCCAGTTCGATAGTAATAAAAAACGTGCGTTTCTTCGAAATTCACCATTCGCAACACCAGCCAAAAAGTCCGCCCCCTAACGTAGCGACCCTAACGCCCGATCCTCGACGCGGACCCGCCACGCCAGCACGGCGAGATTGAGGGCGGAGAATCCCGCGGCGATCTGCCAGGCGCCGAAGGCCAGGGGCAGGATGGCGATCTCGCCCGCCACGATGACATAGTTGGGATGGCGTAGGTATCGGTACGGCCCACGGCGGCTGAGCGGTTTGTCGGGGCAGACGATGATTCGGGTGGTCCACCTCCCCTCGAGACTGGTTACGACCCAAATCCGGCCGAGTTGCAGTATGGCGTACAGACCTAGCAGCGGCCAATGGACCGGCGCGCCGGGAGGAATGGAAAGCAACATGGCGATCAGCCAAGTGCCGTGCAGCAGAACAAAAAAGGGATAGTGTGCGGCACCCACCTCATAGCCGCCGGCGGCCAGCAATCGCGCCGTGTTGCGCCGGGCGACGATCAGCTCTGCCAGGCGCTGTACGGCAACGAGCAGAACCACGATCTGCGGCAGACTCACGGCGCCTCCAGAATGGCGAAGGCGGCCGTAAACCCGGGCCCCAGGGACGACAAGAGCTGGCGCCCGCGGACCCCGCGGCGCAGAGCCCGGTCGAGAACGAACAGCACGGTCGCCGCGGACATATTGCCGTAGGCGCGCAGGATCTCGCGGGTGTCGGCCATCGCGCCGGGAGGCAGACCGAAAACGTCCTCCAGGGCGTCGATGACCTTGGCGCCGCCGGGGTGGCAGAGGACCCCGTCCAGATCGGCGCGAGTCAAATCCTGACCGGCGAGAAAGGCATCGACCGCCGCGCCATAGCGGTCGCGGACGATGGCCGGGATGTCGCGGGAAAAGAGCACGCCAAAACCATCCTCTTCCACACGCCAGCCCATGACATCCAGCGTATCCGGCCACGTATGCTCGCCCCAACCGGTCACCGCCGGCCGGTCGCCGGAACCGGCGGACGTGACCAGTGCCGCCGCGGCGCCGTCCCCGAAGAGGGCGGTGGCGATGACGTTGCTCTTCGAAATGTCATGGCTGCGAAAGGTCAGGCCGCATAATTCGACCACCAGCAAGAGCACCAGACTGTCGGGTGCCGCACGGGCCATGGCCGCCGCCCGCGCCAGACCCAGAACACCGCCGGCGCAGCCGAGTCCGAAAATCGGCAGCCGCTGCACGTCCCGGCGCAGCGGCAGGCTTTCCATCAGGCGGGCATCCAGGCTGGGCGTGGCGATACCGGACGTCGAGACGGCAACAACGGTGTCGACATCTTCCGGCGCAACGCCCGCCTCGGCCAAGCACGTCTCCGCGGCTTGGCGAAGCAGATCCACGGCATTTTCGACAAAGAGCTGGTTGCGTGCTTTCCAGCCACTGGCCTCCTGATACCATTCGATCGGCACGCAGGAATAGCGGGTGTCGATGCCGGCATTGGCATAAACCGGCAACAGGCGGTCGATATTGGCGCCGTTCCTCTGAAACAAATGGTGGGCGCGCTCCACAACCTCGCGTTGATGCAGCACGTAAGGCGGCACCGCGGTCGCCAAAGACAGCAGGCGCACCGGCACTGTCATCTGAATCCTCCCGGAGCTATATAGCAACCCTAGATATACGACGGGTTGGGGCGCGGCACACCGGGCACGCGCATCACTTTCCCGTGCCCCTGACCGAGGCTAGACCATATAGTAATGGGGACCATGGTAGCGAGGTAAGATGAGCGATCGGCAACCAGGTGACGCTCGGCAGGTGCCGCAGGCATCCGGGACCGCTGGGACCGGATTGGCGGCGAGGCTGCGCAACTACTTCCTTGCCGGCATTCTGGTAACCGCGCCCGTGACGATCACGTTCTGGCTCGCCTGGAAGGTGATCCAGTTCATTGACGGCAACGTAACGGGCTTCATTCCGCCCCGGTGGAATCCGGAGACCTACCTACCATTCGGTATTCCGGGCTTGGGTCTGGTGGTGATCGTGGTGGCATTGACCTTGATCGGGTTTTTTGCCGCCGGCATCGCCGGGCGCCTGCTCACACGCATTAGCGAGCGTGTCGTCGCGACGGTGCCGGTCGCGCGGAGTGTCTATAGCTGGACCAAGCAGGTCTTCGAGACCGTCCTGTCGCAAAAGGGCACCGCCTTCAGCGAGGTCGTGCTCGTGGAATACCCCTGCCGCGGCGTTTGGGCGATCGGGTTCATCACCGGGCAGACGGAAGGCGAGGTCCAGGATCTTACCCACGAAACGGTCTTCAACGTCTTTGTTCCGGCAACGCCGAACCCGACCACCGGGTTCCTCTTGTTCATTCCGAGGGGCGACATCCACCACCTCGACATTTCCGTCGAGGACGGCATCAAGCTGGTGATCTCCGGCGGCATCGTGACCCCAAAGATACGCAACGCCGCGGCACCCGAAAGAAAGCCGTCGCCACGCGCCGCCGCGGCGCCGGAGGGCGGCGCGAGGCGGCTGGGCCTGGTGCGCCGGTTGCGCAACTACTTCTTCGCTGGCGTCCTGGTCACGGCGCCCATCAGCATCACCATTTGGATTACCTGGGAGGTCCTGCGCTTCGTTGACAACCGTGTCGTGCCGCTGGTCCCGCCGGCCTGGAACCCGGAGACATATTTGCCCTTCAGCATCCCCGGCCTCGGGGTCCTGGTGATGGTCGTCTTCTTGACCCTTGTTGGCTTTTTCACGGCCGGCCTGCTCGGTCGCACGGTGGTCGGATTGGGCGAGCGCATCCTGCATCGCATGCCGGTGATTCGGGGTATCTATTCGGCGGTTAAACAACTCTTCGAGACGGTGTTCAAGGAGCAGTCGCGCGCCTTCCGCGAGGTCGTCCTGATTCAATATCCGCGCCCTGACTCCTGGGCCATCGGCTTCATCACCGGCGATGCCGAGGTGCATGTCCAGCAGGAGACGCCGGAAAAAACGGTCAATGTCTTCTTGCCGACCACGCCGAACCCGACCTCCGGTTTCCTGCTCTTCCTGCCGCGGAAAGAAGTGGTCCCTCTCACCATGAGCGTGGAGGAGGGGATCAAAATGGTCGTCTCCGGCGGGATCGTCACCCCACCGGACCGCCGCAAGAAGACAGCCGAAGCCGCCGTCGCCGAGTAGAGTCTGGCGGGCTAGCCGGAGCGCAGATAGCGCACGGCGGCATCACGGGCAAAGAGATAGAGCAGGACCCGCAGGGCCGGGCCGCGGGGACCGGCCAAATCCGCATCGCGCTCAAGGATTAGCCGCGCATCGTCACGGGCGGTGGCGAGCAGGTCGCCATGAACCGCCAGATCGGCCAGGCGGAACTCCGGAAAGCCGCTTTGCCGGGTGCCCAAAATCTCCCCGGCGCCGCGCAGGTGCAAATCCTCCTCGGCGATCCGGAAGCCGTCGTCGGTCTCCCGCAGGATGCGGATGCGGGCCCGCGCCGTCTCACCCAGGGGATTCAGGTAAAGCAGCAGGCAGGTGGATTTCTCCGCGCCGCGGCCGATGCGGCCGCGCAGCTGGTGCAGTTGCGCCAGACCGAAGCGTTCGGCGTGCTCGATCACCATGACGGTCGCCTGCGGCACATCCACGCCCACCTCGAGCACCGTGGTGGCGACCAGCAGGTCGACCGCGCCATCGGCAAAGGCGGCCATGACCGCGTCCCGGTCGCGGCCGGCCATGCGTCCGTGGATCAGGCCCACGCGGTCGCCGAAGCGCGCCTTCAATTCGACATGGCGGGCTTCCGCCGCCGCCAGGTCCATGGCCTCGGACTCGCTGACCAGCGGGCAAACCCAATAAACCTTGGTGCCCTCGGCCAGCGCCCGGCCGACGCCATCCGCCACCTCGCCCAGCCGCTCCAGCGGCAGGGCGCGGGTGTCGATCGGCTGCCGCCCGGCCGGTTTCTCGGTCAGCCGCGAGACCTCCATGTCGCCATAGGAGGTAAGCAGGAGGGTGCGCGGAATCGGCGTGGCGGTCATGACCAGCACGTCCACGGCCTGTCCCTTCTTGGCCAAGGTCAGCCGCTGGTGCACGCCAAAGCGATGCTGCTCGTCGATGACCGCCAGGGCCAGGTTGTGGAACGCGACATCCTCCTGAAACAGGGCGTGCGTGCCGACGGCCAAGTGCGCCTCGCCATTGTGGAGCCGCGCCAACACCGCGGCTCGAGGCTTGCCCTTGTCGCGGCCGGTGAGAAGGTCGACGGAGATA
>JAJFGI010000172.1 GCA_021776215.1 Kiloniellaceae bacterium | reverse complement strand
ATCGAGCTGGCCTGGAAGCTGGTGACCAAGGAGTTCGCCCTGCCGGCGGATCGATTGCTGGTCACGGTCTACGCGGAGGACGACGAGGCGGCGGATCTGTGGCGCAAGATCGCCGGCTTGCCGCAAGACCGCATCCTGCGCATCCCCACGTCCGACAATTTCTGGCAGATGGGCGATACCGGGCCGTGCGGTCCGTGCTCCGAGATCTTTTTCGATCACGGCCCCGGCATTCCGGGCGGCCCGCCCGGTAGCCCCGACGAGGACGGCGACCGGTTCATCGAGATCTGGAACCTGGTCTTCATGCAGTTCGACCAGCCGGAGCCGGGCAAGCAGGTGCCCTTGCCCAAGCCGTCCATCGACACCGGCATGGGACTGGAACGCATCACCGCCGTTCTGGCGGGCACCCACGACAATTACGACACTGATCTTTTGCGCATCTTGATCGAGGCGTCGGCGGAGGCCTCGAAGACCTCGCCGGATGGCGAACAAGCGGTCTCGCACCGGGTCATCGCCGATCATTTGCGGGCCACCGCCTTCCTCGTCGCCGACGGCGTCCTGCCGTCCAACGAGGGGCGCGGCTACGTGCTGCGGCGGATCATGCGCCGGGCCATGCGCCACGTGCACCGTCTCGGCGTCAAGGAGCCGATGATCTGGCGCCTGGTTCCCGACCTGACCGCCATGATGGGCAAGGCATATCCCGAACTGATGCGCGCCGAGGCGCTGATCGGCGAGACCCTGAAGTTGGAGGAGGGCCGGTTCATCCAGACCCTGGATCGGGGCATCAAGCTGCTGGAGGACGAGACCGGCAGGCTCGGCACCGGCAAGGCATTGTCCGGCGAGGTCGCCTTCAAGCTCTATGACACCTTTGGCTTCCCCCTCGATCTGACCCAGGACATTCTGCGCGGCCAGGGCCGGGCGGTCGATCAGGCTGGCTTCGATGCCGCCATGGCGCGCCAACGCACGGCGGCCCGCAAAGCCTGGGCCGGTTCCGGCGAGGCGGCCACCGAAAGCCTGTGGTTCGAGCTGCGCGACCGCTTCGGCGCGACGGAATTTCTCGGCTACGACACCGAAACGGCGGAGGGGCAGATCGTCGCCATGGTTGTCGACGGTAGCCCCGTCGAGGCGGCCAAGGCCGGCGACGACGTTCAGGTGCTGGTCAATCAGACGCCATTCTATGGCGAATCCGGCGGCCAGATGGGCGACACGGGGGTGTTGTTCACCGCCGATGGCGGCGAGATCGAAATCCGGGATACCCAGAAAAAGCTGGGGGTTCTGCATGTCCATGTCGGGCGTGTCCGACACGGCGCCGTCATGGTGGGCGATGCGGTCGAGATGAAGGTCGATGGGGTGCGCCGCGCCGCTCTGCGGGCCCACCATTCGGTAACCCATCTCCTGCACGAGGCGTTGCGCCGGCGCCTGGGCGCGCACGTGACGCAAAAGGGCTCGTTGGTGGCGCCCGACCGCCTGCGGTTCGACTTCAGCCACCCGAAGCCGATGACGGCCGAGGATATCCGCGCCGTCGAAGCGGACGTGAACGCGCGGATTCGCCTGAATGCCCCGGTCGAAACCCGGTTCATGACCCCGGACGAAGCCATCGAGGCCGGTGCCCTGGCGCTCTTCGGCGAGAAGTACGGCGACGAGGTGCGGGTGGTTTCCATGGGCGGCCCGGGGGATCCCGCGGAGGCTGCCCAGCCTAGATCATTCTCGACCGAATTGTGCGGCGGCACCCACGTGCGCCGAACCGGCGACATCGGCTTTTTCAAGATCATCGGCGAAAGCGCCCTGGCCGCCGGCGTGCGCCGCATCGAGGCGCTGGCCGGCGCCGCGGCGCTAGAGCATGTCACGCGCCAGGAAATGTTGCTGGCGCAAGCCGCGGAGGCGATCAAGACGGCGCCGAACCAGCTTCCCGAGCGCATCGCCGGCCTTCTGGAAGAGCGCCGGCGCCTGGAGCGCGAATTGACCGAGGTGCGCCGCAAGCTGGCGACCGGCGGTGGTGGTAACGGCGCCGCATCGGCGGTGCGCGAGGTCGCCGGTGTCCGCTTCGCGGCGCGGGTTCTGGCCGATGTGCCGGCCAAGGACCTGAAACCCATGGCCGACGATCTGAAAAAACAGGTCGGCAGTGGCGTTGTCGCCCTGGTCGCCGTCGCCGACGGCAAGGCCTCTCTGGTGGTCGGGGTCACCGCCGATCTGACCGACCGGCTGAGCGCCGTCGACCTGGTGCGGGCCGGGTCGCAGGCGCTCGGCGGCAAGGGCGGCGGCGGCCGGCCCGACATGGCCCAGGCCGGCGGCCCGGACGGCGCCGCGGCGGAGGCCGCGGTGGCCGCCATCGAGGCGGCGCTGGCGAAAGTCCCGGCGGCCTGATCCGGTCCCCCGCGGCGGGCGAGGCCACCCATGACGAATCCTCATCTGGCGACACCCTCCGGCAAGGTCCGGGCGCGGGCCCTGGGTATTCCCTTTGACGGCCAACCGGGGCCCCTGAACGCGATCACGGACGTGGCGGGGGTCGAGGTCGGCTACGCCACTCTCATTCGCGGCGATGGGCCGCTGGTGGTCGGACAGGGGCCGGTGCGCACCGGGGTGACGGCGATCCTGCCACGCGGCCGCGCCGGGGCGGGCGGGGCGGTCTTTGCCGGCGGCCACAGCCTGAACGGCAACGGCGAGATGACCGGCTTCCTCTGGCTGCAGGAAGCGGGACGCGTCGAAGGGCCGATCACGGTGACCAACACCCACGCCGTCGGCCTGGCCCGCGATGCGACCCTGCAGTGGCTCTTGCGTCACGGGCTGCACGGGCGCGGCCAGCTCTGGGGCCTGCCGGTGGCGGCCGAGACCTACGATGGCTATCTCAACGATATCAACGGCTTTCATGTCACGGCTGAGCACGTCTTCGCGGCGCTGGATACGGCGCGGGGCGGGGCGATCGAGGAGGGCAGTGTCGGCGGCGGCACCGGCATGATCTGCTACGGATTCAAGGGAGGCTCCGGCACCGCGTCGCGCCGAGTCGAGTGCGCCGGCGGCGATTTCTTACTTGGCGCTTTTGTGCAGGCCAATTTCGGCCGCCAGGAGCAGCTCACCATAGCCGGGGTGCCGGTGGGCCGGCATCTGAGCATGTCCGGGCCGGGCGCCGACGTGGGGTCCGTCATCGGCATCGTCGCCACCGACGCGCCGCTCCTGCCGCATCAGTTGCGGCGGCTGGCGCAGCGATGCGCTCTGGGCATCGGCCGCTCGGGAGCGGTGGCGGCGCATACGTCCGGCGATATCTTTCTGGCCTTGTCCACCGCGAATGCCTTGGCTGTCGATGCCATGGGCGCGGTGCAGACCGTGGCGTTCGTGCCCGACGCCGACGTCACGCCGCTGTTCGAGGCAGTTGTCCAGGCAACCGACGAGGCGGTCATCAACGCGCTGATCGCCAATGAGACCATGACCGGCCGCGACGGGCACACGGCGCCGGGGCTGCCCCACGCGGCGCTGACCGACGTGCTCAAGTCGTTTGGGCGTATTGCCGGCTAGAGGGCGGCACGACAGTCGCCTATTGTTTCTTGTTCGCGTCGTAAAAGTGCACGTCCCGTTGCGGGAACGGGATGCTGATGCCGGCGGCGTCCAGGCGCTGCTTGGCGGTCTTCGTCGTATCGAACAATAGCGCCCAATAGTTTTCCGCCTTAGTCCAGCAGCGCAGGTTGAGGTTGACCGAGCTGTCCCCAAGCTCCTTGACCAAAACCTGGGGCTCCGGATCATCGAGCACACGGTCGTCGTCGCGCAGCATGTCGAGCAGAACGGTCTGCGCGGTATCGATGTCGTCGCCGTAGTCGATGCCGACAACAATATCCAGGCGTCGGGTGGGGAGACGCGAGAAGTTCTGAATAGTCCGGTTCCACAGTTGCGAGTTAGGAACCTCCTGATACACGCCATCGAATGTGTGCATGCGGGTCGTGAACAATCCGACCTCGTCGACCGTCCCGGCAATGCCCTCGGCATCTATGTAGTCGTTGACCCGAAAAGGGCGCAGAAACAACAGCATGACCCCGGCGGCGATGTTTTGCAGCGTGCCCTGCATGGACAGGCCGATCGCCAGGCCCGCCGCACCGAGAACAGCGATGATGCTGGCGGTTTGCACCCCGAATTGGGCCAACACCGCGACGAGGACAAGGATCAGGATCGCATAGCGCACAACCTGCGCGACGATCGGCTTGAGCGTCGGGTCCAGATGCGGTGTGCGGCTGAGCAAGCGCGTGACGCTGCGCGCCGCCCAACCGGCGACCACCCAGCCGCCGATGAGCAGGATCACGGCACCGAGGACGTCGAGGCCGTATTGAATCGCCAGGCCGCCGACCTTGTCGAAGAGCTCCAGGAACTTGTCGGTCGTCAGGTTGTCGCTCGACATATCACCGTCGTAAACGTGATTCTACCGCGATGGTTCACTCTTTTATGTCGGCCATCACGCGCATGCGGATGATCTTGTCGGGATTCTCGACCATGCCGCTCTG
>JAJFGI010000171.1 GCA_021776215.1 Kiloniellaceae bacterium | reverse complement strand
GGCCAGGCGGGTCAGCATTTCGGTGCAGCCGCCCCAGGCGGGAATGACGCCGACACCGGCCTCGACCAGGCCGACGTAGCTTTCCGCGTGCGCCTGAATCGCATCGGCGTTGAGCAGGAGTTCGCAACCGCCGCCCAGCGCCAGGCCCGATGGCGCCGAGACAACGGGGAAGGGTGCGTTCTTGAGGCCGCGCAGGGCCTTTTGCCCCTGTTCGACCATGCTTTCGATCATCGGCCACAGACCGGTGTTGGCGGCGAAAAGAGCGAGGCCCAGATTGGCCCCGGCGGAGAAATGCGAGCCCTCGTTGTAGATCACCAGCGCCTTGTACTGCTTGCCTACGGTCTTGATGGCCGTCTCGACCATCGACAGGACGTCGGGGTCGATGGTGTTGAGCTTGGTGTGCACCTCAAGGCAAACGACGCCATCGCCGATGTCCCACAGGCTGGCCGAGCCGTTCTTCTTGATCGGCTGCTGGGCGCGCTTGATATCCTCGAGCAGCAGGACACCCTCGGGCCGCGGCACGTCGGCGTAAGCGCCGCCGGTGGTCAGGAACTGCTGACGGCCCTCGTGGACGCGATAGAACGAGCCGGCCTTGACGGCAGCGGTGAGCAGCGGCGGCACGGTCTTGCCGTCTTTCTCCAGCCCCGCGGCGAAGGCCGCCGCGCCGAGGCGGTCGATCAGTTCGAAGGGACCGTATTTCCAGTTGTAGCCAAGGCGCATGGCGCGATCGACATCGGGCACCGTATCGGCGATCTCCGGCACATGCGTCGCGGCATAGGCGAGAATCTGCGAGAGCACGGCCCAGGCGTAGCGGCCGCCGCGGTCCGGATGCGCGACCAACGCCGCGAGGCCGCCGGTCTTGCTTGCCGCCAGGCTATCCAGGACTGGTTTGCCGGCGTCGGCGTAGTCGCCGGTTGCCAGGTTGATCGCCTGTTTGAACCGCTTGCCGCTGCTGCTGTCCAGGCGGTAGAAACCGCCCTTGCCCTTGCGCCCGGTGTAACCCTCGGCGATCAGCCGGTCGAGCAACGGCCAGGGGCGGCGGATGCCGTGGTAGGCATCCTCCGCCGGCAGGGCGGCGGCCAGGCTGGCATCCACCTTGGGCATGAGATCGAGGCCGACCAGGTCGAGCAGGGCGAAGACGCCGGTCTTGGGAATGCCCAGCGGCCGGCCCATGATGGCGTCCGCCTCTTCCACCGAAAGTTTGTGGTCGATCGCTTCGATGGCGGCGCATTGCAGCCAGAAACTGCCGATACGATTGGCGATGAATCCGGGGGTGTCGTGACAGAGGACAACGCCTTTGCCCAAGCGGCGGTCGACGAAGTCGCTGAGCGCGCCGAGCACCTCGGGCCGTGTCTTGGGGCCGGCGACCAGCTCCAGCAGGCGCATGTACCGCGGTGGATTGAAGAAATGGGTGATCAGAAAATCGCCGGCGAAGCGCGCGGGCAGGCCATCGATCAGGGTTGCCAGCGGCAAGGTGGACGTGTTGGAGGAAACGACGGAGCCTTTGCGGCGGACGGCTTCGATCTTCTTGTAGAGGGCTTGCTTGATCGCCAGGTCTTCGACCACCGCCTCCACGATCCAGTCGACTTCGGCCAGCTTGTCCAGATCGTCCTCGGTGTTGCCGGGAGTGACCAGCCTGGCGGCGCGCGCGTGCATGAAGGGTGCCGGATCCGCCTTGAGCATGCGGGCAATCGCCCCTTCGGCCAGAGCATTGCGGCCCTTGCCGTTGCCCGAGGGCACATCGAGAAGAAGAACGGGAATGCCGGCATTCGCCAGGTGCGCGGCAATGCCGGAGCCCATCACCCCGGCGCCGATGACCGCGGCGCGCTCCATGCGCATCAGGCCGCCTCTAGGATCGTGGCAATACCTTGCCCGCCGCCGATGCACTGTGTCGCCAGGGCCAGGCGCTTGCCTTCGCGCTGGAGGAGTTGTGCCGCCTTGCCGGTGATGCGGGCGCCGGTCGCGCCCAGGGGATGGCCAAGCGCGATGGCGCCGCCATCCAGATTCACTTTCTCGGGGTCGAGCTTCAGTTCGTCGATGCAGGCCAGGGCCTGCGCGGCAAAAGCCTCGTTCAGTTCCACCACGTCGATGTCGCCGATCTTCAGGCCGGCGCGCTCCAGGGCCTTACGGGTGGCCGCGACCGGGCCGATGCCCATGATCTCGGGGGCGCAGCCGGCTACCGCCACCGCGCGCAGGCGGGCGAGCGGGGTCAGGCCGTTGGCCTGCGCATAGTCCTCGGTGGTGACCAGCACCGCTGCCGCGCCATCGGTGAGCGGCGAGGAGGTGCCGGCGGTGACGCTACCGTCGGTCTTGAAGGCGGGCGCAAGACCGGACAGGGCTTTGGCGTCCGTGCCGGGGCGGATACAGCCGTCGGCATCGACCGTGCGGTTGCCCAGGCGGATGGGGACGATCTCGTCGGTGAATTTACCGGCCTGCTGAGCCGTTGCCGCGCGCCGGTGGCTTTCCACCGCCAGCTCTTCCTGGCGCTGCCGGGGAATCTTGTATTTGCTCGCCACGTTCTCTGCGGTTTCTCCCATGGACACATAGGCTTGCGGGAAACGTTCGGCCAAGCCGGGATGCAGCATGGGGTTGAAACCGGCGAGGGGCACGCGGGTCATGGACTCGACACCGGCGCAGATGAAGGCATCGCCCGCATCCATCTGGATGGCGCCGGCGGCCATGTGAATGGCCTGCATGGACGAGCCGCAGAAGCGGTTGACCGTGGCGCCGGCGACGGTGAGCGGCAAATCCGCCAGGAAGCCGATCAGCCGCGCGACATTCAGGCCCTGCTCGCCTTCCGGAAAGGCGCAGCCGACGATCAGGTCTTCGATCCCGGCGGGATCGACCCCGGTCTTGTCCAATAGGCCACGGACCACTTGCGCGGCAAGCTCGTCCGGCCGAGCACGGGTCAGCTCGCCTTTTTTTGCGAAATGGAATGGAGAGCGGACGTAGCCCGCGATGACCACCGGTTTGTGCATGCGCGTTACCTTCCGCGAGGGCCTTTCGGCTGGGGAGCGCACCGGGCGGGGCCGATTCGCCCCCGTGCGGCAGACAGTAACATAATGTCTACAATTAGTTGAATTTGGTGACGCAACCGTTAAGGCGCAACACCCGCGAGGACCGGCATTTGGAACGGCGCCACTTTTTCGTAGGCCCGCGCCGCGCGCAGCACCAGGCCATCGGCATAGAGAGGGCCGACGATCTGCAGCCCGGCGGGCAGACCCGCCGAGGTCAGGCCGCAGGGTACACTGGCCGCCGGCTGCCGGGTCAGGTTGAAGGGATACGAGAATGGGGTCCAATCGACCCAACGGTCCTGATGGGCGCCGGGCGGCTGCTCCAAGCCGGCCTCGAAGGCCGGGATCGGCAGGGTGGGAGTGAGCAGCAGTTGATAGGTGTCATGGAAGCGGTTCATGGCCACGCCGATGGCTTCGCGCTGCTTCACCGCGGCCAGGTAGTCGAGCAAGGTGTATGCGGCACCCTCCGCGGCGATATCGCGCAGGCCGGGCTCCACAAGGTCTCTTTGCGCATCGTTGAGTCCGCTGAGCAAGGCCGCCGCGCCGGCGTACCAATGCTTACGGAACGGCGCGGCGCAATCGGGCAGGTCGGGGTCGACTTCTTCTACACGGGCGCCGAGGTCCGCGAACCGGTGTGCGGCCGCGGCGACCAAGGCAGCGATCTCCGGATCGACCGGATGGCCGCCAAGGGTCGGGCTGAAGGCAATGCGTAGTCCTTTCACGCCGCGGTCGAGACCGGCGGTGTAGTCCATGGACTTGCCGGCGCCCTGCGGCGGCAGGGCATACCAGTCGCGCACGTCGGGTTCGGAGATCACGCCGAGGAGAATCGCGGCATCGGTCACCGTGCGAGTCATAGGTCCGATATGGGCCAGCGTGCCGAAGGGGCTGAGCGGATACGCCGGGACGCGGCCGAACGTCGGCTTGTGCCCGAAGATCCCGGTAAAGGCGGCTGGAATGCGGACCGAGCCGCCGCCATCGGTTCCCAGGGCCAGGGCGCCCATGCCTGTCGCCACGGCAACAGCCGCGCCGCCGCTGGAGCCGCCGGGGGTGCGCTCCGGGTTCCAGGGGTTGCGGGTGATCCCGCTCAAGGCGCTGTCGGTGACACCTTTCCAGCCAAACTCCGGCGTCGTCGTCTTGCCGATCAGGACGGCGCCGTGTTCGCGCAGGCGGGCGACGGCGGGGGCATCCTCGTCCCACGGCTGGTCAGCCGGCGTCGCCTTGGAGCCGCGCAAGGTGGGCCAGCCCTTGGTGAGCAGAATGTCCTTGATCGATGTGGGGACGCCGTCCAGGCGGCCGCGCGGCGCGCCGAGGCGCCAGCGCTCCTCGGATTTGCGGGCCTCGGCCAAGGCGCCGTCGGCATCGATCAGGAGGAAGGCATTGAGCGTTGGATTGTGCGCCGCGATGCGGGCCAGGGCGGCACGTGTCGCCTCGACCGGCGAGAGGTTGCCGCTCCGGTACTGGGCGATCAGATCCTGTGCCGATAGTAATGCGATGTCATCCGGCATGGTTCCTGTTCCTTTCCCGGGTATTGGCGGCATGGATTCCTGACATGGCGCGGCATGCTTGTCGAGGGTGCCGCCGGATGCCGCCCTCACGGGCGCGCCCCTGGTATGCGTCGGCATGGGTGCCCATGTTCTAAGTCCGACGTCTTGGGAACGGGTATGCTTGCGGGACCACGCCGCAGGCAGGAGGGCGAGACCAGATATGACAGGCACGTACGGCGGTCTAACGGCCGCGGCTTTGGTCGCGATCAGCTTGGTCATGGCACCTCGGGTGGGTGCCGCGGACGAGCCGGATCAACGGGAGCGAGCGGAGGAGTTCGCTCGCCAGGGAGTGGAGAGATTGATGCAAGCGCTTGACTTGCTTATGGAATCCATTCCGCAGTATGAAATGCCTTTCGTCGACGAGAACGGGGACATAATCATCCGCCGCCGGCGCGATGGCGGGTCGGAGGAGCCGGTTCCGGGAACGCGTGCTCCCGAGGTTGAAAGTACGGATACGTAGACGGCCGCCTGGGCCATCTATGCCGCGTCGGCA
>JAJFGI010000018.1 GCA_021776215.1 Kiloniellaceae bacterium | reverse complement strand
GAGGTGCGGGCGATGACCAAGGGCCTGCCGGGCGCCGGCGGGCAGGCGCCGCGCCGCCTCAGGCTGGGCTGACGGCACAGAAAAATCGGATAAAGACTATGGCGAGGGCGAGTTCGAAACGGCGATTTAGCGATGTCCCGGCGGTGGCGAGGGCGTTGCAGCCGAGTTATCCGGTCTATTGCCTGCGCCCGGAAGTGCTGGCGGAGACGGCGCGGCGGTTCATCAGCATATTCCCCGGTACCGTGCTCTATGCGGTCAAGTGCAATCCCCACCCAATGGTCCTCGATGTGTTGTACCGGGCCGGGATTCGCCACTTCGATACCGCGTCGCTGCCGGAAATCGCCCAGATCTGCGAGACGTATTCGGACGCGCACGCCTATTTCATGCATCCGGTGAAGGGGCGGGCGGTGATCAAGAGCGCCTATGCGGTGTACGGCATCCGCCATTTCGTCGTCGATCACGAGAGCGAGCTTGCCAAGGTCGTAGACGAGACCGGCGGCGAGGATCTGGTGATCGTCGTTCGCATGCGCACGCCGACGTCGTTGCAAACTCTCTATGACCTGTCGTCCAAGTTCGGCGCCACGCCGCCGGACGCGGCGGCCCTGATGCGGGCGGCGCACGAGCGGGGCTGCAAGGTTGGCTTGGCCTTCCACGTTGGTTCGCAGTGCAGCGATCCAAGCTCTTACGGAACAGCGCTGACGTTGGCGGGTGAAACGATCGAGATGGCCGGAGTCGAGCCCGCGTGCCTGGACGTGGGCGGCGGCTTTCCCGCCGCCTATACGGGAAAGTCGGTTCCACCCCTGGAAGACTACATGAGCGAAATCAGGATCGGCTTGAAACGGCTGGCGTTGAGACCGACTGTCGATGTCTTTGCCGAACCCGGGCGCGCTATCGTGGCCGATTCCTGCTCATTGCTCACACAGGTGCAGTTGCGCAAGGACAACCGCCTCTACATCAATGACGGAATATACGGCAGCCTGTCCGAAATGGTGCAAGTCGACATTCGCCTTCAGGCGCGGCTTATTCGTCTGGCCGGGGACGTTTCGGAGACCATGTACCCCTTTGTCCTGAATGGCCCGACCTGTGATTCCGTGGATGTACTTCCCGGGACCTTCGACTTGCCGGCCGATGTGCGCGAAGGCGACTGGATCGAGATCGATCAGGTCGGCGCCTATTCCAACGCCCTGGCGACGCGCTTCAACGGCTTCTTTCCGGAGACCTTCGTCGAGGTACACGACGAGCCGCCGGCCGCCGCTGCGGCATGATCGCCGCCGCATGACCGCCGGGGCCCGCAAGGGGAGCGTTTGCTGCCTCTCCACCGCCGGTTTCCATCGCATGTCCTACGCCGAATGGGGGCCAGCCGACGCGGCGCGGACGGTCGTCTGCGTGCACGGCCTAACCCGTAACGGGGCCGATTTCGAGATTCTTGCCCCGGCGCTGGCGGCGGACGGCTGGCGTGTCGTCTGCCCGGATGTCGCCGGGCGGGGCGGCAGCGACTGGCTCGCGGATCCCGCCTCATATTCGTACACCCAGTACTTGGCCGACATGACCGTGCTGCTCGCCCGCCTGGCGGTGGAGCGCGTTGCCTGGGTCGGCACCTCCATGGGCGGCCTGATCGGGATGATGCTGGCGGCACAACCGGGTAGCCCGATCGAGCGACTGCTGCTCAACGACATCGGGCCCTTCATTCCAAAAGCGGCGCTGGCGCGGCTTGGCACCTACGTCGGGGCTGACCCGCATTTTTCCGACTTAGCGGCGGCCGAGCGGTACGTGCGCGAAGTGCATGCCCCCTTTGGCGACTTGGGTGACGACGGCTGGCGGCAACTTACCGAGATCAGTGTCGTATCCGACGGCGGCGGCGGTTTCCGTCTGCACTACGACCCGCGCATCGGTGATGCGTTCCGCCAGGAGCCGTTGGAGAACGTCGACCTGTGGCCAATCTGGGACCGTATCGCCGCGCCGACGCTGACGTTGCGGGGGGCAAGTTCCGATCTTCTGTTGCCCGAAACAGCGGCACAGATGAATCTGCGCGGCCCCCGCAGTCAGGTGATTGAGATCGCCGGCTGCGGCCACGCCCCGGCGTTGCGCGCGGCAGATCAGGTGGCGCTGGTTCGGGAGTGGCTCAGCGCCGGTTAGGCACCGGGCGAATCCTGCTATTCTCCCCGCACCGCAAAGGGAGTGCCGACGGCCATGACGCAGGAAGACACCAACCACTTCATGGACGCCTACACGCCGGCGCAGATTGCCTTGCTGGTGGAACGGGGCGGTGTGGCCAAGGTCCGCTTGGCACCTCTGCAAACCGCGACCCTTGGGGTTCTTGCCGGCGCTTTCATCGCCTTCGGCGCGATGTTCTATACGCTCACTATCACCGGCGGTGACCTGGGATTCGGGCCGGCCAGAATGCTGGGCGGGGTTGCCTTCTCCCTCGGCCTGATTCTGGTTCTGGTGGGCGGTGCGGAGCTGTTCACCGGCAACAATCTGATCGTCATGGCCTGGGCCGAACGCAAGGTCACGAGTTGGCAGCTTCTGCGCAACTGGGGTCTTGTCTATGTGGCCAACTTCGTGGGCGCTTTGGGCACGGTGGCGCTGTTCTATCTGGCCGGCGCGCTCGATCTCAGCGGCGGCTCCGTCGGGCAGACGGCGGCGCGGATCGCCCAGACCAAGCTGGATCTCGATTTCGCCACCGCGTTCTTTCGCGGCATCCTGTGCAACACCCTGGTCTGCCTGGCCGTTTGGCTCAGTTTCGCGGCGCGCGACGTGGCCGGCAAGATCCTGGCGATCATCTTCCCGATCTCCGCCTTCGTGGCGCTAGGTTTCGAGCATTCGGTCGCCAACATGTACCTGATTCCGATCGGCATGCTGGCGAGCGGCGGCAGCGTCGACCTGATGGCGCTGCTGCGCAACCTCTTGCCGGTCACACTTGGGAATATCGTTGGCGGGAGCGGACTTGTGGCGCTGACCTATTGGCTCGTCTATTTGCGCCGCCCGTCGACCGGGGACCGTTAGCGCACCGGGTGCTCGGGGCCACGGCCGCGGAAGGCGTCGACGAACGCGGCGGCGGGGGCGGGATCGAAAGGATCGAGCCGCAGCATCTTGCGCCAGGCGGTCATGACGACCGCTTTGCCGAGACCGGGGCTGGGCGTGACCACGACGCCATCCCATTGCCCGCCGTACAACCCGGCCCAGTCCTTGAGGGTCGCCAGGACATCGGTGCCCGGCTTGTCGTAATAGATGACGATGTTGCCATGCTCCAGCGCATGGACGATCTGGGTCGGACGCTGCTGTTGGGCATGAAAACCGGTGCGCGCCCATGTCGTCTCGTGCGGTCCAGAGGTCGGGAACGGCGTGTTGTAGCGCTGTGTCTGCCCAACGGCCAGATGGGTTCGGCCCAGATCAGGTAACGTCTCCACGTCAGTCAAGGCACGCTGACCCACTGGCACGAGGGCCAGGAAACGGCTTTCGCTCTGCTCCGACTGCCACCACCAATAGCCGACGGCAAGGATGACGGCGGCGCCAGCC
>JAJFGI010000170.1 GCA_021776215.1 Kiloniellaceae bacterium | reverse complement strand
AGGATCTCGCGCACCTCCTCGGCGATGAAGCTGAACAGGTTGACCACCTTCTCCGGCGAGCCGGTGAATTTCTCGCGCAGGGCCGGATTCTGGGTGCACACGCCCACCGGACAAGTGTTGGAATGGCACTGGCGCACCATGATGCAGCCCATGGCGACCAGCGAGGCGGTGCCGACGCCGAACTCCTCGGCACCGAGCAGGGCAGCGATCACCACGTCGCGACCGGTCTTGATGCCACCGTCGGTGCGCAGGCGTAGATTTTGCCGCAGACGGTTCAGGGTGAGCACCTGATGCACCTCGGAGAGGCCCATCTCCCACGGCACGCCGGCATACTTGATGGAGGTCTGCGGGCTGGCGCCGGTGCCGCCGGAATGGCCGGAGATCAGGATCACATCGGCCTTCGCCTTGGCGACACCGGCGGCGATGGTGCCGATGCCGGAGCGGGCCACCAGCTTCACGCACACCCGCGCATCCGGGTTGATCTGTTTGAGATCATAGATGAGCTGGGCGAGATCCTCGATCGAGTAGATGTCGTGGTGCGGCGGCGGCGAGATGAGCATCACCCCGGGGGTCGCGTGGCGCAGCTTGGCGATCATTTCGGTGACCTTGAAACCCGGGAGCTGCCCCCCCTCGCCCGGTTTGGCGCCCTGCGCGACCTTGATCTCGATCTCGCGGCAGTTGTTCAGATATTCGGCGGTCACCCCAAAACGGCCGGAGGCGATCTGTTTGATCGCCGAATTCTCGTTGTCGCCGTTCGGCCGGGGCACGAAGCGCTCCGGGTCCTCGCCGCCCTCGCCGGAATCCGACTTGGCGCCGATCCGGTTCATGGCGATGTTCAGGGTCCCGTGCGCCTCTGGACTGAGCGCGCCCAGGGACATACCGGGGGTGACGAAGCGCTTGCGGATGGCGGTGATCGATTCCACCTCCTCCAGCGGCACCGGCGTCACATGGTCGCGCTTGAAATCGAGCAGATCGCGCAGGGTGGTCGGCGGCAGCTTGGCCACCCCTTCGCTGAATCTCTTGTAGGTAAAATAGGAATCGCCGGCGACCGCCGCCTGCAGGGTGTGGATCAGGCCCGCCTCCCAGGCATGCGCCTCGCCGCCGCGGCGGTAGCGGTAGAAGCCGCCCACCGGCAGGGCGATGAAATCCGCCGACCAGGCGCGGGTATGCAAACCCAGGACCTTCTGCTGAATGCCGGTCAAACCGATTCCCGACAGGCGGCTGGGCATGGCCGGGAAGTACTCGTCCACCAAGGTGCGCGACAGGCCGACCGCCTCGAAGTTGGAGCCGCCGCGATAGGACGAGAGCACCGAGATGCCCATCTTCGACATGATCTTCAGCAGGCCATCGTCGACCGCCGTCTTGTAGCGGCGGATGCAATCTTCCAGCCCCATCTCGCCGAACAGGCCCCGGCGGTGTCGGTCGGCAATGGATTCCTGCGCCAGATAGGCATTCACCGTGGTCGCCCCGACGCCGATCAGGACAGCGAAATAATGGACATCCAGGCACTCGCCGCTGCGCACGTTGAGCGAGGTGAAGGTGCGCAGGTTCTGCCGCATCAGGTGCGCGTGCACCGCACCGGTGGCCAAGATCATGGGAATCGCCACCCGATCGGGACCGGATTTCTCGTCGCTGAGGATCACATGCTCACAGCCGCCGCGCACCGCATCCTCCGCTTCGCGGCGAACGCGCTCGACGGCACCGCGCAAACTGTCGGCCTGCCCATCCGCCTCGTCCGGATCGAAGCTGCAGTCGATGGCCGCCGCGCTGGCGCCCATATGGGCCTGCATGGCGGCGAATTCGGCATTCGACAGCACCGGCGAATCAAGCTGCAGGAGCCGGCACTGGGTCTCGTCCTCGGCGAGGATGTTGCCCAGATTGCCCAGCCGGGTCTTCAAGGTCATCACCCGGCGCTCGCGCAGGGAATCGATGGGCGGATTTGTCACCTGGCTAAAGTTCTGGCGGAAGAAGTGATGCAGGCCCCGGTACTGGTTTGAGAGCACGGCCAGCGGCGTATCGTCGCCCATGGAGCCGACGGATTCCTTCGCGTCCTCGACCATGGGATGGAGGATCAGTTCCAAATCCTCCATGGTCAGCCCGTACCCGAGCTGGCGCCGGCGCAATTCGTCCCGGTCGTAGAAGGTCGGCTCGCCGTGGTCCGGCTTGACGAGATCGTCGATGCGGGTGATGTGACTCACCCAACTGCCGTACGGGCGCTGGGCCGCCAGATGGTCCTTGATCTCGCGGTCGTGATAGAGCCGGCCCTCTTGCAAATCGATGGCGATCATCTGTCCGGGGCCGAGGCGCCCTTTTTCGGTGATCTCGGTTTCTTCCAGGCGGACCATCCCGGTTTCGGACCCGGCGAACAGCAGGCCGCCGGTGGTGATGGTATAACGCAGGGGCCGGAGGCCGTTACGGTCCATGCCGGCCATTGCCCAGCGGCCGTCATAGGCGCACACCGCGGCCGGGCCATCCCACGGCTCCATCACCGCGTTGCAGTAGCTATAGAGGTCCTTGTAGGCATCGGGGATCGGGCTGTCGTCGCGCCAGGCCTCGGGGATCAGCATGGTCTTGACCATGGGCAGATCGCGCCCGGCGCGCGCCGCCAACTCGAAGACCGCGTCCAAGGACGACGAATCCGAGGCGCCGGCCTGGATCACCGGTTTCAGATCCTCGATATGGCCGCCGAAGGCGGCCGAGGACATGCGGCACTCGTGCGCCTTCATCCAGTTGACGTTGCCCTTGAGGGTATTGATCTCGCCGTTGTGCGCGAGCACGCGGAACGGCTGCGCCAGGCGCCAGGTGGGGAACGTGTTGGTGGACTAGCGCTGGTGGAAAATGGCGAACGACGAGACGAAACGCTCGTCGCGCAAATCCGGATAGAAGGCGGCCAACTGTTCGGCCAGGAACATGCCCTTGTAGATGACCGAGCGGCACGACAGCGAGCAGATGTAGAAGTCCTTGATCGACTCCGCCTCGGCCGCCTTCTCGATGCGGCGGCGGATGATGTAGAGGTCGATGTCGAACTGCGAATCCTCGGCATTGCGGCTGTTCGCGATCATGATCTGCTCGATCTCGGGCCGCGTCAGCTCCGCCTTTTCGCCCATCACCTGGGTATTCACCGGCACCTGGCGCCAGCCATAGATGGTGTAGCCGTAGTTGAGGATCTCGCGCTCCACCAGGACGCGGCAGCGCTCCTGGGCCGCGAAGTCGGTGCGCGGCAGGAACACCATGCCCACGGCGATACGCCCCGGCTCCGGCTGGTGCCCGGTGCGGGCCACGTGCTCGTAGAAAAAGTCCTGCGGTATTTCCACGTGGATACCGGCACCGTCGCCGGTCTTGCCGTCCGCATCCACGGCGCCGCGATGCCAGACCGCGCGCAACGCGGCGATGCCGGCCTCGACCACCTCGCGGCGCGGCCGGCCGTCGAGGGCGGCGACCAGGCCGACGCCGCACGACTCGTGCTCCTCCGCCGGGTCGTAGAGCCCGTCGCGCGCCAGACGGTCCGCCTCGCGCGGGTAGGTATCGATGAAAGTCTTGGCTGTCTCGGTCATTCGGCCGCGACCGACGCGCGCGCGCCCTTGCTGTTGGCTTGGCTGTCCCCGGCTTGGCTATCCTGGGCTTGTCTTGCGGCGATGTACTTGTGGATTTGCGCCGCCGCATCGCGTCCGTCGCGGATCGCCCAGACCACCAGCGAGGCACCGCGCACGATATCGCCGGCGGCAAAAATCCCATCCAAGCTGGTCATCAGGGTACGAAAATCCGTGCTCAGTGTGCCCCAACGCGTCACCTTCAGCTCCGGCGTCTGGAACAGGGTGGGCAGGTCTTCCGGATCGAAACCGAGCGCCGTGATCGCCAGGTCGGCATCCAGGGAAAAGCCGGAGCCTTCCACCGGTTGCGGCGTCTGCCGGCCGGTCGCATCGGCGACCCCCAGATACATACGGCTGGCGCGCACGGTGCCCAGCATATCGTCGCCGGCAAAGGCTTCGGGCACCGACAGCCAGACGAAGTCGACCCCCTCTTCCTCGGCGTGGCTGACCTCGCGCTGCGAGCCGGGCATGTTCTGCCGGTCGCGCCGGTACAGGCATTTGACCGAGCGCGCGCCTTGACGCACCGCCGTGCGCACGCAATCCATGGCCGTATCGCCGCCGCCGATGACCACCACGTTCTTGCCGGCGGCATCGAGTGTTCCGTCAGCGAAGGCGGGCACCGCATCGCCCAGACCGGTCCGGTTGGACGCAATCAAATAGTCGAGGGCGGCATGGATGCCGGGCAAACCGATGCCGGGCGCCTTGATCTCGCGCGCCTTGTAGACGCCGGTGGCGACCAGGACGGCGGCATGACGCTGGCGCAGCTCGGCCAGGGTCGCGTCACGGCCGACCTCGAACTCCATGTGGAAGGTCACGCCGGAGCGGCGCAGCAGATCGGCGCGCCGGGCAACCACGTCCTTCTCGAGCTTGAAGTTAGGGATGCCGTAGATCAGCAGCCCACCGATCCGGTCGTAGCGGTCATACACATGCACCTGATAGCCGTGCCGGCGCAGTTCCTCGGCGGCAGCCAGGCCAGCCGGGCCGGCGCCGACGATGCCCACCGACTCGTCGCGTTCGGACCGGGGCGAGACCGGCTGCACCCAGCCCTCGCGCCAGGCGGTTTCGGTCAAATAGGTCTCCACCGAGCCGATGGTGACGGTCCCATGGCCCGCCTGTTCGATGACGCAGTTGCCCTCGCACAGGCGGTCGTGCGGGCAGATGCGGCCGCAAATCTCGGGGAAATTATTGGTCGACTGGGAGAGCTCGTAGGCCTCCTGCAGGCGCCCGGCGGCCGTCAACATCAGCCAATCGGGGATATTGTTCTGCAGCGGGCAATGCACCTGGCAGAACGGCACACCGCACTGGGAGCAGCGGCCGGCCTGGTCCGCTGCCGTCTCCGGCGTGAATTCACGGTAGATTTCGTCAAAGTCGGCACGCCGGGCCTCGGCGTCCCGCTTTTCCGGGGTCCGCCGGCCCAACTCGACAAATCTCAGCATCTTGGCGATCACGCGACGTTTCCCGCTCTGCTCTATCCACTCGGTTTTACGGAGGCACCGTCGCCGCAATCGGTCACCAATCTTCCCGAAACCGTGCCGGGTTCCAGGTCGCGGCCCGCCGGCCGGGATCGACCATTTAGGTCACATTCCCTGTCTTATTCCATACTGCATTTTTCCGGATTTGGCAAGCGGCGACCAAGTATTCAGAAGTAAATTCAATGGATAGTACCACTTCGAGACTAAATTGACCACTGGGCGACTCGATGATGGCGGTGCTATAAGCGCGACAGCCGGGACCGGGGACCGCGACTTGCCTCTGCTTCACATCACGATCCTCGCCCTCGTGCAGGGGATCACCGAATTTCTACCGGTTAGCTCGTCCGGCCATCTGGTGCTGGTCTGGGAGACGTTCGACCGGCTTGGCTGGCAGGTGGCGGAACAGGCCGCGAGCGACCGGCTGATTCTCGACATCGCCGTCCACGTTGGTACCCTCTTGGCCGTTTGCCTGTATTTCTGGCGCGATGTCGTCGACATGCTCGTGGGTGTCGCCAAGCTGGTCGTGGGCCGATGGACGCCGGGAGCCCGCCTGGCACTCTATGTGGTGGTCGGCACGGTACCGCTGATCATCGCCGGGTTTTTTCTCAAGGACGCGGTCACCGCCCTACTGCGCGACGTGCGCATTGTCGCCTGGACGACCATTGGCTTCGGCATTCTGCTCTACGTGGGCGATCGGACCGGCATGACGGTGCGCCGCATCGAGCACATGACGATCGGCTCGGTCCTGGTGATCGGCTTGGCCCAGGTCCTGGCGCTCGTTCCGGGCACCAGCCGGTCCGGCATCACCATGACGGCGGCCCGTTTTCTCGGCTTCGAGCGGCCGGAGGCGGCGCGTTTCTCCATGCTACTGGCGATTCCGGCGATCCTCGGCGCCGGCACCCTGGCCGGGCTGGACGTCTATCAAACTGGCAATCTGCGCCTCGGCATCGATGCGCTTGTCGCCGCCGCCATCTCGTTCCTATTTGCTCTGGTGGCAATTGCCTTGATGATCCGCTGGCTGCGCAGCGCCAGCTTCACGCCGTTCGTCGTCTATCGCTTGCTGCTCGGCGGGGCCTTGCTCATCTGGTTCACCTGAGTCACGCCGCCCATGAGTTAAGCTGCCGGGCGGCTAGAGCCTTGCCGCGTCCGGCCCCGGCTGATACATCACCGGCCGCATCCTAAAATCCGGCGGAGAGAAAATCATGGCCAAATTCACCGACTACAAGGTCGCCGACATCTCGTTGGCCGATTGGGGGCGCAAGGAAATCTCCATCGCCGAGTCGGAAATGCCCGGCCTGATGGCCCTGCGCGAGGAGTTCGGCAAATCGCAGCCGCTCTCGGGCGCGCGCATCGTCGGCTGCCTGCATATGACCATCCAGACCGCGGTTCTCATCGAGACCTTGCTCGCCCTGGGCGCCAAGGTGCGCTGGTCCTCGTGCAACATCTTCTCCACCCAAGACCACGCCGCCGCGGCGATCGCCGCCGCCGGCATCCCGGTGTTCGCCTGGAAGGGCGAAAGCGAAGAGGAATTCTGGTGGTGCATCGAGCAGACCATCGTCGCCAAAGGCTGGAAGCCGAACATGATTCTCGACGACGGTGGCGATGCCACCGCGGTGATGCATGAAAAGCACGCGAAACTGATGAAGGACGTGCGCGGCCTGTCCGAGGAAACCACGACCGGCGTGCACCGTCTCTATGAGATGGCGCGGGACGGCACCCTCAAGGTCCCGGCGATCAACGTCAACGATAGCGTCACCAAGTCGAAATTCGACAACATCTATGGCTGCCGCGAGAGCCTAGTCGACGGCATCCGTCGCGCCACCGATACTATGATGGCCGGCAAGGTGGCGGTGGTCGCCGGATTTGGCGACGTGGGCAAAGGCTCGTCCGCCTCGCTGCGCAACGCCGGCTGCCGCGTGATGGTCACCGAGGTGGACCCGATCTGCGCCCTCCAGGCGGCCATGGAGGGATACGAGGTCGTCACCATGGAAGATGCCGCGCCGCAAGGCGATATCTTCGTCACTGCGACCGGCAATGTGGACGTCATCACCCTCGATCACATGCGGGCCATGAAGGACCGGGCCATCGTCTGCAACATCGGCCACTTCGACAGCGAGATCCAGATCGAGGCCCTGCGCAACTTGAAGTGGATCAACGTCAAGCCGCAGGTGGACGAGATCGAGATGCCCGGCGGCAAACGCCTGATCCTCCTGGCCGAAGGCCGCCTGGTGAACCTGGGCTGCGCCACCGGCCATCCCAGCTTCGTCATGAGCGCCTCGTTCACCAATCAGGTGCTGGCGCAGATCGAGCTGTGGACCAAGACCGAGCAGTACGAGAACAAGGTATACGTTCTGCCCAAGGCTCTGGACGAGAAGGTGGCCGCCCTGCATCTGGCCAAGGTCGGTGCCAAGCTGACCAAGCTGAGCCGCAAGCAGGCCGACTATATCGGCGTGCCCTCGGCCGGCCCCTTCAAGCCGGAACAGTACCGGTACTGACCGGGCCCCGGCAGCTTGTCCGGCCCCCGCCGGGGGACTAGAGTCGGGCCGCGACGCACCACGCGTCGAAAACAACCCCAGGCGGTTACCCACGAATGCAGACTGTCTTCGGCCTGGCAGTAACCGAGGAACTTGTCGCCGGAGCCAGCGTCGTTGCCCTGGCCACCTTGGTCGGTGTCCTGACCGCGCTGGCCCTGAGGTATCGCCGCCGTTGGATGGCGGCCGAGCGGCGGTTAACACGGGCGGAGCAGCGGGCGATCCTGGCCGAGGCTACCCTGGCCAGCGCCCCGCTCGGTTGTCTCGCCTTCTGGCACGCCGACGAAAAGATCTACGGCTCGGCCTCGCTCCTCGAAACCCTCGGCTTGGCCGCCTCGAAAAAGGCCGCCCTGAAATCCGTCCTCGGCGCCTTCGAGGCTGCGGCGGCGGCGGGTTTGGGCGACGCGATCAAGCACCTGCGCGACAACGGCACCGGCTTTACCATGACCCTGCAACGCCAGGACGGCGAGCGGATCTTCGCGGTCACCGGTGCCCGGGCGCGGGCGACCACCGGCACCGGCGTTGCCGATCTTGTCTGGTTCGAGGACGTCACCGGCCTGGCCCGAGCCCGCGACCAGGCGACGGCGGAAAGCGACGGCCTGGCCGGCGTGCTCGATGCGCTGCCGCTGCCGGTCTGGCGCCGCGACAAGGATCTCAATCTCACCTATTGCAACCGGGCCTATGCGGCGGCCGTCGACGAAGAGCCGGTGTCCGCGATGACCAAGGCCATCGAACTATTGGGCAAGGCAAAATCGGACGATGGCCGGTCGATCGGCAGGCGCGCGCTGGCCTCGGGCGCAGCGGTGGCCGAGAGCCACCACGTGGTGGTCGGCGGCGCCCGCCGGCTCATGGCCATCGAGGAGCGGCCGCTGGGCGACGGCACCCTTGTCGGCCACGCCATCGACCGGACGGACGCCGAGGATCTGCAGGCCGAACTGGCCCGTCACTTGGCCGCCCACGACGACGTCCTGGAGAATCTGGGCAGCGCGGTGGCTATCCTCGGCCCGGACATGCGCCTGCGCTTTTTCAACACCGCCTATGCCCGGCTTTGGCATCTCGAGGAATCGTTCCTCGGCACGGCTCCCGAGATGGGCGATATCCTGGAAGCCCTGCGCGACGCGCGCCGATTGCCCGAACATGCCAACTTCCCGGAGTTCAAGCGGGAATGGATTCGCGGCCTGAAGTCCCTGATCGAGCCGGTGGAGAACCTGCTGCATCTGCCCGACGGCAGTACCCTGCGTGGCATCGCCAGCGCCCACCCGTTCGGCGGCGTCCTGTTGGTCTACGAGGATGTGACCGACCGCCTGACCCTGGAGCGATCCTACAACACCTTGATCGAGGTGCAGCGCGAGACCCTCGACAATCTGTACGAAGGCGTCGCGGTCTACGGCGCCGATGGCCGCCTCAAGCTCTCTAACCCGGCCTTTGCCCGCATCTGGGATCTGCCCGCGGATCAGCTTGCCGGCGAGCCGCACGTGCGTGACCTGGTCCAATACACGCGCAAATACTTCGAGATTTCCGACGAGACCTGGGCGGAGCGGTCGGAGGCGCGGGTCGCCCGTGCCACCGAGCCGGAAGCGCGCAGCGGCCGGCGCGAGCGCACCGACGGCACGATGATCGACTGGACTCAGTTGCCGTTGCCCGACGGCGCCTCGCTGTTTACCTTTCTCGACGTCACCGATTCGATTCGCGTGGAGCGCGCCCTGCTCGAGCGTAACGAGGCGTTGGAGACCGCCGATCGCCTGAAGTCCGAATTCGTGGCCAACATTTCCTACGAACTGCGCACGCCGCTGAACGCCATCATCGGCTTCGCCGAAATCCTGGAAAATCAATTCTTCGGCCCGTTGAACGAACGGCAGCTTGAATACAGCCACGGCATCGTCGAGGCCTCCCAGCGCCTGATCGCATTGATCAACGACATTCTCGACCTGGCGACCATCGAGGCCGGATACATGCAGCTGGACGTGGCCCCGGTGGATATCCGCGCCTTGCTGGAGAACCTGCAGACGGTCAGCCACGAGCGGGCCTACAACCGCAACCTGTCCCTCAAGGTTCACTGCCCGGACGACATCGGCACCCTGATGGCCGATGGCCGGCGCCTGCGCCAGGCCCTCTACAATCTGTTATCGAACGCCTTCCAATACACGCCCGAAGGCGGCGTCGTCACCGCCTCGGCCAAGCGCGAAGGCGCCGAGGTGCTGCTCATGGTCTCCGATACCGGCGCCGGCATGCGCGCCGAGGATGTCGCCCGGGTGTTCGGCAAATTCGAGCGCGCCAGCAATCAGAGCGGGCAAAGCGGTGCCGGCCTCGGCCTCTCGCTCGTCAAGAGCCTGATCGAGCTGCATGGCGGTTGGGTCGAGCTGGACTCCCAGCCGGACAAAGGCACCCGCGTCACCTGCCACATCCCCATCGACCAGCCCGAGGCCCTACCGAAGCCCGGCGAGGAATCGAAACGAGCGTAGATCCAACCGGGCTACGACCGCCCCGGCACGCCCTTGGTGGTCGAGTATTCCCAGTGCAGCGCTTCGTCCGGGTGCACTAGTTTGTAAGCGGCGTGCGCCGCCAGTGCCGCCTCGGAGAAGCCGCACAGGATCAGCTTCAGCTTCCCCGGATAGGTGGCCACGTCGCCGATGGCGAAAATTCCCGGCATGCTGGTTTGACAGGTTGCCGGATCGATTCGGATGTGGTGGTGGTCCAAAGCCAGGCCCCAGTCGGCAATCGGCCCCAGGTCCGCGGACAAACCGAAGAACGGCAACAACACATCCGCTTCGAGCCGCCGCATGCCGTCGGAGAGCGACTGCACCGTCACCGCCGCCAGCTGGCCGTTGCCGCCCTCCAGGCCGTGCAGCTGATAGGGGATGACCAACTCGACTCGGCCGCCCGCCTCGGCCAGGGCGTGCAGGCGGGCGACCGTCTCGGGAGCACCCCGGAACTTCGCCCGCCGGTGGACGACGTAGACCTTCTCCGCCACCTCGGCGAGGGAGATCGCCCAGTCGAGGGCCGAATCGCCGCCGCCGGCGATGACCACCCGCTGGCCGCGAAACGCTTCGCGCCGGTGGATGGCATAGAAGACGCTTGTGCCTTCGTAGTCGGCGATTCCTGGCAACGGCGGCCGGTTCGGGCCGAAGGCGCCGCTGCCGCCGGCAATGATCACCGCGCGGGCATCGATCTCGGCGCCGCGCGAGGTCGCCAACCGCCATCGGCCGTCGCGCTCGCTCAGGGCCCGGACCTGTTGACCCAAGGCGTAAACCGGATCGAACGGTGCCGCCTGCTCGGCCAACTGCGTGATCAGCTCGGCCGCCCCGACTCGGGGAAAACCGGGGATATCGTAAATCGGCTTTTCCGGATAGAGCGCCGTGCACTGGCCGCCGATGGCATCCAGGGAATCGATCACCTGACAGCGCATCTTCAACATGCCGCACTCGAACACGGCGAACAGGCCGACCGGCCCGGCGCCGATGATGGCGATGTCCGTCTCGTGCACGCTCATGCGGGATCCCTTGGGTGGCCGGCTCCGGTGGATAGGATGGCCGCGGGCCGCGTCCATGGCAAGGCGCCACGCCCAGCCGGACAACCGGCGCATCACTGGTTGCCGGCAGCCGGCGCCACCGCTAAAACCAGCCATCATGGCCGCGCCACACCCGCGCTCCCCGACGCTTGATCTGCTGCTGCCCGACGAGGCCGCCACGGCCGCCCTGGCGCGGCGCGTCGCGGCGTGCGCCCGGGCCGGCGACGTGATCGCGCTCTGCGGCGACTTGGGCACCGGCAAGACCGTCTTCGCCCGCGCCTTCATCGGCGCCCTGGCGCCTGGTGCGGAGTCCGAAGAGGTGCCGAGCCCCACCTTCACCTTGCTGCAATGCTACGACCGGGAACCGGCACCGGTCTGGCATTTCGATCTCTACCGCCTCTCGCGTCCCGATGAGGTCTACGAGTTGGGCTTCGAGGAGGCGTTGGCCGAGGCCATCAGCCTGATCGAATGGCCGGAGCGGATGGGTCCGCTCCTGCCCGCCGACCGCCTCGACGTGCATCTCACCTACGGCGAGACGGCGAACGCGCGCCGGGCGGTCCTGGTCGGCGCCGGAAGTTGGGCGGCGCGTTTAGACGGGCTCGACCACAATGACTGAGCGGGCACGCCTGATCGAAGCATTCCTGGCCGCCGCCGGCTGGGGCGCGGCACAGCGCCGCCTGCTCGCGGCCGATGCTTCGTTCCGCCGCTACGAGCGCCTGTCCCGCGACGCGGAGACCGCCGTCCTCATGGATGCGCCGCCGCCGCACGAGAACGTCGCCGCCTTCGACCGGGTGGCCCGGCAGCTTCTCGATCTGGGCCTGAGCGCCCCGCGTCCCTTCGCGGTGGACGAGACCGCGGGTCTAATGCTGCTCGAGGATCTCGGCGACAGGACCTTCACCCGGGCGTTGGCCGAGGGCGTCGACGAGGCCCGCCTCTATCCCCTGGCCGTCGACGTGCTGATCGCCTTGCATCGCGCGTGGCGGCCAAAGCCGCCGCCGGCCCTGCCGCCCTATGACGATACGCGCCTCGTGGACGAAGCGCTGCTCTTGCCCGACTGGACGCTGCCGGCGCTGCGCGGCGAAGAAACCCCGGCCGACGTCCGCGACAGCTACATCGAGGCTTGGCGGACCGTGCTGCCGCGTGCCCGCGCGGCGCCCGAAGGCCTGGTGCTGCGCGACTATCACGTGGACAATCTGGTGCTGCTCGACGACCGTGCCAGCATCGCCGCCTGCGGCTTGCTCGATTTCCAGGATGCCGTCATCGGCCCCCGCGCCTACGACCTGGTCTCGCTTCTGGAGGATGCCCGCCGGGACATCGAACCCGATCTGGCAGCGGCCATGCTGGAGCGTTACCTCGCGGCGTTTCCCGATGTGGACCGGCCGGCGTTCCTCGAGTCCTATGCGGTGCTCGGGGCGCAACGGGCCGCCAAGATCATCGGCATCTTCACCCGGCTGGACCGGCGCGACGGCAAGCCGCTCTATCTGCGCCATATCCCGCGCCTCTGGCGTTTGCTGCAAGCGGATCTGGCGAAGCCCGCCCTGGCGCCGGTTCGGGCCTGGTTCGACCGCCACGTGCCGGCGGCCGAGCGCACCACCCCGGCGCCGAAGGGCCGCGCATGACCGCCAAGACCCCGATTCCCGGCCCCAAGCGGGCGATGATTCTGGCCGCCGGCCTGGGCGAGCGTATGCGGCCGCTCACCGATACCACGCCCAAGCCCCTGATTCCCGTGCGCGGCCAGGCCTTGATCGATTCGATCCTCGACCGGCTCGAGGCCGCCGGCGTGGCCGAGGTGGTGGTCAACCTGCACTATCTGGGCACCATGATCGAAGAGCATCTGCGCCCACGCGCCCGTCCGCGCATCGTGTTCTCGCGGGAAGAGAATGACCGCCTGGAGACCGGCGGCGGCATTCGCAAGGCGCTGCCGTTGCTCGGCCCCGATCCTTTCTACGCCATCAATGGCGATGTCTGTTGGTTGGATGGGCTGACGCCAGCGCTTGACCGCCTGGCCGCCGGCTGGGACGACCGGGCCATGGACGCCCTGCTGCTGCTGCACCCGACGGCGACCGCTTTCGGCTACGAGGGGCGCGGCGATTTCCTGCTCGATCCCTTGGGCCGCGCTCGGCGGCGCGGCGAGCGCCAGGTGGCCCCGTTCGTCTTCGCCGGCATACAAATCCTGCATCCGCGCCTGTTAGACGGCGCCCCCGGCGGGGCCTTTTCGCTGAACGTCCTCTACGACAAGGCAGCGGAGGCCGAGCGCCTGTATGGCATCCGCCATGACGGCGAATGGTTCCACATCGGCACCCCGCAAGGCCTGGCGGAGGTGGAAGAGGCGATGCATCACATGGCGTTCGCCTCGCCGCAGAAATGAGCGATCCACGGGCGTAGATCTACACCATCCCGCCAGGCGTCTCCTTCGTTGATGCACTGGCCCGCGGCCTGCTGCGGCGCGCCGGCGGCGATCCTTTGGCCCTGGCCCAGGGGACGGTCCTGCTGCCCACCCGGCGCGCCTGCCGTGCGGTGCAGGACGCATTCCTGCGCGCCGCCGACGGGCGGGCGCTGTTGCTGCCGCGCCTCGTGCCGCTCGGCGATCTGGACGCCGAAGAGCTGATTCTGGGAGACGACGACCTCGCCGCCGATTTGGGTGCCGGCGAGTTGCCCCCGGCCATGCCGCCCCTGCGCCGACAGCTTCTGCTCGGCCGCTTGATCCAGCATTGGGGCCGGGTACGCGGCCAGCCGCCCAGCGAGGATCAGGCCGTCCGCCTCGCCGGCGAGCTCACCCGCCTGCTCGATCAGGTGGAAACCGAGGGCCTCGATCTCAGCCGTCTCGATGCCCTGGTGCCGGACAAATACTCCGAGCACTGGCAGATCAGCTTGAAATTCCTTGCCATCCTGACCGAGCAGTGGCCGGCCATCCAGGCGGCCGAGGGCTGCATCGGACCGGCGGAGCGCCGCCGCCGCCTGCTCGATGCGCAAGCCGCGGCCTGGACGCGGCAGCCGCCGCGCGAACCGGTGATCGCCGCCGGCTCCACCGGCAGCATTCCGGCGACCGCCGCCCTGTTGAAAGTCGTCGCCACCTTGCCGGCCGGGATGGTGATCCTGCCCGGCCTCGATCAAACCGTGGATCCGGACCTGTGGACGGCGGTCGGCGAAGATCCGGTGCATCCGCAGCACGCGCTGGCGCGCCTGTTGGCCCGTCTGGACATCGCCCCCGGCGACGTGGCGGCATGGCCGACCGACGGCGTGGCCGAAACGCTAGTGGGTCGGGCGCACATCGTCAATCTGGCTCTGCGCCCGGCGGCGGCCACCGGCGACTGGCGTTCCCTGGCGGAAACCGAGGATCGCGGCGCCCTCGCCGCGGCGTTGGCGGGCGTCCAACGTATCGATTGCCCCGGCCCCGGCGAGGAGGCGGCGGTCATCGCCCTGCTGCTGCGCGAGGCATTGTGCGTGCCGGACTGCCGGGCGGCGCTGGTCACGCCCGACCGGGGCCTGGCGCGGCGGGTGGCGGCGGCCTTGCGCCGCTGGGACCTGGCGGTCGACGATTCCGCCGGAGTCCCCTTGGCCGATACGCCGCCGGGCACCTTCCTGCGCCTGACCGCCGAGGCGGTCGCCGGTGGCCTGGCGCCGTTGCCCTTGCTGGCCGCCCTCAAGCACCCCTTGGCCGCTGGCGGCACGTCCCCGGCCGAGTTTCGCGCCCGCGTCCGGGCGCTGGAGACACGTGCCCTGCGCGGTCCCCGGCCCGGTCCGGGCTTCGCCGGCCTGCGCCGGGCGCTCGGCCGCATGGATCGCAACGATACGATCGGGCGCTGGCTGCGCGATCTGGAAAAAC
>JAJFGI010000169.1 GCA_021776215.1 Kiloniellaceae bacterium | reverse complement strand
CGTGCGCGAGCGCATGAGGCGCGCGGCAACCTGCCCGGCCGGCGAGTCGACCATGAAACGCCGGTACTCCTCGATCCGCTGCCAGTTGCAATAGTCGCCGAAGAACAGCCCCGGCTTGCCCGGCGCCGTGTAGTGATGGGCAAAGCGGCCGGGCTCGGCCATGTTGCGTTCGACTCCAGCCGCCAACAAATCGATCCAATCCGGCTCGAAGACCTGACGGAGCACGGCAGCGCCGTCGTTCTGGTATGCGGCGACATCGTCTTCGCTGACAGCAGGCAGCGGCCCTCGATTCATGTGCAACCCTCCTGCCCTCGCTTTGGTCGGGTTACGCCGCGTCGTCGGACACGCCGGCCTTGCGCTGATGGCGGCGGTCTTCGTCGTCAGCGTCATCCGAGCCCAGGTCGTAGTCAATCCGGTCCAGGCCGGACAGCGCGATGAAGCGCTTGCCCTTGGCCCGGCCGATCAAGGTCAAGCCGGCCTGACGCGCCAGGTCGACGCCCCAGGCCGTGAATCCGGAGCGGGAGATGAGAATCGGAATGCCCATCTGCACGGTCTTGATGACCATCTCCGATGTCAGCCGCCCGGTCGTATAGAAGATCTTGTTCTCCGGCCCCAAGCCTTCGAGGAACATGTACCCAGCGATCTTATCCACGGCATTGTGCCGGCCCACGTCCTCCATGTAGACCAGCGGCCGGTCGCCCTCGCACAACACGCAGCCGTGGATCGCCCCGGCCTCCAGATAGAGGCTGGGCACCGAGTTGATCTTGCGCGACAGGGCATAGAGCCACGAGGTCTTCAGGATCGCGTCTTTGGGCAGGGCCACGTCCTCGAACTTCTCCATGAGATCGCCGAAGACGGTGCCCTGGGCGCAGCCGGAGGTGCGGGTCTTCTTTTTCAGCTTGTCCTCGTAGTCCGTCTCCCGGTCGGTGCGCACCACCACCACGTCCAACTCGTCGTCGTGGTCGATGCCGGCGATCACGTCGTCCGCGTGCAGCATGTTCTGATTGAGCAGGTAGCCGACCGCCAGGTATTCGGGGAAATCGCCGATCGTCATCATGGTGACGATCTCCTGTCCGTTCAGGAACAGGGTCAGCGGCCGCTCCACCACGACCCGGGTGGAGATCGCCGCGCCATCCTGATCGACCCCCTCCACCGGCTCGGTCAGGCGCGGGTCCGCCGGGTTGGGGCGGACGACGAATTCCGCCAACGTCCCGGCCCCGCCCTTGCCGCGACCGCGGCGGACCGTCTTGGCTCCTGTCGGCTCTTGCTGTGCCATCCTCGCACTATGCGGCCTCGCCAGCCGGCCATCAAGCGGGGTCAAACCGCCCCCAAGCGAATGCAATTATTCCCTTCATCCGGAGTTTCAGGTAGAAAAAACGTAAATTCGTACAAATTCACGCAACGAGGCTTGCCGCGCTATCCCCTGACCGATTTGACCGCCGCCTTTGCCCTGGCGCTCGACATGCTCCTCCGCGTCGATCGGGACTTGCTGGAGATCGTCGGCCTGTCCTTACGGGTCAGCCTGAGCGCCGTGGGCTTGGCGGCGCTTATCGGCCTGCCCTTGGGCGCCGCGGTGGCATTGTTCCGCTTCCCCGGCCGGCTGGCGGTTCACGCCCTGCTCACCGCGTTCATGGGCCTGCCGCCGGTGGTGGTCGGGCTGATCGTCTACCTGCTGCTGTCGCGCGCCGGGCCCTTGGGGGTGCTGGGCCTGCTGTTCACGCCGGCGGCGATGATCATCGCCCAGTGCCTGCTGATCACCCCGATTATCGCGGCGCTCAGCGCCCAGACCGTGGCCGACCTGCACGAAGAATACGACGAGCAACTGCGCTCGCTGGCCGCCGGACCTGGGCAGACGCTAGTGACGTTGCTTTGGGACGGCCGGTTCCGCCTCTTGACCGCGATCCTCGCCGGCTTCGGCCGCGCGGTGGCCGAGGTGGGCGCGGTGATGATCGTCGGCGGCAACATCAACCACGCGACCCGGGTGATGACCACGGCCATCGCCCTGGAAACCAGCAAGGGCAACCTGGCGCTGGCGCTGGCCCTCGGCATCATCCTCATCGCCTTGGCGCTGGGCGTAAATCTGGCGGCCATGGCCATCCGCGATGCGACACGGGCACGATATGGCTGAGGCGACATCCATCTTGCCGCTGAGACTGACGAGCGTCACCTTACAGGCGCGCGGCCAGACCCTGATCGACGGCATCTCGGCGGATCTGCAGGCGGCGGGGCGTAGCCTGATCCTCGGTCCCAACGGCGCCGGCAAAAGCCTGCTGCTCCGACTCTGTCACGGCCTGTTGCGGCCAACCGCCGGGCGCATCGACTGGGCCGGGGGAAATGGCGAGCGGGTGCGCCGCCGCCAGGCCATGGTCTTCCAGGACCCAGTGCTGTTGCGGCGCTCCGCCGCCGCCAATATCCGCTATCCGTTGCACCTGCGCGGTATCCCGCGCGGCGAGCGGCAAGCCGCCGTCGACGAGGCCCTGGCCCACGCCGGGCTTGGCGCGGTGGCCGACCGGCCGGCACGGGTGCTGTCCGGCGGCGAGCAGCAGCGCCTGGCCATCGCCCGCGCCTGGGTTACCCGGCCCGAAGTCCTGTTTCTCGACGAGCCCACATCGAATCTCGATCCGGCCGCCACGCGCGCCATCGAGGAACTGATTCTCGCCGTTGCCCGCGCCGGCACCAAGATCGTCATGACCACCCACGACCTGGGTCAGGCCCGGCGCCTGGCCGACGAGATCCTCTTTCTGCACCACGGCCGCCTGCTCGAGCGCACAGCGGCCGCCGACTTCTTCGCCGCCCCACGCACCGCCGAGGCGGCCGCATTCCTGAAAGGAGACCTGCTGTGCTGACCCGACGATTTCTTTTGCCCTTGCTGCTACTGCCGCTGGCACTGGCCCTGCCCGCGGGCGCCGCGGAGCGGACCATCACCGTCGCCTCCACCACCTCGACGGAGAATTCCGGCCTGTTCGAGTATCTCTTACCCATCTTCCAAGCGAAGACCGGAATCGAGGTGCGCGTGGTGGCGGTCGGCACCGGTCAGGCCATCAAGCTGGCGCAAAACGGCGATGCCGACGTTCTGTTCGTCCACCATAAACCGTCGGAAGAGAAATTCGTCGCCGAGGGCTATGGCGTGAAGCGCTTCGACGTGATGTACAACGATTTCGTCATCGTCGGGCCCAAGGCCGATCCGGCCGGCGTTCGCGGCACCCATGACGCCGCCGCCGCGTTGCGCGCCATCGCCGAGGCGAAGGCCGCCTTCGCCTCGCGCGGCGACGACAGCGGCACCCACAAGAAAGAGCAAAGTCTGTGGCAGGCTGCCGGCATCGACGCGGCCGCGGCCAGCGGCCAGTGGTACCGCGAAACCGGCTCCGGCATGGGCGCCACCCTGAACGCCGCCGCCGGCATGGGCGGGTACGCCCTGACGGACCGCGCCACCTGGATCTCGTTCAACAACAAATCTGATTTGGATCTGCTGGTCGAAGGCGATAAACGCCTGTTCAACCAGTATGGCGTCGTCCTGGTGAACCCGGCCAAGTTCCCGCACGTCAAGGCGGCGGACGGGCAAGCCTTCGTCGACTGGCTGACCGCGCCCGCGGGGCAGAAGGCCATCGCCGACTTCCATGTCGACGGCCAACAGCTCTTCGTCCCCAACGCCGGCAAGGCGGGGTCGTGAGTTGACTTAGGCCTCCGCCAGACTTTCGAAGCGGCGGGCGTGACGGTCGTAGGCTTGCAGATCGCCGCTGGCGATATCGAAGTAGGCGCCGTGGATGGTCAGAGTTCCGGCGGCCACGCGCTCGGCCACGAAGTCGAAGCTCATCAGGTTTCCGAGCGAGCTGACCACGCCCGCCTGCTCCAACTCGCGTTGCAGGGCTTCCGGCGCCTGGCCCGGGTTGTTGGCGATGACCGTGCCCCGGGCCGCCTTGAGCAAGGACATCCACTTTTGAATAAAGGGTCCCCCGCCCTTGTCCGGATCGTACATGCCATCGAGGTAGGCCTTGATGCCACCACAGCCGGCGTGCCCGAGCACGACGATATCCGACACCCCAAGGCCGTTGACCGCGAAGTCGACGGCGGCGCTGGTGCCATGGTAGTCGCCAAGAGGTTCATTGGGCGGCACCAGATTGGCGACATTGCGCAAGATGAATAGATCGCCTGGGCCGGCGCCGAATACGGCACTGGGTTCGACCCGAGAGTCGCAGCAGCCAATGACCATGGTGCGCGGGTGCTGCCCGTGGCGCGCGAGCGTCTCGAAGACTTCCCGATTTGGCGCAAAGCTTTCCGTGTGGAACTTACGGTACCCATCCAACAACCTGGCTACGTTGCGCATATGGCCCCCTTTGCTTTAGGGCCCGTTGTAGCGCACGGCGCCGAAGCCGGAAACGCCATATCCACCCATCTGCGCCGCGCGGGCGGCGAAGGCTTTTTCCCGGGCAAATGCGAACAAGGTCTGCACCGGCGGCGAGAAGTAGTCGCGCCGGCGCACCAGCAGGTCATAGCGCTCGCGCATCAAGGGCACGAAGTCGAGCTTCAGGCTGCGCGCCGCCGCCTCGACCGCCAACCCGGCCGCGGCCCGGCCTTCCAGGATGGCGAGACCCAGGTCCGTCTCGCCGCGGGCCGTTTCCTCGGTGAAGCGCAGGTCCTTGAGCGCCATCCCGTCCCGCTCCAGCAGATGGGCGAGCAAGACGTGGCTGCCCGCCTCGCCCTGCCGGCGCACGACCTGCACGTCCGGGCGGGCCAGATCGCGCAAGCCGCGAATGCCGAGCGGATTGCCGGGGCCCAGCACGAGGCCCTGTTGCCGGATGGCCCATTCCAGCAATACCAACCCCTGACCGGACAGCCGGTTGCGAACGGCCGGCACATTGAACTCGCCGCTTGGCGCGTCCAACAGGTGCAGGCCGGCGAGCATGGCCTCGCCCCGGGCGAAGCGCTCAACCCCATCCAGGCTGCCCCCCGGCAGAAGCGCCAGGCCGCAGCGGGACTCCTTCACCGCCCAATCGAGCAGCGGGTCATGGCTTCCCGCGATCACCGGCGGCGGCGCCACCGCCTGTTCGCCGGCCGCGTTCTCGGCCAACCACAAATCGATCTGTGTCCGGGGAAACAGCCACTTGCCGGTCACCCGCGTGCACGGAATGGCGCCCTGGCGGACCAACTCGTAAACCCGCCGCTCCTTGATGCGCAGGTAGTCGGCCACTTCTCGGGTGGTTAAGAGATCCGGTGCAGGCAAGGTCGTCGCATCGCTCATTGGTACAGTATACCGGTTGCCGGGGCCGGTGCGAGATCCCGGTGCGAGATCCCGGTGCGAGATTAAGGTCGCCGTCGCGTCTCTTCCGCCTTCTCACTCAACCAAGAGCGAAACGCCGCGATCTTCGGACTGTCTTGCCGGCCCTCCCGGCACAGGAAGTGGTACCCGGACCCGGACCGGCAGACCACGTCAAAGAGCTGCCGCAGCCGCCCGGCCACCAAATCGTCCGCCACCAGAGCGGTGCGGCCCAACGCAACCCCCTGACCGTCCAGGGCGGCTTGAATGGCCAGCGCGCTGTCGGACACGTGCGGGCCGTCGGGCAGGCGGGCATCAGCGAGGCCCGCGGCGTCGAACCAGTCCGCCCAGCCCAATCCCCGAGCCTCTGCGATCACCTGTATCAACGGAAGACCCAATAGGTCCGCGGGCGTCCGCGGATGCGGCATCGTGCGCAGATAGGATGGGCTGCAGATCGGAAAGGCCTCCTCCGCAAGAAGCGGCGTCGCATGAAGGCCCGGATAGCGGCCCGGACCAAGGCGAATCGCCACATCGACATCCTCGCGCTCGAAGTTGACGAGATCGG
This sequence comes from Kiloniellaceae bacterium, assembly GCA_021776215.1. GTDB lineage: Bacteria > Pseudomonadota > Alphaproteobacteria > Kiloniellales > J153 > JAJFGI01. The sequence continues at coordinate 1,875 of JAJFGI010000169.1, read as the reverse complement.
AGCTTGTGGCGAGCCAGACCTCGATGCCCGGATGACGGTCGCGGAAATCCGCCAGCCGCGGCAGCAGCCAGCGCACGGCGAAGGACTGCAGCAGGCTGACCCGCAAAGGGCCGACCGCTTCCTCGGTGCGCAAGCGCTGCGCGGTGTCGCGGACCCGCGCAAAGCAGTCGCGCACGACCGGCAGCAGCGCCCGGCCGTTATCGCTCAACGTGACCGAGCGCGTATCCCTGAGAAAAAGCCGCAGGCCCCAGAACTGCTCGAGCGCCTGCACCTGATGGCTGACGGCACTTTGCGTGACATGCAACTGCGCCGCCGCCTTGGTGAAACTGCCGTGCTGAGCGACCGCCGCAAAGGCGCGCAGGCAGGCCAACGGGGGCAGGTCGTCACGCATGACGTCTTATGAATTTCTATTCATCAATTCGGTACTTTCTATCATTTGAAACCCGCACCTTACAAGGTCATGTTGCAACGATCGGCCTTAGCCGCCCTTCTGTTTAATGAATTGCGCGATGTGTCACCAGCCCAAGATCGCCGTTACCGACAATCGATCCGCCTTGGTCGGACGCCGTGTGCAGCGGGACCGCTGGGGCGAGCCGGTAGGCCCGTTTGCGCCGCCGGGCCGGTCCGCCCCCGGGCCGGAGCCGGCGCGGTGGATGCCCCGTCTCGCCCGCCTCCTGGCCCTGGCAAAGCCGTGGCGTAGCAACCGGCCTTGTCGGGCCACACAAAAATTGGGGTCGTATCCGGCCTGCTCGGATCGCTAGTATAGCAAAGATCATAAAGCGCCGATGACGCGACGCGGCATAAACGAAGGTGACAAGGGTGGATCTGGGCGGCAAGCGGGTGCTGGTATGCGATTGCGAGGCGACCATGCCGTTGGCGGCGGGGACGCTGGGCAAGGCCTGCAAAGCCGTGGGCGGCACCGGCGAGATCGAGGTTCACACCCAATTGTGCCGGGCGCAGCTCGGCAATTTCCAGCAGGCCATTCTCGGCGGCCAGCCGGTGCTGGTGGCCTGCACCCAGGAGGCGCCGCTGTTTTCCGAGGTCGCCACCGAGGACAACCCGGAGGCCCAGCTCGCCTTCACCAACATCCGCGAGCGCGCCGGCTGGTCCGACGACGCGGCGGCGGCGACGCCGAAGATCGCCGCCCTGCTCGCCGAGGCGGCGCTGGAGATGGAACCGACGACGTCGGTCACGCTCGAGTCGAAGGGTGTGTGCCTGGTCTATGGCCGCGACGAGCGGGCGATCGAGGCGGCCAAGCAACTCGCCGGCCGGCTCGAGGTTACGGTCATGCTGAGCAACCCCGAGGAGATCATCCCGCCCGGCGTCATGGAGGTTCCCATCTTTCGCGGCACCATCGCCAACGCCAAGGGGCACATGGGGGCCTTTGGCGTCACGGTGATGGGCTATGCCCCCGCCAGCCCGTCGTCGCGCCAGGCGCTGACCTTCGAGACACCGCGGAACGAGGCCTTCTCCGAATGCGACCTGATCCTCGACCTGTCGGGCCGCCAGCCCCTGTTTCCGGCCCACGAGAAACGGGACGGCTACGTCTATGTGGACGCCAACGATCCGGTGGCGGTGCAGAAGGCGATCTTCCAGCTGGCCGACATGGTGGGCGAGTACGATAAGCCGCGCTACATCCGCTACAATGGCGATCTGTGCGCGCACTCGCGCAGCCGCAAGACCGGGTGCACCCGCTGCCTCGACGTCTGCCCCACCTCCGCCATCACCTCCGCAGGCGATGTGGTCGAAATCGACCCCTTCATCTGTGCCGGCTGTGGCAATTGCGCCAGCGTCTGCCCGACCGGCGCAGCGACCTATCAGCTTCCCGCCGGCGACGGTGTGCTGCAGCGTTTGCGCACCCTGCTGGGCAGCTAC
>JAJFGI010000168.1 GCA_021776215.1 Kiloniellaceae bacterium | reverse complement strand
GTTCGAGGATGTGAGCTTCGGCTACGACCCGCGCCGGCCGATCCTCAAAGGCGTGTCCTTCGAGGTGCCGGCCGGCAAGACGGTGGCCATCGTCGGGCCCAGCGGCGCCGGCAAGTCGACCATCAGCCGGCTGCTCTTTCGGTTCTACGATGTGACCGGCGGGCGCATCGTCATCGACGGCCAGGACATTCGCGACGTCACCCAGGAGTCGTTGCGCGCCGCCATCGGCATCGTCCCCCAGGATACGGTGCTGTTCAACGATACGATCTATTACAACATCGCCTACGGCCATCCGGATGCCGACCGGCCGGCGGTGGAGCGCGCCGCCGCCATGGCGCGCGTCGACGGCTTCATCCAGTCGCTGCCCGACGGTTACGAGGCGATGGTCGGCGAGCGCGGCCTGAAGCTTTCCGGCGGCGAGAAGCAGCGGGTGGCCATCGCCCGCTCGATCCTCAAGGGCCCCGCGATCATGATGTTCGACGAGGCGACCTCGGCCCTCGACACCAAGACCGAGCAGGAAATCCAGGCCAGCCTGGACGAGGTCTCCCACGGCCGCACCACCCTGATCATCGCCCACCGCCTGTCCACCGTGGTCGATGCCGACGAGATCCTGGTGCTCGAAGAGGGCCAGGTGGTCGAGCGCGGCCACCACGCCGACCTGCTGGCCAAGGGCGGCGCCTACGCCACCATGTGGGCGCGCCAGCAGACCGCGGCCGAGGACTCGACATCCGGGGAGGCAAAGCCGGAGGAAGCGGCAGAGTAATATGACCCCCCGCCTCACGCATCTGGCCCTGCACGTGCGCGACCTGCCGGCGTGCGTCGCCTTCTACCGGGACTACTGCGCCCTGCGCGTCACCCATGAACGGGAGGCCGGAGCGGTCGCCTGGCTGGCCGAGCCGGGACGCGAGGCGGATTTCGTCATGGTCCTCATCTCCGGCGGGCCGGGCCGCGACCAAGGGGAGGGAGACTACAGCCACCTGGGCTTCGCCCTCGCCAGCAAGGCGGCGGTGGATACGGTGGCGGCGCGGGCCGCGGCCGCCGGCTGCCTGGTCTGGCCGCCGCGCCAGGAGCCCTATCCGGTCGGCTACTACTGCGGCCTGCGCGACCCGGACGGCAACAGGGTCGAATTCAGCTATGGCCAGCCCTTGGGGCCCGGCGCGGAAGCGATGGCCGAAGCGGGGGCGGAGTAACCGAGTGGCAAGGATTTTCCGGTCAAATCAGGGGCATTGCACCCGTCCCCCGACCAGACCAGGAGCCGGCCATGTTCAGCGCCCTGCTGAAGGCGATCTTTCTGCCCAAATCCACCCGCGAGCGCTTGGCGGCGCGGGAGCGCCAGGACCCGCACCTGGGACCCCGCCGCCCGGCGGCGGCCAAGACCGCCGGCCGCGACCGGGTGCTCCACGACGCCATGAGCGTCTACCGGCGCCAGCGCGACGTCTACGACTCCCTCGACCCGGAAACCCGCCAGCAGATCGAGGCCGACGCCGCCAAGCTGTTCGGCGACCTGGGCAAACGCCAAAGGTAGCTCGGTGACTGCGGCGGCCGGAGGGCGGCTGGCCGACGGGGTGCTTGCCGGCGACCGGCGGGTTCTGGCGCAGGCCATCACCCTGGTCGAATCGACCCGCGCCGACCACCGGGCCCAGGCCGAGGACCTGCTGGAGCGGGTGCTGCCGCGCAGCGGCGGGGCGGTGCGCCTGGGCATCTCCGGCTCGCCCGGCGTCGGCAAATCCACCTTCATCGAGGCCCTGGGCCTCTTTCTCATCGAGCGCGGCCACCGGGTCGCGGTGCTCGCCGTCGATCCCTCCTCGCAGCGCTCCAAGGGCTCGATCCTCGGCGACAAGACCCGCATGCAGGAGCTGGCCCGGGCCGAGGCGGCCTTCATCCGCCCGTCGCCCGCCGGCGGCACCCTGGGCGGCGTCGCCCGGCGCACCCGCGAGGCGGTGCTGGTCTGCGAGGCCGCCGGCTTCGACGTGGTGATCGTCGAAACCGTCGGCGTCGGCCAGTCGGAGACGGCGGTTGCCGACATGGTCGATATGTTCCTCCTGCTGCTGCAGCCGGGCGCCGGCGACGAGTTGCAGGGCTTCAAGCGCGGCATCATCGAGCTGGCCGATCTGTTCGTGGTCACCAAGGCCGACGGCGATCTGGCCGAGGCGGCGACCCGCGCCGCCGCCGCCTACCAGGGGGCGCTGCAGTTCCTGCGCCCGGTCAATCCCCGCTGGCGGCCGCCGGTGCTGAGCTGTTCGTCCGTCAGCGGCGCCGGCGTGCCCGAGATCTGGGCGGCGGTCGAGCGCTACCGGGAGACCCTGAGCGGTGGGAGCACCGGCGGCGACCTGGCGGCCAAGCGGGCGGCCCAGGCCCGCGCCTGGATGTGGAGCGAGGTCAGCGAGACGGTCCTTGCCGCCCTGCGCGCCCATCCCCAGGTGGCCCGTGAGCTCGCCGATCTGGAGGCCGCGGTGATGGCCGGCCGGACCACCCCGGCCGCCGCCGCGCGGCGTCTGCTGGCGGCGTTTCTGGGCCGCTAGGCGCCTGCCTAGACGTTAAGGCTCGCGCCGTCCTGTCGGCCCCGGCGGTCAGTCTTGGCTGAACTTCGAAAACAATGAGTCCAGTTCGGCGAAACCGGCGGCATCAGCGGCAAAGGTGAAGGTACAATCCTGACTCATTTCGCGCGCTGCCCGCATGACGGCCCCGAATGCCAAACGCGACAGTGCCGATCCGACACTGATGCGTTTGACGCCGGCGGCGATAAGATCCGGCACCCCGAAAGTCACACCCGGCAGCCCCATGACAACATTGACCGGCTTGTCGACCGATTGGCAGACGGTGCGGATCATGTCGAGGTCGCGCAGGCCGGGTGCATAAAGCACGTCGGCGCCAGCTTTCGAGAACGCCTGCAAACGCTTGACGGTGTCGTCGAGATGAGGGCGCTGCCAAAGAAAGTTCTCGCAGCGCGCGGTCAGTACGAAGTCGCGCGGCAAGCCGCGGGCGGCTTGTACAGCAGCGGCGATACGCTCGACCGCCAGGTCGAACGGATAAATCGGATCGTCGCGCCGACCGGTGTGGTCCTCGATGGAGCATCCGGCAAGGCCTGTATCGGCCGCGGCACCAATGGTTGCCGCAACGTTATCGGGGGAGTCTGCGAAGCCATTCTCCAGGTCCGCGGACACCGGTAGGCCGGTTGCATCGACCATAGCGCGACAGTGTGCCAATGCCTGGTCGCGGGTCACCACACCTTCCGGCACGCCTAGCGAAAACGCGAGGCCGGCGCTGGTCGTCGCCAGGGCCTCAAATCCCATAACGGCCAGCACGCGGGCGGTCCCTATGTCCCAAGGATTGGGAATGATGAAGGCACCCTCGCGCTGGTGCAGGGCGCGGAAATGGCTGGCTCGGTCTGCTTCAGTCATGGTCGAACTCCGAATGCGTCGTCGAATGCTGACCCTTTCCGAAATGTTCCCATTTTGTTCTTATAAAGACAAGTAGAAGTTTGCTCGCGAGCGCCGTTGCCCGGGGCCCACGGTCCGACCGGCCTTTCGGCTTGACGGCGCCGGCCCGGTCCCGTACAAACCGGGCCGCCGGAAACCCCCCAATTTGAGGCTCGAAAGACCATGGCACGCCGCTGCGACTTCACCGGAAAAGGCGTTCAGGCAGGCAACAACGTCAGCCATGCCAAGAATAGGACCCGCCGCCGGTTCCTGCCGAATCTGCAGGAAAG
>JAJFGI010000167.1 GCA_021776215.1 Kiloniellaceae bacterium | reverse complement strand
GGTTCAACTCTTGGGCCTCGGCACCGAGAGCGGACGAGCCGCCAAGCATCCCAAACACTGATACCGCGGCCACAATTGCGGCCATGGCCCGCTCGCGAAAGACAGAACGCATTTAATTCCTCCTGATCCTATGGCGCATCCAATTGCGCGCTGTTGTCCGAAATTGTCCCCGCCACCGCAACTATCAGATGCGATATGCGATTGCGACGCATTCGCAACAAATAAGCGACGGCGGATTGTTTGTCAATCGGGACATCGGGGCATTCTCGAGCTGGCTCGGGATATTTCGGCAGGGCCGCTTTGCGGAATCCGTCCCCTCACCGTGGGGATCCGGTTCTTCGGCGGAGCGGCCATGCGGAAGGGCCGACCCGCGTCTGGACGCGTGGGCCGGCCATCGGCCTCCAGTATCTATATCTATGTTACCGGATGCCGCCGGGTTTCCCAACCCGTGGGAATGAAGTTCAGGTCGGCAACGTGACGCTGAAAACCAAGCGGTCCGGTTGCGCCGTATCGACCGCCAAGTCGGCACCTGCCCGGCGCGCCAGAACACGGGTGAAATAGCCCTGGACATTGCGCGGCGTGAGGTCGCCCACGGGAACGTCGGGACGCAGGGCCGGCGCGGCTTCCTCGCGCAACTTCGCGCCCGGGCCGGCGGCGGTGACGGAGACCGCCAACCCGCCGCTCGCGGGGTCCACGACAACATGGAGCCCTCCCCCTTTGGGCAGGCCTTCGGCAGCCAGGGCGATCATGTTCAGCACCAGTTTGCCCAGGCCCTCGGGCGCCCCGGCCGGGTCGGTCCGCACTGACCAGTCGAGGGAAATCTTGCCCGAGCCCAGGTACCGGATCACCAGATCGCGCAGTTCGCTCAGATCGCCGCCCACCCGGCCCCCGGCCATGCCGTAGGCCAGACGAAAAAACTGAAGCGTATTAGCGGCTTGCTGGGCGCTGCTGGCTGTCAGCTTCAACGCCTCCTCGAGCATGCCGGGGTCCTCGTCCTCGATCAGCTCCAGGCCGTTGTTGACCGCCCCGATCGGCCCGACCAGATCGTGACACAGGCGCGATGCCAGTAACTCGGCCACCCGCAGATCGATTTGTACATCCATGGCTTCCCTCCTCTGGCCCCATTCGGCGGCCCCCTCGATAGCAGGTCCTCGTTAACAGATTCGCTGCTCCGGCGCGCTCCTTAGCACCATCGGCAACCCGGTGCCGGGGGCGATCGCTTGTCCGCTATTTGATCGGCGCTTACGATGGGGCCGGCACGGCGCGGAGCGCGGTGCTTCCCGACCATCCACCTCGCGGAGCCTGCCAGGCAATCAATGACCGAGGATCTGGTACCCGGCGTATTCGTCCGCCATCCGACCCAGCCGGACTGGGGCATCGGCCAGGTTCAGTCGGTCATCGGCCAGCGCATTACCGTCAACTTCGAGCATGCCGGCAAGCTGCTCATCAACGGTGCGGTGGTGGCCCTGGAGGTCGTCGGCGACGAGGACCGGTGAGGTGTCGCCCGGCGACTTGCCCGAGTCGCATCGAGTGCTGTCCTGCGCCGCCGAGGGTGCTATAAGGACCTCCGCAATAAGGGAAATGTCGAGTTGATGGAATGGCAAACAGCGGCGGTTACCCCCCAAAACGGATGATCCACCCCGGATCCGGCCGGCGCAAGGCGCTGCCCTTCCCGAAGGGCCGGCAGCTCGACCTGGCGGCACAGCAGGAGGTCATAGCGCTGCTGGGGGACCAGCCGCGCCAACGCGATCTGCTCATCGAATTCCTGCACCTGATCCAGGACCGCTACCACGGCTTGTCCGCCAGCCATCTGCAGGCCCTGGCCGCGGAAATGAACCTTCCCATGGCCGAGGTCTACGAGGTGGCGTCCTTCTATGCCCATTTCGATATCATCCTTGATGGCGAAGACGCGCCACCGCCGCTGACCATCCGGGTTTGCGATAGTCTGACCTGCGAGATGATGGGGGCGCAGGCCTTGCTGGCGGGGCTGCCGAACGCGGTCGGCGCCTCGGTCCGGGTGGTGCGCGCGCCCTGCATGGGCCATTGCGATGCCGCCCCGGCGGTCGAAATCGGCCACCGGCCGCTCGGCCATGCCACCCTCGAGACCGTGACCCAGGCGGCGCAAGCGGGCCACACCCAACCCGAGATCCCGCCGTATCAGGATCTGGCGGCCTACCGTGCCGCGGGCGGCTATGACCGCCTCGCCGATTGCCTGGCCGGACGATCGGCCGTCGAGCAGGTGATCGAAACGCTGGATGCGGCAGGCTTGCGCGGCCTTGGTGGGGCCGGCTTTCCCACCGGCCGCAAGTGGACCCTTGTCCGCGAGGCGCCGAAGCCCCGTTACGTCGCGGTCAACGCCGACGAGGGCGAGCCCGGCACCTTCAAGGACCGCCTGTACCTGGAGCAGCACCCGCACAGCTTCCTCGAGGGCGCCTTGATCGCCGCCTGGGCGATGGAGGCCGAGGCCATTTACATTTACCTGCGCGACGAGTATCCGGCGGCGCGCCACATCCTGCTGACCGAAATCGCCGCCCTGCAATCCGCCGGCCTGGCGGCGCATACGACCGTGCATCTGCGCCGCGGCGCCGGCGCCTATATCTGCGGCGAAGAATCGGCCATGATCGAATCGATCGAGGGCAAGCGCGGCCTGCCCCGCCATCGCCCGCCTTATGTCGCCCAGCTCGGCATCTTCGGCCGCCCGACACTGGTCAACAACGTGGAGACCCTCTACTGGGTGCCCGAGATCCTGAGCAAGGGCGCGGCCTGGTTTGCCGACCAGGGCGCCAACGGCAGCAAGGGCCTGCGCAGCTATTCCGTGTCCGGCCGGGTGAAGGAGCCGGGCGTGAAGCTCGCCCCCGCCGGTCTGACGGCGCGCGACTTGATCGACGACTACTGCGGCGGTATGGCCGACGGCCACAGCTTCAAGGCGTATCTGCCGGGCGGCGCCTCGGGCGGCATCCTGCCGGCCGCCATGGCCGACATCCCGCTGGATTTCGGCAAGCTGGAGGCGCATGGTAGCTTCGTCGGCTCGCATGCTGTCATCATATTGTCCGACAAGGACGATTTGCGCGCCGTGGCGCTCAATCTGATGCGTTTCTTCGAAGATGAAAGCTGCGGCCAATGCACGCCGTGCCGCAACGGCACCGAGAAGGCGGTGGCCCTGATGGCCAAGCCGACATGGGATACGGCGCTGCTGGAGGAGTTGTCCGCGACCATGCGGGATGCATCGATCTGCGGCCTCGGCCAGGCAGCCCCTAACCCGCTGCTCAGCCTGTTGAAGCATTTTCCAGAGGATGTGCGATGAGCGATCCGATCACCTTCTCCCTGAATGGCCGCGAGGTCACGGCGGCGCCGGGCGAAACCATCTGGCAGGTCGCCGATCGCCTGGGCATCGAGATCCCCCATCTGTGCTATTCGCCGGCACCGGGCTATCGCGCCGACGGCAACTGCCGCACCTGCATGGTGGAGATCGAGGGCGAGCGGGTGCTCGCCGCGTCGTGCATCCGCCAGCCCGCCGCCGGCATGAAGGTGGCCACCGCCAGCGACCGCGCCAAGAAGGCGCGCGCCGGCGTCTTCGAGCTTCTTGTCGCCGATCAGCCGCCGCGCGAACAGAGCCCCGACCCGGAGTCCAAGTTCTGGCAGTGGGCCGACAAGGTGGCGGTGACGCGCAGCCGCTTTCCGGCGCGCGCGGCCATCGCCCCCGATCCCAGCCACCCGGCCATGCGCGTCAATCTGGATGCCTGCATCAACTGCACCCTGTGCGTGCGCGCCTGCCGCGAGGTCCAGGTCAACGACGTGATCGGCATGGCCTATCGCGGGCACGGTGCCAAGGTGGTGTTCGACTTCGACGATCCCATGGGCGACAGCACGTGCGTCGCCTGCGGCGAGTGCGTGCAAGCCTGCCCGACCGGCGCCCTCATGGAGGCCAACCTGCTCGATGCCGCCGGCGTACGCACGGAATTCGAGGATCGCGACGTGGACACCGTCTGCCCCTACTGCGGCGTCGGCTGCCAGATAACGGTGCATGTGAAGGACGAGCAGATCCTCTACGCGGATGGCCGCGACGGTCCGTCCAACCACAACCGCCTGTGCGTCAAGGGTCGCTTCGGCTACGACTACATCAGCCACCCACACCGGCTGACCAAGCCGATGATTCGGCGCGACGACGCGCCCAAGGCCGCCGATATCCAGATCGACGCGGGCAATCCCTGGACTCATTTCCGCGAGGCCACGTGGGACGAGGCCCTGGATGCCGCCGCTGCCGGATTGGTACGTATTCGCGACCGCGACGGCGGCCAGGCTCTGGCCGGTTTCGGCTCGGCCAAGGGCAGCAACGAGGAAGCCTATCTGTTTCAGAAACTGGTGCGCACCGGCTTTGGCACCAACAACGTCGATCACTGCACCCGCCTGTGCCACGCATCCTCGGTCGCCGCGCTGATGGAGGGGATCGGCTCGGGCGGCGTCACGGCACCGTTCTCGGCCGCCGCGGACGCCGAGTGCATCATCGTCATTGGCGCCCGGCCGACGCAAAATCATCCGGTCGCCGCGACGTTTTTGAAGAACGCCGCCAAGCGGGGCGCCAAGCTGATCATCATGGACCCGCGCGGCCAGACATTGTCCCGCTATGCCACCCGCACGCTGCGTTTCAAGCCGAGCCAGGATGTCGCCCTGCTCAATGCCATGCTGCATACGATCATTGAGGAGGGCTTGACCGACCGGCAGTACATGCAAGCCCATGCGGAAGGGTTCGAGGAGCTGCAGGCGCGCATCAAGGCCTTCTCGCCCGAAGCCATGGCCGAGGTGTGCGGCATCGACGCGGCGGTCATTCGCGAGGTGGCGCGCACCTATGCGACCGCGCGCACCTCGATCATCTTTTGGGGCATGGGCATCTCGCAATCGGTGCACGGCACGGACAACGCCCGTTGCCTGATTGCCCTGGCATTGGTGACCGGCCATATAGGCCGGCCGGGCACCGGACTGCACCCGCTGCGCGGCCAGAACAATGTGCAAGGCGCCTCGGACGCCGGCCTGATTCCCATGGTCTATCCCGACTACCGCTCGGTCGAAACCCCGGAAATCCGCCAGACGTTCGAGGATTTCTGGGGCATGCAGCTCAACCCCCAAGGCGGCCTGACGGTGGTCGAAATCATCGATGCCATCCTCGCCGAGCAGATCAAGGGCATGTACATCATGGGCGAGAACCCGGCCATGTCGGATCCCGACCAGACGCACGCCCGCGCCGCCCTGGCGAAACTGGAGCTCTTGGTGGTGCAGGACATCTTCCTGACCGAGACCGCGTGGCACGCGGATGTTGTTTTCCCCGCCTCCACCGCGTTCGAGAAGGCCGGGACCTTCACCAACACCAACCGCCAGGTGCAGATGGGCCGGCCGGTCATCGCCCCGCCGGGCGAAGCGCGCCAGGATTGGTGGCTGATTCAGGAGTTGGCCCGGCGCATTGGCCTGAACTGGGAGTACACGCACCCCAGCGACGTCTTTGCCGAAATGGCGGCCATCATGCCGTCCCTGGAAAACATTACCTGGGAGCGGCTGGAGCGCGAAAACTCCGTCACCTATCCGTGTGACGACCCCGGGAAACCCGGCAACGAGATTCTCTTCGGCGATGGGTTCCCAACGGCAAGCCGCCGCGGCCGCATCGTGCCCACCGACCTGACCCCGCCGGACGAGCTGCCCGATGCTCAGTACCCGATGGTCTTATCCACCGGCCGCATGCTGGAGCACTGGCATACCGGCGCCATGACCCGCCGGGCCGGCACCCTGGATGCCCTGGAGCCAGAGGCGGTGGCCCTGCTCAATAGGCGGGACATTCAGCGCCTTGCGATCGCCGCCGGCGATATGATCCGGGTCGAGACCCGGCGCGGCGCCATCGACATCAAGGTGCGCCAGGACAGCGATGTGCCGGAGGGCATGGTCTTCATCCCCTTCTGTTTCGCCGAGGCGGCGGCCAATGTGCTGACCAACCCGCAGCTCGATCCGATCGGCAAGATCCCGGAGTTCAAGTTCTGCGCCGCCCGCATAGAGCCGGTGCACGCCGCCGCGGAGTAACCGCGCCCGGCCTTAACCGCGCACGAACCTATAGACGGACGTCGCCGCTGGTGTAGGTCTGGGCCGTGGTCGTGCTCATGGTGTTCAAAATCAGGCCGGCCACGATACCGATCACGATGGCCGCCGCCGTTCCAACGATAAAAGCTCTCATGCCGGTTTCCCTCTCACATCGGCCGCCCCGTCGCGGCCCATTCAATTTGTCGGTGCCGTCGCGCGCTTCAGATAGGCGATCAGATCCTGACGGTCGCGCGCATCGGGCATTCGCTGCAACGGCATCTTGCTGCCGGGTATGAAGCGATGCGGCCCCTCGTCGAACAGCGCGTCGATCGTTTCCGCCGTCCAAACCACGTCGCTGTCGCGTAACGTCGCCGAATAATTATACTCCGGCACGGTCCCGGCGCGACGGCCAAAAACGCCATACAGCGTCGGACCGGCCCGATTGCGGCCATCGGCGGTCACCGTGTGACAGACGGCGCAGCGGCGGAACAGGCGGGCGCCCCGGTCGTCCGGATCGTGCGCGAGCGTCGGCGGAGCGTCGGCCAGGCGGCGGTCGCCGGAAGCGCCGATCTCCTCACCGCTCTGCAAATCCCACAGGCGCACGACCTCGTCCGAGCCGGCGGACAGCAGGCGCGTCGAATCCGGCGTGAAGGCCAGCGACCAGATCGGCTTGGTATGTCCGTAGAAGGCACGAATGAAGGTCGCCGTCGCAAGGTCCCACAGGATCACCGTGTTGTCGACACCGGCGGACGCCGCCGACGTGCCGTCCGGCGAGACGGCAACCGCCAGGACGGGTCCTTCGTGGCCGACCAACCGCGCCTCGTCGGCCCCGGTTTTCAGATTCCAGATACGCACCGTCTCGTCCACCGAGGCGGAAATGGCGCGCCGCCCGTCCGTGGTAAAGGCTACCGACGTGACCCCGAAATCATGGCCGGACAGGGTCGCCAGGACCGTTCCGTCCGACACCCGCCAGACTTTCAGAGTTCCGTCGTAACTGCCGCTGAGCAGTCGCGTGCCGTCGGGCGAGAAGGCCACCGCGTTGACGTTGTTCGTATGCCCCTCGAAAACCGCGCCCGCCGTCAGGGTTTCGAGATCCCACAGGCGAATGGTCCGGTCCCATCCCCCCGAGGCCGCCAGCCTGCCGTCCGGCGACACGGCGACGGCGGCGATCTTGCCCTGGTGCCCGGTAAAGGTGTGCAGCAACTCGCCGGTCGCGGTCTCCCAGAGACGCACCGTGCCATCGTCGCTCACCGAGACCACACGCTGACTATCTGGTGTCAGGGCAACCGCGTTCACCGCCCCTTCGTGCTCGTTCAGGGACCGTATCTCCGATTGCGTGGCCACGTCCCAGAGGATGACTTGCAGATCGAAACTGGCGGTCGCCGCCATGCGGCCATCGGCCGAAACCGCGACGCCCTTGACGAACCCGCCGTGGCCGACAAACTCGGCTTGGGCAGGCGCGCTGTGTGCAACGAGGACTGCGCATAGTCCAGCAAGGTAAAGAAAGCGTCCCAAGACTCCACCGGCCACGGCCGACCGCCCCTTTGACGGTGACTTAACGCCAAGTGCCCGAGCGCATGGCCTCCGGGCGCTGCTCGATCCTGGTGGCGCGCGCCTGCCCGTCCGACGTGCTGAAGCCGTTGGCGCCGTGCCGAAACGACGGCACCAGCTCGCCGCTCTCCTGGTCGACGGCCAGGGTCGTCACCTGAAATGCATTGTTCGTATTGCCACCGGGCTCCATGACCGTCACGAGCCAGACGGGGGTATCGGCCACCACACCAGCGCGGACCCGCAGCACCTTGACCGAGTATTGCTCGGCGACCTTGCGCGCCGCGTCGTCGCTGCTCACCGCCGCCGCCGGCGCCGGCGCCCAGACGGCCACCGCCAACATCGCCACGGCAATCAACGACGCGGCCCGCATCCGGCACTGCAACATGTTCAAGACATTCATGACCCTTGCTTTCATTCGGCCGGGTGGGCGGCCGGGCGGGCGGCGCTGTGGCCCGTCTCGCCTTTGACTTCCGCCAACCACAGATTGTGGTGCTCGCGCGCCCAGTTCTCATCGACACGGCCGGTACCCATGGCATCGAAGGCCCCTTCCATGCCCAAGGACCCGATGTAGATGTGGGCCACGACGACGGCCATCATCCCGAGGCCGATTACCGAGTGCCACAGGTGCGAAAGTTGCATTTCCTGCGTCGGCGCCAGATCGGTCGGCAACCCGAGGCCGAAGACGTTGAGCACCGAGAAGGTCGCCGAGAACAACGAAAACTCGAACGGGAACAAAAGCGCGATCCCGGAAGTGGATAGTGAGATTCCCGCCAAGACGACGATCCAGAACATGATCTTTTGCCCGGCGTTGAATTTGCGCGCCGGGGGATGGACGCCTTTCGCGAACATGCCGCCGCCTTTAGCCAGCCACACCAAATCCTCGCGCGTCGGCAGATTGCGTCCCACCCAGAGAATCACCATGAGGACGACGCCAAGCATGAAGGCAAAGGAGATAAAGTTGTGCACGTATTTGCCGAGCTGGGTCAGGGTGGCAAAGACCTCGGGCCCGAGAAGCGGCAGCAGGACAT
>JAJFGI010000166.1 GCA_021776215.1 Kiloniellaceae bacterium | reverse complement strand
GCCGCGCGAGTCCTTCGACCGGGTCACCCGGGAGTTCCTGGATAGCTATCGACAGCACATAGGAATGGAGGAAAGGGTCTTCTTCCCTGCCGCCGAGGCCCGCCTGACGGCAGCGGACTGGGCCGCCATCGAGGCCAAGGCAAAGGTCCAGGCCGACCCGCTGTTCGGCGCCGAGAGCGAGGCCAGCTACGCCGCCCTGCGTGCCGACATCCTCGCCTGGGCCAACGAGGACGGCTAGGGTCGGCCGTTCCGCACCCGTGCCGCCGTGTACTACCGCCCCGGCGCCTTAGTTTCCCGCCGCGTCAGTTCTTAGTCTTGTCCACCAGCTTGCCTTCGCTTAGCCATGGCATCATGGCGCGCAGGCGGCCCCCGACCTCCTCGATCGGGTGCTCGGCCCAGCGGCGGCGCGTGGCCTTGAAGCTCGGCTGGCCGGCATTGCATTCGGCGACCCAGTCGCGGGCGAAGCGACCGGCCTGGATGTCCGCCAGAATGCGCCGCATTTCGGCGCGGGTTTCCTCGGTGATTATCCGCGGACCGGACGTATAGTCGCCGTATTCGGCGGTATTCGATATGGAGTACCGCATGTTGGCCAAGCCTCCCTCATACATCAGGTCGACGATCAGTTTGACCTCGTGCAGGCACTCGAAATAGGCCATTTCCGGGGCGTAGCCGGCCTCGACGAGGGTGTCGAAGCCGGCGGCGATCAGGGCGCTCAGGCCGCCGCAGAGCACCACCTGCTCGCCAAACAGATCGGTTTCGCATTCCTCCCGGAAGGAGGTTTCGATGGTGCCGGCGCGGCCGCCGCCGATGGCGCTGGCGTACGATAGGGCGATCTCGGTGGCATTGCCGCTGGCGTTCTGGTGCACCGCCAGCAGGCAGGGCACGCCGGCGCCGCTCTTGTATTCCGAGCGCACCAGGTGGCCGGGCCCCTTGGGCGCGATCATGAACACGTCCAGATCGGTGCGCGGCTCGATCAAACTGAAATGAATGTTGAACCCGTGGGCGAAGGCCAGCGCCGCCCCCTGCCGCATATTCGGCGCCAGGTCGTCACGGTAGAGCTGCGCCTGCAATTCGTCCGGGGTGAGCACCATGACCACGTCCGCCCATTTGGCGGCGTCGCCGGGGGTCATGACCTGCATGCCCGCATCGGTGACCTTCTTGGCGCTCGCGGAGCCGTCGCGCAGGGCGACCCGCACGTCCTTGACGCCGCTGTCGCGCAGGTTGTTGGCATGGGCATGGCCTTGGCTGCCGTAGCCGACGACGGCGACCTTCTTGCCCTTTATCAAATTCACATCGGCATCACGATCGTAATAGACACGCATTATAATGTTCTCCCCAACCCTGCGCCGGTCCTGGTGCGGACCGCCGCTTCATGTTTTCCCAACATCCTAGAGACCTTTCGGACCGCGGGCGATGGCGACGACGCCGGTGCGGCTCACATCGACCAGGCCCAGGGGCCGCATCATGTCGATGAAGACGTCCAGTTTCTCGCTGCTGCCGGTCATTTCGAAAACGAAGTGCTGGTGGCTGGAATCAACCACCCGGGCGCGAAAGATATCGGCGATGCGCAAGGATTCGACCCGCTTGTTGCCGCGGCCATTCACCTTCACCAAAACCAGCTCGCGTTCGACGCTCGGCCCTTCGCGGGTCAGATCGCTCACCCGGTGTACGGGCACGAGCCGTTCCAACTGTGCCTTGATTTGTTCAATTATTTGCGGCGTACCCGACGTGATCACCGTGATCCGCGACAGGCGCCGGTCCGGATCGACCTCGGAGACGGTCAGGCTTTCGATGTTGTAGCCGCGCCCCGAAAACAGGCCGATGACGCGCGCCAGGACGCCGGGCTCGTTGTCCACCAGCACCGCCATGGTGCGTCGCTCAATCGTCTGGTCCTTGGGCACCATCGGCCGGGTTCCGTTGTCTTCGTTCTTTGGGGTTCAGAGGGCCGGTTCCGGGACCGGCGACGTGTCCTAGACTAGAACCATCCCCTCCTCGGAGACCGGCTTGGCCGCCTTGTCCTCCGGGCCGAGCAGCATCTCGTAGTGGGCGGCGCCCGAGGGAATCATCGGGAAACAGTTCTCGGTCTGATCCACCACACAGTCGAAGACCACGGCCCGCGGCGACTCGATCATCTCCATGATCTTGTCGTCCAGCTCGCCCGGCTTGCTGGCGCGCAGACCAAGCGCCCCGAAGGCGTCCGCCAATTTCACGAAGTCCGGCAACGAGGCCGTGTAGCTCTGCGAATAGCGGCCGCCGTGGAGCAGCTCCTGCCACTGGCGCACCATGCCCATCCATTGATTGTTGATGATGAACACTTTCACCGGCAGGCCGTACTGCGCCACCGTCGACAACTCCTGAATGTTCATCAGGATGGAGGCTTCGCCGGCGATGTCGATCACCAGGGCCTCGGGATGCGCCACCTGCACGCCGGCCGCCGCCGGCAGGCCATAGCCCATCGTGCCCAGGCCGCCGGACGTCATCCAATGGCGCGGCTTTTCGAACTTGTAGAACTGGGCCGCCCACATCTGGTGCTGACCGACCTCGGTGGTGATGTAGGCATCGCGGTCCTTGGTCAGCTCGTAGAGGCGCTGGATCGCGTACTGCGGCTTGATGATCGATTTCGAGTTGGCGAATTTCAGGCAATCGCGTCCGCGCCATTCCTCGATTTCCGCCCACCAGGCTTTCAACGCCTTCTGGTTCAGCTTGGCGCCGCTGCGTTTCCAGGCCTTCACCAGATCGTCCAGAACACTCGTCACATCACCGATGATCGGCAGGTCGACCACCACGTTCTTGTTGATCGAGCTGGGGTCGATGTCGATGTGGATCTTCTGCGACCGCGGCGAGAATTCGTCCAGCCGGCCGGTCACCCGGTCGTCGAAACGGGCGCCGACGTTGATCATGACATCGCAGTTGTACATGGCCAAATTGGCCTCGTAGGTGCCGTGCATGCCGAGCATGCCCAGGAACAACGGGTCGCTGGCCGGCATGGCCCCCAGGCCCATCAGGGTGCTGGTGACCGGCACTCCCAAGGCGCGGGCAAACCGGGAGAGCAGCACGCTGGCCTTGTCGCCGGAATTGATCACCCCGCCGCCCGAGTAGATCAGCGGCCGCTTGGCCTTGGCGATCATCTGCACCGCCGCCGCGATGGCGTGCGAGTCCGCCTTGACCTGGGGCCGGTAGCTTTGATGCTTGATGTCCTCGGGACCGACGTAGCTGTCGCTCTTGGCTTGCAGCACATCCTTGGGAAGATCGACCACCACCGGCCCCGGCCGGCCGCTGCGCGCCACGTAGAAGGCCTCGTGGATGACCCGCGCCAGACCGTCGGCGGACTTCACCAGGTAATTGTGCTTGGTGCACGGCCGGGTAATGCCGGTCGTATCGGCCTCCTGAAAGGCGTCGTTGCCGATCAGGTGGGTTGGCACCTGGCCGGTGAGGCAGACCACCGGAACGGAATCCATCAGCGCGTCGGTCAGGCCGGTCACCGCATTCGTCGCCCCCGGCCCGGAGGTGACCAGCACCACGCCCACCTTGCCGGTGGACCGGGCATAGCCCTCGGCCGCGTGCACGGCGGCCTGCTCGTGGCGCACCAGGATGTGGCGCAAGGCATTTTGCTCGTGCAGCGCATCGTAGATCGGCAGGACGGCGCCGCCGGGATACCCGAAAATAACGTCAACACCCTGATCGCACAGGGCCTTGAGCACGATTTCCGAGCCGGTCATTTGCGGCGACGCCATGGTCTCATCCTTACCCGCGGTGTGTGGTCCTGTCGCCGATCGGCCATCCTATGCGGCGCCGGCACAAAAAACGGCGCTGCACAGCCGTTTATCGGCGGTGGAGAAGCGCGTACCCTAGTGGCTCGTTAACAGCCGGTCAACAAGAACTGACGAATATTCCGAAAGATTCTTGGTCGTAGACTTTCCGAATATTGCTCATCGATGATGACGGCATCGGGATGATCCGGCAGCAGTTGCGTGCGCAGCCAAGTCATCTGCCGCTTGGCATAATTGCGCGTCTTTTGCCGTATTGCCGTCTTGGTGGCCTGCAGCGGTATCTCCCCCCCCAGATAGCGCCTGATTTCCAGAACACCCAGCGCTTTCATCACCGGCAGCGCCGGATTGAGATTCTTGGCGACAAGAGCCCGCACCTCATCGACGGCCCCGGCGTCGATCATGGCGGTGACCCGGGCATCACAGGCCGCATACAGGGCGGCCCGCGGCGGCAAACAGACGATGTGATCGAACCGGTAGGGCGAGTCGTCGATACCGTCGCTCTGCCAATCGGCAAGCGACCGGCCCGTCGCATCAAATACTTCCCAGGCCCGGACCAGGCGCTGGCGGTCGGTGGGCCGCAAGCGCGCCGCCATGACCGGGTCGCGGGCCGCCAGCGCCGCATGAAAGGCCAACCCGCCAAGCTCTCGGTACAGTGCCTCGGCGGCGACCCGCGCCACGGCAGGGATATCGGGCACGCTCGCCAACCCCTTCTCCAGGGCGCGCAGATAGAGGCCGGTACCGCCGACCACCATGGGAAGCTGGCCCGCGGCATGGCAGGCATCGATCTCGGCAATCGCCAGGGCCCGCCAGCGCCCCGCCGAGCACTGCTCGGACCCCGATAGAACGCCGTAAAGACGATGCGGTACGCGTGCCTGATCGGCCTTGCGCGGTCGGGCCGTGAGGATGGAAAGCTCATGGTAGATCTGCATGGAGTCGGCATTGATGATGACGCCGTCCAGAGCCTCGGCGGCGTCGAGGGACAGACCGGACTTGCCGCTTGCCGTCGGGCCGGCGATCACCACGACCGGCCGCGCCGTCGCGTTCTTGCCCGCGGCCATCGGCATAATCCTCGCTTGTCCTTTCCGCCAACGGTCCACTATATGCGACCCATGGACCAGGTCCTCACCCTTATCGCCCCGGCGGGCTCAAGCGCCTTGACCGAGGCCATGGCTGCCGCCGCCGCCATCGCCTTGACCGAGGCGGGCGCCCGTCCGGGTCCGGCCGATTGGCTGGACCCGGGTGCCGCCTGCGATGTGCCGTTCACCGGGCCTCCCGGAAACACCGCCGAAGCGGCAGTGCGCGGGCGCCTCGCCGATGCGCCGCTCGACTTCGCCGCGCAGGCGGTCACGGGCCGCCGGCGAATGCTGCTGATCGCCGACATGGAGTCCACGATCATCGGCCAAGAGCTTATCGACGAGTTGGCCGAGATCGCCGGTGTGGGTTCACGCATCGCCGAAATCACCGCCCGCAGCATGGCCGGCGAACTCGACTTCGCCGCGTCGCTGCGCGAACGGGTTGCGTTGATCGCCGGCCAATCGGCCGCGATTCTAGATCAAGTCGAGGGCCGCATCACGCTCAATCCGGGAGCCCGTGAGCTAGTGCAAACCATGCGGGCGCAGGGCGCCTATGCGGCCCTGGTCTCCGGCGGTTTCACACGGTTCACCGAACGGGTACGCGAAACCTGCGGGTTCGACGAAGCCCGCGGCAACACGCTCACGGTTGCCGACGGCCGCCTAACCGGGCGGGTCGGCGAACCCATCCTCGGCCGCGAGGCAAAGGCGGCGGCGCTGAAGGACCTGGCCAGGCAGCGCGGCCTGACACCAGCACAAGCCTGCGCGGTGGGCGATGGCGCCAACGATCTGGAGATGCTGGGGGCCGCGGGGCTCGGCGTCGCGTACCGGGCAAAGCCGATCGTCCGCGACGCCGCCCGGTTTCGTATCGACCACGGCGACTTGACCGCCCTGCTGTTCCTCCAGGGTTACCGCCGTAGCGAGTTTCGCGACTAACTCTTGGTGATGCGCACGGCGACCCACTGGAAGTCGCCCTCGCGGAAGACCAGCAGGGTCACCACCCGATAGCCCTCGCTCTTCGCCTTCTTCACCTGATCGGCGACCTCGGCCGGGGTCTTGACCTGCTCCTGGTCGACCTCGACGATCACATCGCCGGGGCGCAGGCCCTTCTCGGCGCCGGAACCCGCGGCATCGACGTCGGTTATCACCACGCCATCGGTCTTTTCCGCCAGGCCGAAGCGTTCCCGCAGCTCGGGCGTAATGGTGCCGAGAGCTAAACCAAGATCAGGAATACTGCCGCTTTCGACGGCAGTATCGGGCTGTTCCTCGGCGCGGGCGATCTGCTCCTCAGTCAGCTCGCCGAGATCGACCTTGAAGGTCTTCTTTTCGCCCTTGCGCCAAACAACGACGTCGACCGCATCGCCGATCGGCGTTTCCGCGACCATGCGCGGCAACTTGCGCATATCGGGAACAATCCGGCCATTGAACTCCAGGATGACGTCGCCCTGCTCGATGCCGGCCGCTTCCGCCGGGCCGCCCTCGGTCACCGATGCGACCAGCGCGCCATGGACCGAGTCCAGGCGCAACCCTTCGGCAAGCTCCTCGGTCACCGTCTGGATACGCACCCCAAGCCAGCCGCGGCGTACCTCACCGTGTTCCTTGAGCTGAGCGATGATGTTCTGAACGAGCGACGACGGGATGGCGAAACCGATTCCGACCGAACCGCCGGAGGGCGAGAAAATCGCCGTGTTGACGCCGATAACCTCGCCGTCGAGGTTGAACATCGGACCGCCGGAATTGCCGCGGTTGATGGCCGCGTCGGTCTGGATGAAGTCGTCATACGGGCCCGAGTTGATGTCGCGCTGACGCGCCGACACGATGCCCGCGGTCACCGTGCCGCCTAGGCCGAAGGGGTTGCCGATGGCGACCACCCAATCGCCGATCCGGGTCTTCTCCGACTTTCCCCATTTTGCCGCCGGCAGGGGCTTGGGGGACTCAACCTTGAGCAGTGCCAGATCGGTTTTCTCGTCGCGCCCGACGACCGTCGCCTGAAGCGAGGTGTCGTCATGCAGGCGGACTGTGATCTCGTCCGCCTCGGCAATCACGTGGTTGTTGGTGACGATATAACCGCTCGCATCGATGATGAAGCCCGAACCGAGAGAGCTGGCCCGGCGCCGCTCCTGTGGCGGCGGCTCGCCGCCGCGGCGCTCGAAGAATTCCTTGAAGAACTCCTCGAATTCCTGGCCGCGCTGATTTTCAACCATCTGCGTCGTGGCGATATTGACCACCGTCGGCAGCAGTTCCTCCGCCAGGTCGGCGAAGCTCTCCGGCGCCGAGCGGGCGTGCGCCGGGCCGCTGGCCAATGCCGCGGCCAGAATGAGCAACGCGAAGGCGATGCCCGTGAACCAATGTGCGGGCGAAATGCCGCGCGGCGCCGCAACCGTCTGCGCGGCGCGGCGAGTCTGTATTCCTATTTCCGTCACGTTCGGGGTCTCCATGACTTGGCGCCGTTCCGGGGGGAAACGGAGGCCATCTGTCGAACCGATGTCAGTCCTGGTGCGATTTGGTGGGTTTTCCATTCTTGTCAACCTGTGCCGGTAGTCCGGCGGCGCAGGAGTATCGTCGAGGAAAAGGGCCGAAGTGTGGCGCTTGGCGGGTTCGAACCCAACGTTTGACCCTGTCAACCGCGTAAAAACCAAACGCCCGCGACCCCGACAATCGCCGCCGCCAGCCCCGCGATCCGCAAGATATCCGGCGAAATCTGCTCCATCTGAGCCAGAACCTGCCTCAATCTATGCGGGAACAAGGCAAGAACCAAGCCCTCAATGACAAGCACCAAGGCCAGGGCGGTCAGCAGATCGGTCATGGCCCGGAATGCCCGCCGTCCGCCAACCCAGGGCGCCTAGACCAGCAGGCAATATCCAATCACTTATTCGTTCCCGGCGCCACGGAGCCGAAGAAATCAAAAAACTCGCTATCCGGCGACAGGACCATATAGGTGCTCTGCCCGGTGAGTGACGCCTCGTAAGCCTGCATGGACCGGTAGAAATTGAAGAATTCGGCGTCCTGGCCAAACGCGTTGTTGAGCACGGTCGTCCGCGCGCCCTCGCCTTTACCGCGCTCGATCTCCGCCTCGCGCTTCGCTTCGGCCCGGATGACGGTGGACTCGCGGTCCGCGGTGGCGCGGATACGCTGTCCCTGTTCAAAGCCCTGGGCCCGGAATTCCGCGGCTTCGCGCTCGCGTTCGGACTTCATGCGACCATAGACGGCCTGGCTGATTTCCTCGGGGAAATCGGCGCGGCGAATGCGCACGTCGACCAATTCGATGCCGAAACGGCCAGCCTGAGTGTTCACAATCTGGCGGATCTGAAGCATGATTTGCACACGCTCTTCGGAAAGAACGCTCGCCAAGGTTGCGTTACCCAGCACGCTGCGCAGCGATGCATTGACGATCGGTCCCAGGCGCTGGCGCACACCGCCCTCGGTGCGCACTGTCTTAAAGAACTCGAGAGCGTCGATAATGCGGTAACGGGCGAAGGCGTCGACCAGAATACGCTTCTGGTCAGCCAGCAGAATGCTTTCGACCGGCGGATCGAGGTTGAGAACGCGCTTCTCGTAGTACTGCACGTTCTGGATGACCGGCAGTTTCCAATTTAGGCCCGGCTCGGTGATGACGCGGATCGGCTTGCCGAATTGCAGCACAAGGGCCTGCGACGTCTGATGCACCGTGAACGCGGCGCTTGACAGGCCGATGCCCGCGAGGATGACGATCACACCGATGATCAGTGATATTTTGCGACTCATGTCTGCGTCCCCGCTCTACTGCACGGTCGAGCGGGCTGGATTGGCAGCCCGCCCGCCGTCGCCACCTCGACGCAGCTCGTTGAGCGGCAGGTACGGCACCACGCCTTGGCCCTTGTCCAGAATGACCTTGTCGATATCGCTGAGGACATTTTGCATGGTTTCCAAATACATACGCCGCTTCGTCACCTCCGGGTTGTCCTTGTAGGCGGTGTAGACCGAGAGGAAACGCTGGGCCTCGCCTTCGGCCTCGTTCTCAAGCCGCTCGCGATAGCCTTGAGCCTCTTGGATCATGCGCTGTGCCTCGCCGCGCGCCCGTGGCAGCACGTCGTTGCGGTAGGCGTCCGCCTCATTACGCAAACGGTCCAGGTCCTGCCGGGCACGCTGCACATCGTCGAACGCATCGATGACCGGCGCCGGCGGCAGCACGTCCTGAAGCTGCACTTGAGTGATCTCAATACCAGCCTCGTACTCGTTGAGCATGCTTTGCAAGAGAGTTCGGGCTTTTGCCTCGACCTCTTGGCGCGCCTCGGTCAAGGCCGGCTGGATGTCGGTGCGGCCGATGATCTCGCGCATGGCGCTTTCCGCGGCGATTTTCACGGTTGCTTCCTGATCGCGAATGTTGAACAGGTACCGGCCGGCATCCGCGATCTTCCACTGCACCGTGAAGTCGATGTCGATGATGTTCTGGTCGCCGGTGAGCATGAGGCTTTCCTCGGCCACATCGCGGCGCTGAGTGCGGCTTCGGTCGGCGCCCACGGACTGGAATCCGATATCGATGGCCTGAATATTCTCGACGCTGGGCGTCTCGACGGTTTCGATCGGGTACGGAAGATGCCAGCGCAGGCCGGGCTGGGTCGTCGTCACCCACTTGCCGAACTGCAGGACCACCCCTTGCTCGTCCGGCTGGACGCGATACAGGCCGGTCGCCATCCACAGCACAAAGGCGACAAGAAGGATGATGCCCAGGCCGATGCCGCCGATTCCGCCGCTCGGCAGAAAACCCTTGAAGCGGTCCTGCCCGCGTCGAATGATTTCTTCCAGATCCGGCGGCTTCTGGCCACCGCCGCCGCCACTGCCACGACCCCAGGGGCCGCCGCCATTAGAGCCACCGCCGCCGCCCCAAGGACCACCGCCGCCGCCGCCTTTGTTTTCCCAGGGCATCCGTTCTCCCTCGCTGCCTTTCGCCAAGCGCCTAGTTTCAATAACCGGCGCGAGGCCTTATATCACGTATGCCGCGCGGAGCCAGCGGAAGTCTTCCGCCGCGGGTACCGGTCGAATACGCGCCCTGACCGCCATATTGGCAAGGGCCCGAGGTTTTCAAGGATGAGCTACGTATGAGCCAAGTCACCGAGCAGCACATCATGACGGCGCTGAAGTCCGTGATAGAGCCGGCAAAACAAAAGGATATCGTCAGTCTGGAAATGATTTCCGGATTGGTCGTGAAGGACGGCAACGTCGGATTCGTGATCGAGGTCGATCCGGCCGTCGGCGCGAAGATGGAGCCGTTGCGCAAGGCCGCCGAAAAGGCGGTGCATGACCTGCCCGGCGTCGTTTCGGTCACCGCCGTCCTCACAGCGCAGAAGGCGGGAGGATCGGCCCCCGCGCCTGGCCCGCAAGCCGCCCCCCGAGCCGGCGGCGCCCGGCCCGGCGGCGCCCAGCCAGGTAGCACCGCGGCCAAGCCCCTGGTCCCGGGCGTGCGCTCCATCGTCGCCGTCGCCAGCGGCAAGGGCGGTGTGGGGAAATCGACGACCGCCGCCAACTTGGCGCTGGCCCTGGCGACCTTGAATTTGCGCGTCGGCGTGCTCGATGCCGACATCTACGGGCCGTCGCAGCCCCGCATGCTCGGCATCAGCGGCCGGCCGAGTTCCCCGGACGGCAAGATCCTGACGCCGCTGGAAGGGTACGGGGTCAAGTGCATGTCCATGGGTTTCCTGGTGGCCGAGGACACGCCGATGATCTGGCGCGGCCCCATGGTCACCAGCGCCTTGCAGCAGATGCTCCGCGATGTCGCCTGGGGCGAGTTGGACATCCTGGTGGTCGACATGCCGCCGGGCACGGGGGATGCGCAGTTGAGCATGTCCCAGCAGGTCCCCCTGACCGGCGCCGTCATCGTCTCGACACCCCAGGACATCGCCCTCTTGGATGCCCGCAAGGGCTTGAACATGTTCCGCAAGGTGGATGTGCCAGTGCTCGGCATCGTGGAGAACATGAGCACCTTCATCTGCCCCAATTGCGGCCACGAGACGCAGATCTTCAGTCACGGCGGCGCCCGCCGCGAGGCGGAGAAGCTGGGAGTCGATTTTCTCGGTGAACTACCGCTGGATATTGAGATCCGCGAGACCTCGGACAGCGGCCGGCCCATCGTCGTCTCGCACCCGGACAGCCCGCATGCCAAGACCTACGTGGCCATCGCCCGCCAGGTCTGGGACAAGGTCTCGGCCCGCCTCAGCAGCACCGACCGCCAGGCCCCCAAGATCGTGATGCA
>JAJFGI010000165.1 GCA_021776215.1 Kiloniellaceae bacterium | reverse complement strand
ACCGTCTTTTGCACCAGCTCGTCCACCAGCGCCTCGAGCTTGGCGCGGGTGAGCTTGATGTTGAGATGCTTGGGCCCGCTTTGATCGGCGGTGATGAAGGGCAGGTTGATTTCGGTCTGGTTCGCGGACGACAGCTCGATCTTCGCCTTTTCCGCTGCCTCTTTCAGGCGCTGCAGGGCCAGCTTGTCCTGGCGCAGATCGATGCCCTGCTCCTTCTTGAACTCATCGGCCAGATAGTCGATGACCCGCTGGTCGAAGTCCTCGCCGCCGAGGAAGGTATCGCCGTTGGTCGACTTCACCTCGAAGACGCCGTCGCCGATTTCCAGGACCGAGATATCGAAGGTGCCGCCGCCCAGATCGTAGACGGCGATAATGCCGCTGCCGCGCTTTTCCATGCCATAGGCAAGGGCGGCGGCCGTCGGCTCGTTGATGATGCGCAGGACCTCGAGGCCGGCGATCTTACCGGCGTCCTTGGTCGCCTGGCGCTGCGAATCGTTGAAATAGGCGGGCACGGTGATCACCGCCTTGGTGACCGTTTCGCCGAGGAAACTTTCCGCCGTCTCCTTCATCTTCTGCAGGATGTAGGCGGAGACCTGCGAGGGGCTATAGGTCTCGTCGTGCGCCTTGACCCAGGCATCGCCGTTGTCCGCCTTGACGATCTTGTAGGGGACAAGATCCATGTCCTTCTTCGTCATCGGATCGTTGAAGCGCCGGCCGATAAGGCGCTTGATGGCGAACAGGGTGTTTTCCGGGTTGGTCACTGCCTGGCGCTTGGCCGGCTGGCCGACCAGGCGCTCGCCGGACTCGGTAAAGGCGACCATGGAGGGGGTCGTCCGGCCGCCCTCGCTGTTCTCGATGACCTTGGCGGTCTTGCCGTCCATGACCGCGACGCACGAGTTCGTGGTGCCGAGATCGATGCCGATAACTTTACTCATGTCTCTCCTCACTCCTTAGCAGACCGCTCGGGCGACCTTCCCAGGGAAGCACCGCCGTTTGGGTCCCCATCCGATACCCGTCACAAAACCATGACGCTTCGCGGGATATATAGGGTCGCGGGCGCCGCCTGCAAGCCGAGAATGGCCTTCAATCGCCACCAAATCAGACCCCATCCGCCCCAGGGGGGCCTTGCCCACCGGGGCCCCGCCCGCCACACTGGCCGACATTCCAACAACCGCGGAAACAGGGCCATGCGCCGCGCCAGCCCACCCCTGCCCAGTAACGGCATCTATCGCCTCATCCTGTGGGTGATGGTGGCCACCGTCGTCTGCGGCGCCGTTCTGGCGATTGCCGGCGAGACCCTGGCCCAGGACCCGGCCCTGAGCCGCCTGGGCATCGGCATGGCCCTGATCGGCGGGGCGATCTATGCCTTTTTCCGCTGGCTGGGCATCCGCGAGGCGCGGTGCCAAGCGCACCGCCGCGGCGAGACCACGGATAGCAAATCGCCGCCGTGATCGTCTCCGCCAGCTATCGTACCGACATTCCGGCCTTCTACGGCGATTGGTTCCGGCGGCGCCTGGCGGCGGGACACTGCCAAGTCGCCAACCCGTACGGCGGACCACCGAGCACCGTCGCGCTCAGCCCCGACGCGCTCGACGGTTTCGTCTTCTGGACCCGCAACGCCGCGCCCTTCACCAAAGCGCTGGCCGAGGTCGCCGAGCATGGCATCCCCTTCGTCGTCCAGTACACCATCACCGGCTATCCCCGAGCCCTTGAACCATCCGTTACGAATTCGAAA
The DNA here is from genome assembly GCA_021776215.1 of Kiloniellaceae bacterium. Classification (GTDB taxonomy): domain Bacteria; phylum Pseudomonadota; class Alphaproteobacteria; order Kiloniellales; family J153; genus JAJFGI01. The sequence continues at coordinate 9,347 of JAJFGI010000165.1, read as the reverse complement.
CGATCCATAGAGACGCTGCGGATGCTCGCCGACCGCTATGGCCGGCGGGCCTGTATCTGGCGCTATGACCCGGTGCTGCTCACATCGCTCACCCCGCCTGCCTGGCACCGGGAAACCTTCGCGCGCCTGGCCGCCGCCCTGGCCGGCGCGGTGGACGAGGTGGTTCTGTCGTTCGCCCAGATCTATGCCAAGACCAGCCGCAACACGGCCCACGCGGCGGCCCGGCACGGCTTCACCTGGGAGGATCCGGTGGCGCCGGTCAAACAGAACTTGCTGGCCGAGTTGGCGGCGATCGCCGCCGATCATGGCCTGGTCCCGACCCTCTGCGCGCAGCCGGATCTGCCTGTATCCGGTCTGACGCCGGCGCGGTGCATCGATGCGGCGCGCCTGTCCGACGTGGCCGGCCGGCCTATCGCGGCGAAGACCAAGGGCAACCGGCCCGGCTGCCTGTGCGCCGAATCGCGCGACATCGGCGCCTACGACACCTGCCCGCACGGCTGCGTCTACTGCTATGCAGTGCGCGCCCCGGCGGCGGCCAAGCGCGCCTACCGGGCGCACGATCCCACCGCTGACGCGCTCGCCCCGCCGCTTGTCACGGTTGCGGATAGGATACCTTAAGAACCTCTATGGCCTCGACGCCGCGCGGCGTGCGGACCTCGACGCGGTCGCCGGCACCGGCCTTATGCAAGGCCCGCGCGATGGGGGAGATCCAGCTCACCGCCTCCGGCGTATCCGCCGTTTCGTCCGCGCCGACAATGCGAATCGTGTGCGTGCGGCCGCCGGCGTCGCGATAGCTCACGGTGGCCCCGAAAAAGACCCGGTCCAGCCCCTGTTGTTGCCGTGGATCGACGACATGGGCGATCTCCAGACGCTTGCGCAGAAATGCGATACGGCGGTCGATTTCGCGCAGCCGCTTCTTGCCGTAGATGTAGTCGCCGTTCTCCGACCGGTCGCCATTGCCGGCGGCCCAGGCGACAACGTCCACCACCTTGGGCCGCTCCACCGTGCGCAGATGCCGCAGTTCGTCCTGCAACCGGATCAAGCCCGGCGGCGTGATGTAGTTCTTCGCGCCCGCCGGCAAGGCATCCGGCGCCTCGACGGAGTCGGTAGGGTCCTCGGTGTCCGATTCCTTGGTGAAGGCCTTGCTCATGCCGGCAACGGGGACACCGAACGAGGGCGCCTTACGCCGACGTGTCGTAGCGGCGACCCGGCTCCGGCCGGCGGTTCCCGCCACGGCCGTCGGTGCCATCCGTGTTCGTCTCGCCGGGGCCATCGGGCGATGCGGCGGCGGCGCTCGGCCCGCCCTTGGCGACGCCCACCTGGGCCGGGCGGATCAACCGTTCGCGCAGCTTGTAACCGGCTTGCAGCACCTGGACCACCGTTCCCGCCGGCACGCTCGCATCGGGAACCTCGTACATGGCCTCGTGGAAATGCGGGTCCAGGCGTTCGCCCATGGGATCGATGCGCTCGATGCCATGGCGGACAAATACGCTCTGCAATTCCTTTTCCGTCATCTCGACGCCGTCGAGAAGCGTCTTGAGCTGCTCGTTGCCCTCCACCGCGTCCGCCGGCACGCTGCCCAGGGCCCGGCGCAGGTTGTCGGCGACAACGACGAGATCCTTGATCAACGGGACGGCGGCATACTTGACCGCATCCTCGCGCTCGCGCGCGGACCGGCGGCGGATGTTTTCGATCTCCGCCAGCGCCCGGAGCAACTGGTCCTTCAGCACCGCCACCTCGTTCTCGACGTCGGCAGCCAGGTCCTCTGCCGGTGACTCGGCGTCCTCTCCGTCCGGAGAGTCGAACTCGTCAGCCGGCATGCCCGTCTCGGCGGCGGTATCGGGTGCGGCGGTGTCTGGGTGTTGGTCGCGCTTACGGTTCATACTACCGGGGCTTTCCTTCTATCCGATGAGCCGCCCGATCACCTTGGCCGTGTAGTCGACCATGGGAATGATGCGGGCATAGTCGATGCGGGTGGGGCCGATGACGCCGATGGCGCCGACGATGCGCTGCTGGCTGTTGCCGTAGGGGGCAATCACCATGGAGCATCCGGACAGGCCGAACAGATCGTTCTCGGTGCCGATATAGATTTGCACACCCTCGGCCGTGTCGGTCAGATCGAGCAAGCGCAACAGCGCCTGCTTGGTCTCCAAGGCGGAAAAGAGGTGGCGGATCCGCTCCAGATCCTCCAGGGCCGTGACGTCCTCGAGCAATTGCGCCTGGCCGCGGACGATCAGAACGCCGCCACGCTCATCCTTGCTCCAGGTGGCCAGACCCTGTTCGACCACGCGCGAGGCCAGGGTATCGAGTTGGGTTCGGTGCTCGTCCAGCTCCTTGCGGATGCTGGTCTGCGCTTCGACCAACGAGCGCCCGACCAGGCGCGCGGTGAGATAATTGGTGGCCTCCACCAGGGACGCCGCGGGCAAGCCGGCCGGCACATCGATGATGCGGTTCTCGACCGTGCCCGAGGCGGACACCAACACCACCAGCGCCCGGCCCGGACCGAGCGACACGAACTCGATGTGCTTGAGCGGCTCGTTCAACTTCGGCGCCACCACCAGCCCGGCGCAGCGCGACAGGCCGGAGAGCATGCCGGTCGCTTCCTCCAGCACCTCCGGCATGCTGCGGCCGGAGGCCACGCACTGGCTTTCGATATGCCGGCGCTCGTCCTGGGTCAGGTTGCCGCGCTCCAGGAGGCCATGCACGAACATGCGCATGCCCACATCCGTCGGCAGGCGGCCGGCGGACGTGTGCGGTGCCTGCAATAGGCCCAGATCTTCCAGATCCGCCATGACGTTGCGGATGGTCGCCGGTGACAAGGACATGCCAAGGCGGCGCGAGATCGAGCGCGAGCCGATGGGCGCGCCGGTTTCCACGTAGGCCTCGACGATATGGCGAAAGATCTCGCGCGACCGCTCGTTCATATCCTGGATCACGGCGGCGATCTCGCTGGTACGCGCTGGCTGCTGCTTTATCATGGCAAATCCATTGGCCGCGCCCGTGACGTGGTGCCGGTAGCACGATGCCCGGGCGGGCGACCCGGAATGTAGGTGCGGCGGGGCGGTACGTCAACGAAGGGCCTGTCCAGGACAGGCCCGGCGGCCCAGTAGACGGCAATGACGCCGTGCGTTAGCTTGCGCCCCGGCTTCCGCAACCGAAAGAGGTTTTTTATTATGCGTCCGTCCGGCCGCACCCCGGCGTCTTTGCGCCCGATCGCCCTCGACATCGACGTCAACAAGTTCGCGGAGGGGTCGTGCCTGGCACGCTTCGGCGACACCCATGTGCTATGCACGGCCTCGGTCGAGGAGAGTACGCCCGGCTGGCTGCGCAATACCGGCAAAGGCTGGATTACCGCCGAATACGGCATGTTGCCGCGGGCCACCGGCAGCCGCATGGACCGCGAGGCCGCGCGCGGCCGCCAATCCGGCCGAACCCAGGAAATCCAGCGCTTGATCGGCCGTTCCCTGCGAGCGGTGGCGAATCTCTCCGGTTTCGGCGAGCGGCAGATCCGCATCGACTGCGACGTGCTGCAGGCCGACGGCGGCACCCGCACGGCAGCGGTTACCGGCGGCTATGTGGCTTTGTACCTGGCGTTCCGCCACATGCAGGAGATCGGGGCGTTGAGTGCCATCCCCCTGACCGACCAGGTCGCTGCCGTTTCCTGCGGCATCTGGGAGGGTCAGGCGGTCCTCGATCTGGATTATGCCGAGGATTCGACCGCCCAGGCCGATGCCAACTTCGTGCTGACGAGCCATGGCGGCATCGTCGAAGTGCAGATGACCGCCGAGCAGGAGCCGTTTCCCCGGGTCCAGTTCGATGCCCTGTTCGAGTTGGCGGAGGTGGGTATTCGCGAGCTCGCCGCCGTGCAGCGCCGGGCCCTGCGACTAGCGGATTGAGGCCGCGCACGGGATGAGCGTTGGCCGGATGAGTGGCGGTAAGCTGGTCATCGCCAGCCACAATCCCGGCAAGGTGCGGGAAATCGCCGACTTGCTGGCCCCGCATGGCCTGAGCGTGGTCTCGGCGGCGCGCCTCGGCCTGCCCGAGCCGGAGGAAACCGGCGCCACCTTCGCCGAGAACGCGATTTTGAAGGCGACCGACGCGGCAAACGCATCCGGTCTGCCGGTTTTGGCCGATGATTCCGGTATCTGCGTTGCCGCCCTCGGCGGCCAGCCGGGCATCTATTCGGCCCGCTGGGCCGGGCCGGACAAGGATTTCACCGTCGCCATGCAGCGCATCGAGCGGGAGCTTGCCGGGGCCGCGGACCGGTCGGCCGCCTTTATTTGCGTCCTCTGCCTGGCCTGGCCCGACGGCCGGTACGAGACATTCGAAGGCCGGGTGGACGGCACCCTGGTTTGGCCGCCGCGCGGCACCAAAGGCTTCGGCTACGATCCCATGTTCGTGCCCGAAGGGGGCTCCCTGACCTTCGGCGAGATGGACCCGGCGGCCAAGCACGCCATCAGCCACCGCGCCCGCGCCTTCGCCAAGGTGCTGGCGCGCGGCGTCGCGGATCTGCGATGAGCGCGCCGGCGTCCGCCGCAGCGGTCCAGCCGCAAACGGCCGCGCGCGCCGGTTTCGGCATCTACGTGCACTGGCCGTTCTGCCGCGCCAAGTGTCCCTATTGCGATTTCAACAGCCACGTCCGCGAAACAATAGATCACGCCCGCTGGCGGCGCGCCCTGTTGGCCGAGCTGGATCATTACGCTTCCGAAACGAGCTATCGGCCGGTGACCAGCATCGTTTTCGGCGGCGGCACCCCCTCGCTCATGGCGCCCGAGACGGTCGCCGCGGCGATCGAGCGCATCGGCGACCGCTGGCCTCTCGCGGGCGATGCGGAGATTACCCTGGAGGCCAATCCCACCTCGGTGGAGGCCGCCGGTTTCGCCGCCTTCCGCGCCGCCGGGGTCAACCGGGTTTCCTTGGGAGTCCAGGCCCTCGACGACGCGGCGCTGGCCTTTCTCGGCCGCCAGCACAGCGCCCGCGAGGCCCTGGCCGCCGTGGCCGTGGCGCGCCGGCATTTCGCCCGCTGGTCTTTCGATATGATCTATGCCCGGCCGGGCCAATCCGTCGCCGCCTGGGAGGCCGAACTGGCGCGCGCGCTGGCGGAAGACCCGGCGCATCTCTCGCTCTATCAGTTGACCATCGAGGAGGGCACCGTCTTTCATGGCGCCTGGCGGCGCGGCGAGCTCGTCCCGCCCGGCGAAACCCGGGCTGCCGATCTGTTCGAGGCCACCCAGGACGTGCTTGCCGCCGCCGGCCGGCCGGCCTACGAAATCTCCAACCACGCGCGCCCCGGCGAGGAATGCCGGCACAATCTCACTTATTGGCGCTATGGCGACTATGTGGGTGTCGGCCCCGGCGCGCACGGCCGTATAAGTCTGCGCGACGGGACCGCCACCGGGCGCAAGATCGCGACCCGTCAGCACCGCGCCCCCGAGGCGTGGCTCGCCGCCGTCGAGAGCACCGGTCACGCCACCCGCGAGCGCCGCGATATCGGCCCTGACGAGCGCCTGGCCGAGATGGTGATGATGGGCCTGCGTCTCCGCGCGGGCATCGACCGCACCGCCTTCCGGCAAGAGGTGGGCGCCGAGCCGGAAGAGGTGCTGCCTAACACCGCGCTGCGCCAATTGATCGAGGGCGGTTTCCTGGAGCTGGACGCCGAGGCCTTGCGCGCCACCGACGCGGGCCGCCTGCGCCTCGACGCGCTCCTCGCGCGCCTGCTCGCCTAGATTTACCTGCTCGCCTAGATTTAGTTGACGAGCTGCTGGAAGTTGCGCGGCGCCTCGTCGATCACCTTGAAGTCGTCGCGGCGCATTTCGAGGATGGCGAGGGTGCGCTCCACCTCGCCGGTCGGCAGGAAGCGGAAGACTCCATCGATGCCGGAAAAGCCGCTCGGCTGGGTCAGAGCGGTTTGGCTGAAGTCGGGTTCCTGGCCGGTTTCCAGGGCCCGGCGGGCGAGCACCGCGGCCAGCGCCGCCGTATCGTAAGCCAATGTCGCCAGACGCGGCGGCGCATCGCCAAAGGTTTTTTGATAGCGTTCGCGGAAGGTCGTCCACAGGCCGGGCGGCGGTGCCGTGAACCAGCCGCCCTGCAGGGCCGGCTCGCTGCGCAGCTCCGGATCATCCCACAGGGCCGTGCCGAGAAACCGAATCTCCGCCGGGTCCACGTCGAAATAGGCCAGCAACGGCGCGACCGCCTGCAGGCGCGTGCCGCCGTCGGGCAGGATCACGGCCTGAAAATCGGGCGGCCCCAGGGTCTCCAGGCCGTCGAGCCGCTTGAGCGCCAGTTTCGCCGCGTCGTCATCGCGGCCGGCGAGAATTTGCCGCTGCTTCAGCAGTTGTTGATGCCGGGAATCGTAGTCGGCCAGCAACCGCACCTCGGGAGTCAGATCCGCCGCATTTCCTTTGTAGAGCACGACCCGCGAGACCACGGCCCCGGTGCGGGCCGCCGTCTCCCGGGTCGCCTCGACCACCGCGGCACCGTACGGCGTATCCGGAGCCAGCACCGCCAGTCGGGTCAACGCCTGGCTGACGGCATACCCGACCAGGCGCCTGATCTGGGGCTGCGGCGCCAGACCGACCACGAAAACCCCGTCGCCGGCGACCGAGCGGTCGTTGGAAAAAGCGATCACGTTGACATTGGCGGTGCGCGCCGTTGCCGTCATCGCCTCGACGGAGGTCGCGAAAAGCGGCCCAAGGATTAGTTGCGCGCCCTTGGCCAACACCTCCTCGGTTGCGGTCACCGCCCCCTCCGGCGTGCTGGACGTATCCCCGACCACCAGGGCGAAGCCGTCGCCCCCAACATCGAACAGCGCCATTTGCGCGGCATTGAGCAAAGCATGACCCAGGCGCGCCTGCGGCCCGCTCAAGGGCAGCAGCAGGCCGACGCGGATGCGCGAATCGAGATCTGTCTGGGTAACCACGGCGCCGCCGGCAGGCAGCTCCGCCGTCTCGGCGCGTAACGGACCCCCCAAGGCTTCGGGCAGCACCTCGGTTGTTTCGGGGGCGGGTTGCGCCGGGGGAATACTCTTCGGTACGCTGGGCGTCTGGCAGGCGGCGAGCACCAACAGCACGCCCAGAGCCAGGGCGATCGGCCCGCGATGGGCAGGCCGGCGGCAGCGCGGCACCGATGTCTCAGAAATCACCAGCGAATCCGTCGTCCTCAAAGCGCGCCGACCCTAGCTGTCCGGCGCCTCGAAGTAAACCGGCCATGCGTTCGGGGTCCGGCCCGGTGCCCACCCCGGCGCTCGCCCCGGGCCTCTACCTGATCGCCACCCCCATCGGCAACCTGGCGGACATCACCTTGCGCGCGCTCGATCACTTGAGCAAGGCCGACGTCGTCGCCTGCGAGGATACGCGGGTCACCCGCCGGCTGCTCTCCGCGCACGGTCTGCGCGCGCGCCTGACCGCCTACCACGAGCATAACGCCGAGCGGGCGCGGCCACGGCTGATAGAACGGATGAAGTGTGGCGAAGCCGTGGCGCTGGTCGCCGATGCCGGCACGCCGCTGATCTCCGATCCCGGCTATAAATTGGTGGAGGAGACCGCCGCCGCCGGCTTGCCGGTAACCGCGGTGCCCGGCCCGTCGGCGGCCCTGGCGGCGCTGCTCGTCTCCGGCCTGCCCAGCGACCGGTTTCTCTTCGCCGGCTTTCTCCCGGGCAAGGCGGCGGCGCGGCGCCAGGCCCTGGCCGAGTTGGCGCCGGTGCCCGCCACCCTGATCTTCTTCGAGTCCACGCGCCGTCTGGCCGCCACCCTTGCCGACATGTCCGCCACCCTGGGGCCCCGCCCGGCGGCGGTGGCGCGCGAATTGACCAAGCTGCACGAGGAGACGCGGCGCGGCACCCTCGATGTCCTGGCCGCGCACTACCAGGCGGCCGGTCCGCCGCGCGGCGAGGCGGTCATCGTCATCGGCCCGCCGGCGGAGAAAACAGCGGCAGTCGACGGCGACGATCTCGACGCCCGGTTGCGCACGGCATTGACGACGAACAGCCTGCGCGACGCGGTCGCCGCCGTCGCCGCGGTCACCGGCCTGCCGCGCCAACGGGTCTATGCCCGAGCGCTGGAGCTACAAAAGGCGCACACCGATTCGGACGCGTGACAGGTCCGGGTTTTTCGAATTCGCGCGATACTTTCGCCGTCGATCAGGTTTATGCTGACGACCCGGGGCGCGGTCCGCCCGGGTCCCGCAATGCTTAGGCGTGTGCCGATTTTCCCGGCCCACGCTGCGAGCACAACGGGAGGATACGAACCGATGCTGCAATCGAATCGGCAGGACCTGCTCAAGGCCTATACTCAAATGCGCACCATTCGCGAATTCGAAGAGCGGGTGCACACGGAATTTGCCGGCGGCACCATTCCAGGCTTTGTCCATCTTTACGCCGGCGAGGAAGCCTCCGCGGTTGGCGTGTGCATGCATCTCGGCGACAAGGACCGCATCGGCAGCACCCATCGCGGCCACGGCCATTGCATCGCCAAGGGCTGTGACGTCAAAGCGATGATGAAGGAGATCTACGGCCGAAAGGACGGTCTCTGTGGCGGCAAGGGCGGTTCCATGCACATTGCCGATTTGTCCAAGGGGATGATGGGTGCCAATGGCATCGTCGGCGGCGGGCCGCCGCTCGTCTGCGGCGCGGCGTTGACCGCCAAGACCTTGAAGACGGGCGGCGTTGCCGTCGCGTTCGTCGGTGACGGCGGATCGAACCAGGGCACGACCCTGGAGTCCTACAATCTGGCCAAGGTCTGGAACCTGCCGGTGATCTTCGTCGTCGAGGATAACGGCTATGCCGAATCGACCGCCAGCGAATGGTCGGTTGGCGGCAGCCAGACCAAGCGCGCGGAAGCCTTCGGCATGCCCGGCAAGAAGGTGGATGGGCACGACTTCTTCGCCGTCTACGAAGCGGCACAGGAAGCCATCGAGCGGGCCCGGGCGGGGCAAGGTCCGAGCCTGCTGCACGTCAAGCTCAACCGGTATTTCGGGCACTTCGAGGGCGATGCCATGACCTATCGCAGCGACGGCGAGATCGAGGCGCTGCGCCGCGACCACGATGCCCTGAAGAACTTCCGCAAGCGAGTCACCGAAGCGGGACTACTCGATGCCGGCCAGCTCGACAAGATCGACGCCGACGTCACCGCCTTCATCGATGGGGCGGTGGCGGAGGCGAACGCCGCGCCGCCGCCGACCGGCGACGACCTGCTCACCGACGTCTACGTGTCTTACTGAGGGAGGGCGGCAATCATGGCCAAGAAATCATACCGCCAGGCGATCAACGAAGCATTGGCGCAGGAAATGCGCCGCGATCCCACGGTCATCGTCATGGGCGAGGATAACGCCGGCGGCATGGGCGCGCCGGG
>JAJFGI010000164.1 GCA_021776215.1 Kiloniellaceae bacterium | reverse complement strand
ATGATGCGCCTGTTCCGCGTCGGCCTGGGGGACATCGCGAAATGAGCGCGCAACGCTTCGCCGATTTCTTCACCCGCGCCTATATCGGCGTCTTTTTCCTGTATCTTTTCCTGCCGCTCACGGTCATGGGCGTGGCGACCTTCAATGCCAGCCGCTTCCCCACCGTGACCCCGTGGCAGGGCACGACCTTGAAGTGGTTCTCGGCGCTGGCCGCCGACAGCCAGATGTGGAACGCGTTGTGGACGAGCTTCGCCGTCGGCCTCGGCGTGGTCCTGGTCGCGGTCCCCATCGGCGTCGCCGCCGCCTTGTTCCTGGCCGACCTGCAGACCCGCGCCAAACCGTTCATCTACGGCGTGATGGTCTCGCCCCTGCTCACGCCCGGCGTCATCATCGGCATCTCGACTCTCATCTTTTGGCGGCCCTACGGCGTGACCGGCGGCGTGCCGCTCATGATTTTGGCGCAAAGCTCGTTCATTGCCGCCTATGTCATGTTGATGGTCATGGCGCGCATGCAGCGCTTCGACCGCACCTTGGAAGAAGCCGCCTTGGATCTGGGCGCCACTCATCTGCAAGCTTTCCGCAAAGTGACCTTGCCGTTCCTGCGGCCGTCCATTCTGGCGGGATGTCTGATCGCCTTTCTGCAATCGTTCGAGAACTACAACACGACTATCTTCGTGCGCGGTTTCGACACGACCCTGACCGTCTATATCGCCTCCAAGGTGCGCACCGGCGTGACCCCCGCGGTCAACGCCCTGGGCCTTATCCTGATCAGCGTGACCATCCTCGCCGCCATCGTCTACGAGGTGCGCCGGCGGCACGAATTGGCCGCCACCGCCGCCGCCGAGGCGCGCGCCCGAGCCGATGAGAGGGCCGAGATCGCCATTCCGGTGCCTGCCCCCGTGTAACCTGGCGGCCAAGACCGTCATCGGGTCCTGGATTGCGGATTGTGCGTTCCAAGGCACGCCCTAACCAAGGAGGATTAGATGTTACAAGCCCTTAGGTCCATCACTGCGCCCCTCTTCGTGGCCGCCGTTGCCGTCGGCCTGGCCGGCAACGCCAGCGCCGAAGAGCGCAAACTGAGCGCGCCCGAGATAGAACAAGCGCTGTCCGGCAACACGGTCGACGGAGACTGGAAGGGCACGGCCTTCAAGCAGTATTTCGCCCCTGACGGTGGCACCACGTACGTCGCTGAAGGATCGCCGCCGTCGGTCGGCAAATGGAAGGTCGATGCCGAAAAGGATCAGTATTGCTCCTGGTGGCAGGGGTCCGGCTGGGATTGCTACAATATCCTCTCCGGCGGGAAAGACAGCATCATCTGGGAAGTGCCCAGCGACGGCTACCGCGCCAACTCAACCGTCCTGTCCGGCAAGAAATTGTAGCCGAGCGTACCGCCTCGACGGAGCTGCGCGACACAAGCGTAGCCCACGGCGGAAGCTAATCCGGAATCGGTTCGGCCGCCAAGCGGGCTCGTGCGCACCCAAGCCTGTTCCAAAATGCTTGGCTACGCCGTAGACATAGGCAAGTTACCGATGCCACCCACCCCAACCGGTTATTCCGGTACGCCACTGATCCGCAAGCTTGGAATCAAGCCCGGCGCCGTCCTCCAGGCCATCGGTGCGCCCAGCCACTATTGGGACTTGCTCGGGCCCCTGCCCGAGGGTGTCCGCATTGCCGGAGCCAATGCGCGGCGCGCCGACGTGGTTCATCTTTTTGTTGTCCGGCAGGCCGATCTGACAACACGATTGGGAAAGCTCCGCGCGCGCATTGCCCCGGCCGGCATGATCTGGGTCTCGTGGCCCAAGAAGGTGGCAAAGGTCGCCACCGATGTTACCGAGGATACGATCAGGGCCGCGGCCCTGAGCGGTGGACTGGTGGATGTCAAGGTGTGTGCCGTCGACGAGGTATGGTCGGGCTTGAAATTAGTCATCCGCACGCGCGACCGCGGTTAGAACAGCGCCGAAACCTTCACGCGAACGCGTCGGGCATGGACGCCTTTTTCTTATCGATGAAGGCCCGCAGCGCCTCGTCTATGGCCGCATCCAGCGGCGGCGCCTCATATTCCGCCAGGATCTTACGGCAGCGGATGTTGGCCCGTTGCGCCGTATCCTTGGCGCCTTCCGCCTCCCACTGCTCGAAGCTGTTGTTGTCGGCGATGGGTGAGCGATAGAAAGCGGTCTCGAAATTGGCCTGGGTGTGCGCGCAGCCCAGGAAATGGCTGCCCGGCCCGACCTCGCGTATGGCATCCAGGGCCTGGCCGTTCTCGGACAGATCGAACCCTTCGCACAACACCTGCATCATGCCGAGCTGGTCGGCGTCCATGATGAACTTCTCGTAGGAGGAGACCAGGCCGCCTTCCAGCCAGCCGGCCGAGTGCAGCACGAAATTGGCGCCCGCCAGCACGGTGGGCAGCAGGGTCTGGGCGCTTTCATAGGCCGACTGGGCATCCGGGATCTTGCCGGCGCACAGCGAGCCGCCGGAGCGGAACGGCACCCCTAGCCGCCGCGCCAGGGCGGCGGCACCGTAAAGCACCAGCGCCGGCTCAGGCGTGCCGAAAGTCGGCGCCCCCGACTGCATGGAGATGGAGCTGGCGAAGGAGCCGAACACCACGGGTGCCCCCGGCCGCACGAGTTGCGCGAAGGCCATGCCGGCCATGGCCTCGGCCAAGGTTTGAGCCAAGGTCCCGGCGGGGGTCACCGGCGACATGGCCCCGGCCAGGATGAAGGGGGTGACGATCACCGCCTGGTTGTGCCGGGCATAAACCTTCAGGGCGCCGAGCATGGTGGCATCAAAGGTCATCGGCGAGTTGGCGTTGATCAGGCTGATCATCACCGTGTTGTCCTCGACGAACTGGTCGCCGAAGACCAGCTTGGCCATGGCCACCGAGTCCTCGGCCCGCTCCGGCGCGGTGACCGAGCCCATGAACGGCTTATCGGAATAGCGGATATGGGTGTAGACCATGTCGAGGTGGCGCTTGTTGACCGGCACATCGACCGGCTCGCAGACCGTCCCGCCGGAGTGATGCATGGCTGGCGTGGCATAAGCCAGCTTCACCAGATTGGCGAAGTCCTCGAGCGTGGCATAGCGCCGGCCCTTCTCCAGATCACGGATGAACGGCGGCCCGTAAACCGGTGCAAAGACTGTGTTCTTGCCGCCGATCTCCACGGTGCGCTCCGGGTTGCGCGCGTGCTGGGTGAAGGTCGCCGGTGCGGTTTTGATCAGTTCGCGGCAGAGCCCACGCGGAAAGCGCACGCGCTCGCCCTGCACGTCGGCCCCGGCATCCTTCCACAGGCGCAGGGCTTCCTCGTCGCCGCGAAACTCGATCCCGATCTCGGCGAGGATCGTATCGGCGTTGTTTTCGATCAACGCCAAGCCCTCTTCGTCCAGGACCTCGTAGACCGGTATCTTACGGGTGATATAGCGAAGGTGTTTCACGCCGCCCTCGCGCCGCGCCGCCCGCCGGGCATCGGCCCCGCCTTGCGTCCGCCGCCCCCGGCCCGCGCGTGCCCCCGCGCCACCGGCCGCGCCCGCAACCACGTCGTCCGCTATATCGCCCATGCCCGTCATCCTAGCTACCGTTTACTGCCGGATTATCCCAATCCCCGCTACCCTTGCTCTGTCGTTTTCGCGACCGGGAAAGGTGGAAAAACGGCGCCCGCCCCACACTCTCAAGGGGGTGTCGGAATCGCACCGGCCCGTGTCGCTATCGGTTTGGCAGGGCGTTGTTCTATAAGCGAAGGTGCCCTGAAATACGGGACAGACGGAGAGGCGAGCCATGAAGACGCATGCGCGGGTGGTGGTCATTGGCGGCGGGGTGGTCGGCGTCGGCACGCTATACCATTTGGCCAAGAAGGGCTGGACCGACGTGGTCCTGTGCGAGCGGACCGAGCTGACCGCCGGCTCCACCTGGCATGCCGCCGGCCTGCTGCCGCTGTTCAACATGAGCTACAGCGTCGGCCAGATCCACAAGCATTCGGTCGCCCTATACCAATCCCTGGAAGAGGAGACCGGCCAACCGGTCGGCTTCGCCAAGGTGGGCAACCTGCGCCTGGCCACCAACCGCGCGCGCATGGACGAGTACCACCACTACGCCGGCACCGCGCGGACCATCGGCGTCAAGGTGGACTTCCTCACCCCGAGCGAGGTCAAGGATCTGGTGCCCTATTGCAATATCGAGGGTCTGGTCGGGGCCATCCTGCACCCGGACGATGGCTACGTTCAGCCGGCGGACGTGACCATGGCCATGGCCAAGGGCGCCCGCGATAGGGGTGCGACCATCTACCAGCACACCCCGGTGACCGCCATCGAGCGCACCGACAGCGGCGAATGGCGGGTCAAGACCACCAAGGGCGATATCGTCTGCGAGCATGTGGTCAGCGCCACCGGCAACTATGCCCGCGAGACCGGGCGCCTGGTCGGCCTCGACATCCCCTCGATCCCGGTCGAGCACCAGTACCTGATCACCGAGCCGCACCCCCTGCTGGTCGAGCGCAAGAAGAACGGCGAACGCGAGATGCCGATCCTGCGCGAGTCCGATGCCTCCTACTACATGCGCGAGGAGCGCCAGGGCATCATCCTCGGCCCTTACGAGAAGGGCGCCCCCGCCTGCTTCGTCGACGGCGTCCCGGCGACCTTCGAGAAGGACCTGTTCCCCGGCGATCTCGACCGCATCGAGACGCATATCGAGGCGGCCATCAACCGCGTCCCGATCTTCGGCGAGGTGGGAGTCAAGGAGGTCATCAACGGCCCCATCGCCTACACCCCCGACGGCAGCCCGCTGGTCGGGCCGGCCTGGGGCCTGCGCAATTTCTGGATCAACGAGGGGCACAGCTTCGGCGTCACCGCCGCCGGCGGCGCCGGCTGGCAGCTGGCCGAATGGATCGTCGAGGGCCAGCCCTCCATCGACATGCTGGGCGTCGACCCGCGCCGCTTCGGCGACTACGCCGGCAAGGCCTATCTGCGCACCAAGAACGAGGAAGCCTACGCCAGCGTCTTCACCATCCATTACCACGACGAGGAACGGCCGGCCGGCCGCCCCCTAAAGACCACGCCCTGCTACGACCGGATGAAGGCCCTGGGCGCCGTCTTCGGCCAGAAGTTCGGCTGGGAGCGCCCGAACTGGTTCGCCCCCGAGGGCACCGAACCGCGCGACGAATGGTCCTTCCGCCGTTCCAACTATTTCGAGCCTGTCGGCGCCGAATGCCGCAACGTGCACGAGAACGTCGGCCTGCAGGACATGAGCGCGTTCTCGAAGTTTCTGGTCTCCGGGCCCGGCGCCGAGGCCTATCTCGACCGTTTGGTGGCCAACCGCATCCCGAAGCGCGCGGGCCGCGTCGGCCTGTGCCATGCCCTGAACGCGCA
>JAJFGI010000163.1 GCA_021776215.1 Kiloniellaceae bacterium | reverse complement strand
GAGATCGTCACCAAAGGCCGCCACGACCCCTGCGTCGGCATCCGCGCCGTGCCCGTGGGTGAGGCCATGATGGCAATCGTGCTAGCGGATCACGCGCTGAGGCATCGCGGGCAGTGCGGGTGACGGGCGCGTAAATCTACGTTCTGTCGAGGGCCAACTTTCCGCCTAGGCCGATGAGCAACGAGCCGCCGGCGACACGGGTGATCTTTTCGAGACGGCCCGAGCGCCCTAGCTTTCCAATCACCGCACCGGCAAACAGCACAACGAGCACATCGGCCGATGTGAACATGACGTTCACGACGGCGCCCAGGATCAGCAACTGTATCCAGATCGGGAAGGTTGCGGCGGGATCGGCGAATTGAGGCAGGAAGGCGATAAAGAAAATCGCGGTCTTGGGATTGAGAATTTCCACCAGCACGCTTTCGAGAAAGGCGCGCCGCGCCGTTTTCACTTTGAGATCAGGCAGCGCACCGGTCGCCATCGACTGGCGGATCATGGCAATGCCAAGCCATATCAGATAGGCCGCGCCCACCAGCTTCACGGCCATAAACACCTCGGGCACGAACTTGAACACGACGGACAGGCCGAACGCCGCGGCGGCGACGTGGATCAACCCGCCGACGTGCAAACCCAAGGTCGCCATGAAGCCAGCGCGCCGTCCACGGGACATGGTCTGCGCCGCCGCATACAGAATGGCCGGCCCCGGCATATAGGCAAAAACAGCCGTGGCGGCGACAAAGGCAAACAAAAGGTCCCAATCCGGCATGGTCTGGCCTGTCTCCTTCCGGGTTGTCTAGGGTCTCACCGGGACGTACGTCCCACGACACGCCGATCCATTCAACACGGGAAAATTGGGGACAGGGGAAAACTGGGGACAGTATATGAAAATTGGGGACAGGAAAATTGGGGACAGAAAATTGGGGACAGTATATAATTAATTGCCTGCCCTCCTAGGGCGTGTATGCTGGCGTCATGGCACGCTTGCCTCGCTTGGTGATTCCCGGCGCCCCGCATCATGTGACGCAGCGGGGCAACCGCCGGCTGCCGGTGTTTTTCAGCGACAATGACTACAGAGCCTACAAGACCCTGCTGGGCGAGTGGTGCGCCAAGGCGGGCACCGCGGTTTGGGCGTACTGTCTGATGCCGAACCATGTGCATCTCATCCTGGTCCCGTCGCACGAGGACGGCCTGCGTGCCGCGCTTGGCGAAACGCACCGGCGGTACACCCGGCATGTCAATGCTCGCGAAGGCTGGCGCGGCCATCTGTGGCAGAGCCGGTTCGCGTCTTTTCCGATGGATGAGGGCTATCTGCTGGCGTGCGCGCGCTATGTCGAGACGAACCCCGTACGGGCGAAGCTGGTGCGAAGTCCGCGCGCTTGGGCATGGTCGAGCGCCAAGGCGCATCTCGAGGGGAAGAACGACGGCTTGGTCACCGTCGCGCCGCTGCTTGCGCGCGTGGATGACTGGAAAGCGTTTCTTGGCGCCGGTCTGGTGACAGATGACGTCGCGGCGATCCGTGGCCACGAACGCACGGGCCACCCGCTCGGCGGCACGCGTTTTCTAACCCGACTCCGACGACGTCTCGGTCGAGACGTTACGCCGCGACGGCGCGGTCGGCCCGCACGAGTGCAGGACTGAAAAATATATACTGTCCCCAATTAAAAACGCGCTCTTTACTTAGGTGCCCGTCGATTGCGTCTTAATGTGCGAAGGCGAAGGCGCTCCCTATTCCTCCACAGGACACGGCCAAGCGGCGGGCTTCTTGAGGCCAGGCGGCAACACCGTGTCGTTGTCGCCGCAGGCGTCATCGAGTTGTTCCTGGGTGAGGCCGAGCGCGCCGGATAGATCGGCGCCGGCGAATTGGGCGAGAAGCGTGTAGGCGCCGGTCAGATCCGCGCCGTTGAGCGTGGCCGAGGTGAAATCCGCCCGGGCGACGAGCGCCTTGCTTAGGTTCGCTCCATCTAGCGAGGCGCCGGTGAAGGTGACCCGGCCGAGATCGGCCTTGGACAGGTCGGCGCCGGTGAGGTCGGCGCGGGCAAAGGTCGCGCGCGGCAGCTCCGCCTTGGCGAGGTTGGCGCCGGCCAGAGTTGCCTCCTCGAAACTGGCCCGGTGGCCATACGCCTTTGTCAGGGTCGCGGCGCGCAGATTGGCCTGCCGGAACCTGGCCTGCGCGATGTGCGCATTCGCCAGATTGGCGCCCGCAAGGTTCGCCCCCATCAGATCGGAGGAAAACAAGTCGGCACGCTCCAAATTCGCGCCGCTGAGATCCGCGCCGCGCAGGATCAGGCGCGTTTTCTGGCATCTGGACCAATCGACGTTCGGCGCCGGGCCGCTGGTGCATGCGGCAAAGGCGGTCACGGGCATGAGTGCGACAAGCAGAAACGACAGGCACGCGGGCAGCAGGATTGCCCGGTCAGATTTCAAGCGCATCTTGTTCAGCCCCTTCGATGTCTGACTTGTTGCCGGCCAACGCTGCCGAGAGCCGGCCCGTTTCCGCCTTGCTGCAATACATCATCTGGCCTCGAATTCAACTGGTTCAACCGCGTCGTTCGCCAAGACCCCGCTTTTGGTCCGCGCCTTGCCCGCCGGACGGTGTATCGAAATCGGTGGGTTAACAGCCTAGTGTCCCGAATCCGAAATTCGTGGCAACGAATTTCGGGTTCAAAGGGACACTACCTATTTGAGACTAGTGTGATTCAGCTTCCAAAGTTCGACACATTTAATGTGACGAACTTCGGAACCATCACACTAGATCCGATGCAGGAGAAACAGACCGAACCCCAGGGCCATCATGCCGATGAATGCGGTGTTGATCAGGAACAGGACGCGCGATCCTCTCTCCTTCTCGGCCTGGGCCGCCATCTTCTCTTCCGGCCGGATGTGCGATCGCTTTTCGTCGACTTGTTTGGCAAGCATGCCCACGGCGCCGGTGCCGTGATCGCTGTCGGCGACGGCGTGGCCGCCATGCAGGCTCAACCGCGTGGACACCACCATTCCCACCAGGCCGACAAGGCCGATGCCCAGCCAGCCGACATACGCGTGCACAGCCCCCGCCACCGCCAGGATGGCGGCCGCGCCACCCGCCCAGGCAACAGCTTCGGATCGTAAGAGGTCGCGGACGTCCATTTGCCCCCTCTTTTCGCCAGCCAGTATAGCACGGCGGATTGCCCGCTTGGGCGGCGGGTCAGGCCCGCTTGGGTGGCAGGCCCTGGCAAGAACAGTCCTCGGTGCCCCTTGATTTTGGACCGAACGGTCCTAAATAGGCTTGATCGCCCGCCGCGACCTGCGGAAACACGACATGGGAAATGGCATGGGACGGCCACGGGAATTCGATCGGGACCAGGCGCTGGAGCGGGCGATGCACGTTTTCTGGGCCCGCGGCTATGACGGCACGTCCCTGTGCGATCTCATGGAGGCCATGGGGATCAGCAAGAGCAGCCTTTACGAGACCTTCGGCAGCAAGCACGACCTGTTCCTGGCCAGCCTGGATCACTACCGCGCCAATGTCACCGGCCTTCTGGCGGCGAAGCTGGCCGCCGCCGAATCGCCGCGCGCGGCGATCGCCGAGGCGTTGTCCCTGGTTCTCGAGCCGAGCCCCAAGCCGGGCCAACCGCAGGGCTGCTTCATCGGCCGCTGTGCCGTCGAGATCGCCGGCCGGGACCTGGCCGCTGCGGCCCGTGTCGCTTCGGGCATGGAGCATATGGTCAGCGCGTTCCACGATACCGTGGCACGAGCGCAGGCGTTGGGCGAGATCCCGGCGAAACACGATGCCCGGGCCCTGGCCCGCTATCTGGTCAGCAGCCTCAATGGCCTGCGCGTCATGGCCGAGGCGAAGGCCGACCGCGCTGCCCTGGAAGACGTCGTGCGCCTCACCCTGGCGGCCCTCGACTGACGCAATCGCAAAACGACAACCACTTGAGCAAGGATGTGACTCTATGATCGATCTGTATTTCTGGACCACGCCCAACGGCTATAAGCCGGTCCTGTTTCTCGAAGAAACGGGTCTGCCCTACAAGCTTATCCCCGTCGACATCGGGGCCGGCGATCAGTTCAAGCCGGATTTCCTGAAGATCTCGCCGAACAACCGCATCCCGGCCATGGTCGATCACGAGCCAACCGGCGGTGGTGCGCCCGTCTCGCTGTTCGAGTCCGGGGCGATCTTGCTCTATCTGGCGGAAAAGACCGGGCGCTTCCTGCCCGCCGATTTGCGCGGCCGTTACGACGTGCTGCAGTGGCTGTTCTGGCAGGTGGGTGGGCTTGGGCCGATGGCCGGGCAGAACCATCATTTCGGCACCTATGCACCGGAGAAGATTCCCTATGCCATCGACCGCTACGTGAAGGAAACCGGGCGGCTGTATGCGGTGCTGAACCGCCGCCTGGCGGATCGGGAGTTCATGGCCGGCGACTATTCCATCGCCGACATGGCCAGCTATCCGTGGACCGTGTCGCACAAGCGGCAAAACCAGGACCTGAACGATTTCCCGCACCTGAAGCGCTGGTTCGAAGCCATCGCCGCGCGCCCGGCGACCGTGCGCGCCTATGAAAAGGGCAAGGCCCTGAATACGAACCCCACCGTGAACGAGAACACGAAGAAAATTCTTTTCGGTCAGGGACCCGAGTTGATCAAGTCCTGAACGGCCACAAGAAGCGGATGTCCGCAAATGGCGAACCGTGGCCCCGTGCCATACCCATCGAACCTGAATTTGGAGACCGAAGAGCATGAAAATTGAAGGATCAGTTGCCCTCGTCACCGGCGCCAACCGGGGCATCGGCAAGGCCATCGTCGAGGTGCTGCGCGACCGCGGCGCCGCCCGTATCTATGCAACCGCGCGCAATGTCGACGGCCTGGCCGCCCTGGTCGCCACCGACCCTGAGCGGATCGTGCCCTTGGCCCTCGACGTGACCGACCGGGCGGCGGTGCGCGCGGCGGCGGCGCAAGCGACGGATGTCACCCTGCTCGTCAACAATGCCGGCACCGCTCAGTTCAGCGGATTCCTCAACACCGATGACCCGGCCACCGCGCACGCCGACATGGACGTGAATTACTTCGGCACCCTGTCGATGATTCGCGCCTTCGCGCCCCGTCTCAAAGCTAACGGCGGCGGTGCCATCGTCAACGTCGCATCGATCGCGAGCTTCGTGAACTTCCCTGTTCTCGCCTCGTACAGTGCCTCGAAGGCCGCCACCCATTCGCTCACCCAGGGTGTGCGCGCCGAACTGAAGGCACAGGGCACGCTGGTGGTCGGCGTCTATCCCGGACCGGTCGATACGGACATGGCCCGCGGCTTGGATGCGCCGAAGGTGCCGGCGGCGCAAATCGCCAAGGCCACCCTCGATGCCGTCGCAACCGGTACCGAGGATGTGTTCCCCGACGAGGCGTCCGCCAACCTGCGCGCCGGTCTGCTTAGCGATCCCAAGGCCACCGAGCAACAGGTCGGCACCATGCTGCCCGGCTAACGGCTGAACCGGCCGACCAGCTCCACGTGGTCCGACCACGGGAACTGGTCGACCGGCAACACCTCGGCCAGTCTGTAGCCGCCATCGATCAGGATGCGCGCGTCGCGGGCGAATGTCGCGGGATTGCAGGAGACGGCCACCACCGCCGGTACCGTCGACGCGGCCAGCGCCATCGCCTGGTCGCGAGCGCCGATGCGCGGTGGATCGAAGATCACCGCGTCGAACGCGTTTAGCTCCGCCGCGTCCAGCGGCTCGCGCGCCAAGTCGCGGTCCTCGACGGAGACACGGCCGGCCAGATCGGCCCGGCGCGCCGCCGTCCACAGGGCGGCCAAGGCAGCGTCGTCGCCCTCCACCGCGTGCACCCGGCACTGTCGGACCATGGGAAAGGTAAAGGTGCCGCAGCCGGCGTAGAGATCGGCGACCCGCCCCACCCCCGCCGGCACGCCCGCCAGCACCGCCGCGACCAACAGTTTTTCGCCCTCGGCGGTGGGCTGCAGGAAACCGCCGGGTGGCGGCTCGACGACCACGTCCCCGAAGCGGAGCGTCGGCGGCCGGCGGATCGCCACCGGCTCGGGCGCCACCGCGTCGCCGGGACGCACCGTCGGCCCCCAGGAAAGACGCGCCAAGTCGGCGGCTTGCGCCAGCTCGGCAAGAGCCTGCCGGGCGGCCAAGCCCGGCTCGGTCCGGGACAGGATCAGCACGTCCGGCCCGCCGTCCGTTTCGCTGGCGGTTACGTCGGCCGTCTCCCCGTCCGCCAGTAGAACCTGGAGCGCGGTGCGCAAGGGCGGGAGCAGCGCCAATAGGCCCGGCGTGACCAGCAAGCACGTCTCCAGGTCGATCACCGTGTGGCTGGCCCGCTCGTGCAGGCCGAGGCGCAGCCGGCCGCCATGCTTTGCCGCCGCCAACACCATGCGCCGGCGGCTCTGCCGACCAACCCGTCGCAGCGGTTCGATGGGCGCATCCATGATGCCGCGTTGCGCCAGGGCGCGGCCGACCAGGGCCTGTTTCCAGTCCACATAGTGCGCCTCGTCCAGGTGCTGCAAGGCACAGCCGCCGCACAGGCCGAAATGCGGGCACGGCGGCGGCGCGCGCCCGGGTCCTTCATCGAGCAGCTCGACCGCTTCGGCGCGAACGCCGCCGGCATGGGTGCCGGTGACACGCGCCAGCACCCGATCGCCGGCAACCGTGAAGGGGACGAAGACCGGTTGTCCATCGACCGTCGCGTAGCCGTCGCCGCGCGCGCCGATGGCCTCGATCACCAGCTCGATCTGCCGCCCGCCGCCCTTGCGTGCCCGCCGTCTCATGCCCGCCGTCTCATGCCCGCACCGCCATATCCTTTTTGTCGCCCCCGCGACTCTAGCAGGTGAGCCGGCGCCGCGCCCGCCCTGTTGAGGACTCGACAACCGGCGCCGAGGCGCCTATGACCTCAGGCATGCGGATCGTTATGTTTTTCCTCAAATCCCTGGTCGGACTTTTTGCCGCAATCGGCTTCCTGGTGGTCGTCGCCCTCGTGGGTTCGGCCTTGCTGTGGCGGCAGCTGGAGCCGCTTGCCACCGGCCGCCGCGCGGACGTCCCGCCGGCCGCCGTCCTGACTCTCGACCTCGCCCGGGGCATCGTCGATACGCGGCCCGATAGCCTGTTGGCCCGGACCTCCATGGGCGATGTGCTGGTCATGCGCGACGTACTGGAGGCACTGGACGCCGCCGGCCGCGATCCGCGGATCCGCGGCCTCATGCTGCGCGTCGGCCGTGGCTCCCTTGGCCTGGCCAATGCGCAGGAGCTGCGCGACGCCATCAAGGATTTCCGCAACCAGGACAAATTTGTTTTGGCCTTTGCCGAGAGTCTGGGCGAAGGCGGCAACGGCACCATCGATTACTATATCGCCAGTGCTGCCGGGAGCATCTGGATGCAGCCCTCGGGCGATCTGGCGTTGACCGGCTTCATGCTGCAAAGCCCGTTCCTGCGCGGCCTTCTGGACAAGATCGGCGTCGCGCCACGCCTCGACCAGCGCGAGGAATACAAGGGCGTCATGAATACGTTCACCGACACCGCCCTGCCGGAACCGCAGCGGCGGAATCTGCAACAACTGGTGGACTCGTCGCTCGGCCAAATCGTCGCCGGTAGCGCCGAGGACCGGGGCATCGTGCCGGAAACGTTCCCTGCCCTCGTCGATCAGGCGCCGTTCAGCGCCGCGGCGGCCGAGGAACACAAGCTGATCGACCGCATCGGGTATTTGGACGAGGCGCGCGCCGCGGCCCTGTCAGCCGCCGGAGACACCGCGCCCAAACGCGCCGATACGAACGGCGCGGCAGCGTTTATGGACATCGCAGCCTATGCGCGGGCCGTGCGCGCGACGGACAAGGACGACGACGGCGCCGTTGTGGCCTTGATCTATGGTCTGGGGGCCGTCGCCTTGGCGGAGAGTGAGAACGACCCGGTGTTCGGATCGCTGGTGATGGGCGCCGATACGGTGGCCCAGGCCATACGCGATGCGGTCGAGGACCCGGACGTGCGGGCCATCGTTTTCCGCGTCGACAGCCCGGGCGGCTCGTACGTCGCTTCGGACGTGATCTGGCGCGAGGTGCGCCGCGCCCGCGACGAGGGTGTCCCGGTCATCGTCAGCATGGGCAACGTCGCCGCCTCGGGCGGCTATTTCGTTGCCGCGCCGGCGACCGCGATCGTGGCCCAGCCGGGGACCATCACCGGCTCCATCGGCATCGTCGCCGGCAAGATGGTGCTCACGGGCCTGTGGGACAAGGTCGGTGTCGCCTGGGACGGCGTGAAGGCCGGCGCCAACGCCGATATGTGGACCGCCAACGACGATTTTTCCCCCGCCGGCTGGGCCAGCTTGCAGTCGATGCTGGACCGGGCCTATGAGGATTTTACCGGCAAGGTCGCGGAGGGTCGCGGTCTCTCGACCGACGAGGTTCTGGCGGCGGCGAAAGGTCAGGTCTGGACGGGCGAGGATGCCATGGCGCTCGGTCTGGTCGATGCCCTGGGCGGCCTGCGCAAAGCCAGGGATCTGGCGCGGGACGCGGCGGGTATCGACCCCGGCAAGGCG
>JAJFGI010000162.1 GCA_021776215.1 Kiloniellaceae bacterium | reverse complement strand
GCGGTGCGACTGAGCCACGGGCTTGGGTGGCGGTGCCGGAAAGGCCGTGGCGGGATCGGCCAAGCGCGATTGCTGCCGGGCCGGCATGTCATCCGGGCCCACTATGTTCCACCGGACCGGCGGCACGGCATGGGTGATGTGCAGGCGCAATCCAAACCGGCGCGCCTCCATGAAGGCCTGCGCGGCGCCTTGCCGGCGAAGCTGCGCGGCAACCAAGTCAGCCGCGGCCGGCGCCGGCGCCTCGAACAACGATGCCTCCCACGCCGCTTGCGCGGTGTCATAGGCCACCCGCCGCGCCGCAGCGGTTTCGATCAAGCGGCGAACCCGATCGGCCGAAACCCGGCGGCGCGCACCGTCAGTGTAGGTGATGGCGATGAATTGCTCGGGCGATCCGCCGCACGCCAGCGCCGCGGCCCAAGCCCGGGAAAGCGGAAAGTACCAACGCGCGATGAGATATAGCGCCAGGCGGTCGAACCAGGGTCGCAGGATCACGTTCCCCGGCCACCCGTGCAGGATCGGGTACTCGGCCGGCCCCGGCAAATGCGCCGTCATGTCATGGCGACGCCGGAAAATCGCTCAAACGACATACCGTCAGCCGCCTCTAATCGAGCAGCATGTTGCGCGTTTCCGGCGGCAGGCGGACCGTCAGGCCATCGAGGTCCTCGGTGACGATGATCTGACAGCCGAGCCGCGAGGTCTTCGCGAGCCCGAAGGCAAGGTCGAGCATGTCGTCCTCGTCATCCGTGGGCTCCTTCAGTTTGCCATACCATTCCGGATCGACGATGACATGGCACGTGGAGCAGGCCAGCGACCCCTCGCAGGCCCCTTCGATGTCGATATCGTTGCGGTGCGCGATCTCCAAAACCGATAGGCCCAGAGGGGCGTCCACCTCCTTGCGGTTTCCGTCTTTTTCGATGAACACCATCTTCGGCATCGGCACCAGGCTCCCCTATCGGCGGTTCGGTATGTGTCCGGCCGCACCTCGAAACTTGCTTCATGCAAGAGTGTCGTGTCGCGGCGCAACTTACTAATTAAACGGTCTATTGGGCGACGGCAGCGTAACCCGCGCGCAGGCGTGAAACAGCCGCGACAATAATTTCCGCGGCGGCGTCAATTTCCGCCTCGGTCGTCGGACGGCCGAGGCCAATGCGGACGCTGGCCCGTGCGGCGGCGTCGGACAGGCCGAGGGCACGCAGCACATAGGAGGGCTCGACCGACGCGGACGTGCACGCCGAACCGCTGGAGACCGACAGGCCCGGCATCGCCTGCATCAAGGCTTCCGCCTCGACCCCCGCGAAGCTGAGATTCAGATTGCCGGGCAGGCGCCGGTCGGTGGCGCCGTTCACGGAAACGCCGGACAGGCGCGCCTGTAGGGCATTGAGCAGGCGGTCGCGCAGGCCCGTGAGGCGCTCCGCCTCCGTCGCCATCTCGCGGCCGGCGATCGCGCACGCGGCGCCCAGCCCGACACAGAGCGGGCCCGGCAGGGTGCCGGACCGCATGCCCCGCTCCTGTCCGCCGCCGTCGAACAGCGGCTCCAGGCGCACGCGCGGCCGGCGGCGCACATACAAGGCGCCAAGGCCCATGGGCCCGTACATCTTGTGACCGGAGATGCTGAGCAGGTCGATCTTCATCGCCTCCACGTCGAGGGGGATCTTGCCGGCCGCCTGCGCGGCGTCGGTGTGGAACAGCACGCCGTGCTCCCGGCACAGGGCACCGATCTCGGCGATCGGCTGAATCACACCAACCTCGTTGTTGACCGCCATGATCGAGACCAGGGCGGTCTCCTCATCCAGAGCCGCGGCCAGGCGACTCAAATCGACTAGGCCGTCGCCACCGACCGGCAGCCAGGTCACGCGCACCCCTTCTTTCTCCAGACGGCGGACACTTTCCAGCACGCACTTGTGCTCGGTCACGCACGATATGACGTGCGGCCGGCGTTCCTTGAGAAAACGCGCCGCACCCTTGACGGCCAGGTTATTGGCTTCGGTCGCCCCGGACGTGAAGACGATCTCGCGGGCCTCGGCACCGATCAGCTCGGCCACCTGCCCGCGCGCCCGCTCGACGGCGGCCTCGGCATCCCAGCCATGGCGGTGACTGACGCTGTGCGGGTTACCGAAGCGCTCCCCGAAAAAGGGCAGCATGATCTCGAGCACGCGCGGATCGCACGGCGTGCTGGCCTGGTAGTCCAGATAGATCGGCCGCGGCGCGTTCTCCGTTTCGCCGCGCTGGCGAGAATCCCGCATGGCTGTGCTCTCCATGGACCGTTACGCCGCCGGACTTGGCTGGCGCCGGGCGGCATCGCACCGTTTGTATATCTCGCCCCAGGCCTGGAGGAAATGGTCGACATCAGCGGCCGTACTGGCCCAACCGAGACTGATCCGGATGGCGGCTGCCGCTTCGGCCTCGCCCAAACCCATGGCGCGGAGCACGTGCGAGGGCGCCACCTTGCCGGAGGAACAGGCGGAGCCGGCGCTGACCGCCACGCCGGCGAGATCGAGGCCCATGACCACTGTCTCGGCCATCAGGCCGGGAACGGCGACGCAGCTTGTATTGGGCAGGCGCGGCGCCTCGGCGCCGATGACCTTAACCTCCGGCGCCAGCCGGTTTAGGCGCCGCTCGAGCTCGTCGCGCAAGGCGGCGATACGCGGGCCGTCATCCAGGTCCGCCATGGCAAGCGCAGCGATGGCGCCAAAGCCGGCAATGCCCGGGAGGTTTTCGGTACCGGCGCGACGGCGGCGTTCTTGCCCGCCGCCCCGCAGCAGCGGCACCAGTCCCAGTGACTCCACCGCGACAAGGGCACCAACGCCTTGCGGCCCGCCTATCTTGTGCGCCGAGAGGCTCACGGCATCAACTCCCAGATTGGCGATGTCGACAGCAACTTTGCCGACCGCTTGCACCGCATCGCAATGGACCAGCGCCCCATGCCGCCGGGCCAAGGCGACCACTCTGT
>JAJFGI010000161.1 GCA_021776215.1 Kiloniellaceae bacterium | reverse complement strand
CGGAATTGGCAGGGGGAGAAAAAGGGAACGCTTGCAGGCGCATCACGATGGGGGCGGCGACCGTGGCCCGCCCATGCCGCCGGAGTGGAAAATATCCGCGCCGGCATTAACCAATTCTTAACCGAGTTTTAACCAAGCATTAAGAAACTGCGGGGGTCCGGGACATGCGATTTTGCAGCAACCCGGCAGGAGGCTTACATGCGACACGTGATTTGGCCGACCAAGACCGAGCCATCCCTTCACGAGGTTCTCAATGATCCGATCGTGCGCCAGATGATGACCTGCGACCACGTGCGCGATGACGATTTGATCGACCTGGTCGAGACCGTCCGGCACCAACTCGCCGTGCGCGCCTGGCGCCGCGGTGGGCCGCGTTCCTGCGCGGTCCCGCTGCATCGGCATAAAGCGTCAGGCAGCATATAGTTCGACGGCATATAGTTCGACTGCGGACGATCCGAAACGGTTGTATGCTGTCCCTTGTTGGCGCGCCTGTCATGGATGGGCAAGACGCCGCGCGCCTGTCGCCCGAAACACGCTGATTTTGCAAAGCAGAGCGGCTCGGACGGCGGTATGCTACGCGGGCCGCGCGGGTGGAGTGCCGCGAGGGGGGGCGCGCAAGAGCAGGGACTGGGGGGAAACGTGTCGACGCTCAAACCGGGATTGGTCGGCCGCGCAACATTGCTGGTCGGTGAGGAACACACCGCGCCGCAGATCGGCAGCGGGCGGGTGCATGTGCTGGCCACGCCGGTCATGATCAACTTGATGGAAGCCGCGGCGCTGGATGCGGCCGAGCATTTGCTGCCCGCCGGGCATCAAAGCTTGGGGATACGTTTGGACGTCAGCCATGTCGCGGCCACGCCGGTCGGCATGCGGGTGCGGGCCACCGCCGAGGTTGTCGAGGTCGCGGGAAACCGGATCGTGTTTCGGGTCGAGGCGCATGACGAGATGGACCTGATCGGCGAAGGGGCGCACCAGCGGATCGTCGTCGATGTCGGCCGGTTCGATAAACGCATTCAGCGGAAACTAGGCGGCACGCCGCAGCTCTAGCTTAGAATGAAGGGGGACGCGCCCCTTTTTCCCCGAGACTAACGCATCAATATCGTCCCATCCGCGAACAGGCGCGTGCCATACAGACCGGGAAAAAAATGGGGACGCTGCCCTTTGTTGTGGCGTCCATGGCGACACGGCGCCATGGATTGCCGGGTCGAGCCCGGCAATGACATGGGTGGTGTGTGGCGCGGCGCCGATGATTGCGTGACGGATGGATGGGCCCCGGATCGGGCGGCGCGCGGGGCCGTTTGCGTGTGGCTCGCGCCGCCGAGGGCGCCTACAGAGACGTGGCGACCGGGACCAGCTTGTCGGAAACCGAGATAAACATGGCATTCACGGAGTTGCCCATCTGGAAAAACGCGGTGATCGCGGCCACCGATACCAGCGCGGCGATCAGACCGTACTCGATGGCGGTCGCGCCCTCTTCGTCGCGGCAGAAATTGATCACATGATTCAGCATGATTGCCATCTCCTTGTAAATCGCAGATTCAAGCGTGAATGGTCAGCGCGTTTATTGGTAAAGATCGGTGAACCTTAATGAGAGTTTAACAGAAGATAAGAAAATGTCAACAATAAAACGAGTAAAAATTGATGTAAATTCTAGTTTAATTGTATTCAATAGTGTGATTTTCCACGCCTTTACATGGTTTATTCTGTAAAAAACGTGGAAAAGGGGCCGCGGCCCTACGCGGCGGCGCGGCGCTGGCGGACGATTTGCAGGACTTCGTGGGCCGCCTGCGGGATGTTGGTGCCGGGGCCGTAGATGGCGGCCACACCCGCGGCTTGCAGGAACTCGTAGTCCTGGGGCGGGATGACGCCGCCGCAGACGACCGCGATGTCGCCGGCGCCGGATTTGCGCAGGGCCTCGATGAGGTGCGGGACCAGGGTCTTGTGGCCGGCGGCCTGGCTGGAGACGCCGATGACATGCACGTCGTTTTCGATCGCCTGGCGGGCGGCTTCCTCGGGGGTCTGGAACAGCGGGCCGATGTCCACGTCGAAGCCGATGTCGGCGAAGGCGCTGGCGATCACCTTGGCGCCGCGGTCGTGGCCGTCCTGGCCGAGCTTGACCACCAGGATGCGCGGCCGCCGGCCGGACTGTTCGGCGAAGCTGTCGACCTCGGCGCAAATCCGCTCGAAGCCTTCGTCGCCTTCGTAGGCCGCGCCGTAGACGCCGGAGATCGAGTGGGTGGTCGCCCGGTGACGGGTGAAGACCGTCTCCAGGGCATCGGAGATTTCGCCCACGGTCGCCCGCTGGCGGGTGGCGGCGATGGCCAGCTCCAGCAGGTTGCCCTCGCCGCTTTCGGCCGTCTTGGTCAAGGCGTCGAGCGCCGCCCGGCATGCGCCCTCGTCGCGGCCCGCACGCACGGATTTCAGGCGGGCGATCTGGGCCTCGCGCACGGCGGTGTTGTCGATGTCGCGGATGTCCATGGGCTCTTCGGTCTCGGCGCGGTATTTGTTGACCCCGACGATGACCTCTTCGCCGCGGTCGATGCGCGCCTGGCGGCGGGCGGCGGCTTCCTCGATGCGCAGCTTGGGCATGCCGGTGCTGACTGCCTTGGTCATGCCGCCTAGGGCCTCCACCTCGCCGATCAGGGTGCGCGCCTCGGCGATCATGGCCGCGGTCAGGCTTTCCACGTAGTAGCTGCCGGCCAGGGGATCGATCACCTTGGTGATGCCGGTCTCCTCTTGCAGGATGAGCTGGGTGTTGCGGGCGACGCGGGCGGAGACTTCGGTGGGCAGGCCGACCGCCTCGTCGAAGGCGTTGGTGTGCAGGGACTGGGTGCCGCCGAGGACCGCCGCCATCGCCTCGACCGTGGTGCGGACGATGTTGTTGGTGGCATCCTGCTCGGTCAGCGAGACGCCGGAGGTCTGGCAGTGGGTGCGCAGCATGAGGGAGCGCGCATCCTTCGGCGCAAACAGCTCCTGCATCGCCGTGGCCCACAGGTAGCGGGCGGCGCGCAGCTTGGCGACCTCCATGAAGAAGTTCATGCCGATGGCGAAGAAGAAGCTCAGGCGCGGGGCGAACTCGTCCACCTTAAGGCCCTTGGAGAGCGCCGCGCGCACGTATTCGATGCCGTCCGCCAGGGTGAAGCCCAGCTCTTGCACGCAGGTCGCCCCGGCCTCCTGCATGTGATAGCCGGAGATGGAGATGGAATTGAACTTGGGCATGTGCCGCGCCGTATAGGCGATGATGTCGGCGACGATGCGCATCGAGGGCGCCGGCGGATAGATATAGGTGTTGCGGACCATGAACTCCTTGAGGATGTCGTTCTGGATGGTCCCGGCCAGCTTGTCCTGGGCAACCCCCTGCTCCTCCGCCGCGACAATGTAGCCGGCGAGCACCGGCAAGACGGCGCCGTTCA
>JAJFGI010000017.1 GCA_021776215.1 Kiloniellaceae bacterium | reverse complement strand
CAGGATATCAACGTGGCACAGTACCTGTGGCTTCGCCTGTTGGCGCAATGGCATCACAACCTGTGCTGCGTCGGCGACGATGATCAGTCGATCAACGGCTGGCGCGGTGCCGAGGTGGACAACATCCTGCGCTTCGAAAAGGATTTTCCCGGCGCCAACGTAATCCGGCTGGAGCGCAACTACCGCTCGACCGGGCGCATTCTCGCCGCCGCCTCCGGCCTGATCGCCCACAACGAAGGGCGTTTCGGCAAGACCCTGTGGACCGAGGGGGAAGAGGGCGAGAAGCTGCGCTTGCGCGGCCTGTGGGACGGCGAGGCGGAGGCGCGCTTCGTCGGCGAGGAGGTCGAATCTCTGCAGCGCCACGGCGAAAGCCTGGCGAGCATGGCCATCCTGTTGCGCACCGGCGCGCAAAGCCGCGAGTTCGAGGAACGGTTCCTGACCCTCGGCCTGCCCTATCGCATCGTCGGCGGCGCCCGCTTTTACGAGCGATTGGAGATTCGCGACGCGCTGGCGTATTTGCGGGTTCTCGAGTCGCCTGCCCACGACCTGGCTTTCGAGCGCATCCTCAACAAGCCCAAGCGCGGCCTCGGCGATGCCACCTCGCGGGCCCTGCACGAGGCGGCGCGGGCCGCCCAAATCCCCCTGCTGGAGGCGGCGCGGCGCCTGGTCGGCACCGACGAGCTGCGCCCGGCGGCGCGGCGCTCGCTGAGCGCCCTGCTCGCTGATTTCGACCGTTGGCGGGGCATGCTGGAGCACTTGCCGCACACCGAGGTGGCCGAGGTGGTGCTCGACGAATCCGGCTATACCGCGATGTGGATGAACGACAAGTCGGCGGACGCGCCGGGCCGCCTGGAGAATCTCAAGGAGCTGATCAATGCCATGGCCGACTTCGAGAGTCTGGCCGGCTTCCTGGAGCACGTCGCCCTGGTCATGGAGCTGAACGAAGCGGAAGGCGGCGATATGGTCAGCATCATGACCCTGCACGGCGCCAAGGGGCTGGAGTTCGATACGGTTTTCCTGGCCGGCTGGGAGGAGGGGCTGTTTCCCAACCAGCGCGCCCTCGACGAAAGCGGCACCCGCGGGCTGGAGGAGGAGCGGCGCCTGGCCTACGTCGGCCTGACCCGGGCCCGCCGGCGGGCGATCGTCAGTTTCGCCGCCAACCGGCGGCTGCACGGCTCATGGACACCGGCCATCCCATCCCGCTTCGTCGACGAACTGCCGAAGGAGCATGTCGAGGTGGAAAGCGATCAGGGGCTCTACGGCGCGCCGGTGCCCGGCGCGGGCAGCGGATTTGCCGGGGGCACGAATTTTGCGGACTGGGGCGCAAACCGCTGGAGCCCAGGCATGGCCCGCGCCCGCGCCCGTGAGCCCCGGGGGCAACCGGACGGCGCCGCGGTTTACGCCGGCACGGCCCGGGTTATCGAAAATGACCCGGAACGTGGCTTTGTCCGGGGAGGACGAATATTTCACCGCAAATTCGGCTATGGCACCGTGGCCACGGTGGAGGGCGACCGGCTGGATATCGATTTCGACAAGGCGGGGCGGAAGAAGGTCATCGCCAGCTTTGTCGTGCCCGAGGATCAGGCAGGCTGAGCGCCGACCCTCCCGCGGCGTGGTGCCTGCGCCTGATGGCGCCGGCCGGTGCACTGCCCCTGGTCGAGTTGGCCCTGGAACACCTGGGCGGCGCCGTGGTGACCGAGCACCCGCCGGCGGTGGCCGAGGCGATCCCGGTCGCTGTCTTTTTGGCGGACAAGCCGGATCGCGCCCGTGTTGTCGCGCTGCTTGCGGACGCCGGGGTGGCGGTGCCGGAGGTGACGATCGAGGCGCTGCCGGATATGGATTGGGTGGCGGAAAGCCAGAAGGCGCTGCCGCCGATTCAGGCCGGGCCGTTCTATGTCTACGGCGCGCACGTGACCGCGCCGCCCCCGGTGGCGAGCATTCCGCTGCTGATCGATGCCAACGCGGCTTTCGGCACCGGCCGGCACGAGAGCACCCGCGGGTGTCTCGTCTCTCTGGCCGCCCTGGCCGAGAAGCGGCGGGTTCGGCGGGCTCTGGATATGGGCTGCGGCTCCGGTATTCTGGCGATTGCCATCGCCAAGCTGTGGGGTGGCTCGGTGTTGGCGGTCGACAACGACGAAAGGGCGGTCCGCGTGGCGGCGGAAAATGCCCGCGTCAACGGCGTTTCATCGGCCATCGATGCGCGGCACGGGGACGGCTATCGCTGTCCGGCGGTGGGCGCCGACGCACCCTATGACCTGATTGTCGAGAACATCCTGGCGGACGCGATTTGCGCCATGGCACCCGATTTGATGCGCCATCTGGCGCCGGGCGGGATTGCTGTCCTCTCCGGGCTGCTCACCGAACAGGCGGACGAAGTGCTTGCCGCGCACGCGCCAATTCGCCTCAAACGCCAATGGCGCCTGGACGATTGGGTGACGCTGGTTTTGGAGAAATAGAATCCGGTCGCTGTTCCCGTAATCGGGCCGCGACCGGATTTTTTCGATAATCAGGCGGCGCCGGCCTGGGGTCGGCTTGCCAAATTCGCGATCTTGCGTTTGGCCAGGACCTCGGACACCCAGTCCAGGTCGCCCTTGACATAGCCAAGATCCGACAACGTGGTGTTGCCGAAGCGGGCGATCTGCCCGGCGGCCAAGCGGCTGAGGTGCCACTGACGGAACGGCCGGACGGCACCCTCGAGATGCAGGAGCAGCTCATGCACAGGCGAACCGCCGGATTGGACGGCGGGCGCCTGTGCACTCTGCTTCTTCAGGATTTGGTCGACCGCTGCCGGGATATGACAGCGCGGAATGCCGATGTCGCTCAGGACTCGGTCGGAGAGCTGCTCCAACTCGCGGATCGTCACCTGGCGCAACCGGGCGCGGCGGGCCCGGGCGATCAAGCTCCGCACGAGCGGCTCGGCGCGCACCGTGGCGCGACGCCGGGTCTCAACGGCCGGGCGCGCGGTCAGCAGGGTCGCGACCTCCACGATTTGATCGCGGGTCAGGCCGATGTCGTGCAGCATCCGGTCGCTCAGCGCCTGCAACTCGTTGATGGTCTGCCGGCGGCGCCGGGCGTGGGCCAGGGACGAGCCTCGGACGGTGCGGCCGACAGCGGCGAAACACCGGGTGGCCATAACGGCCAGGTTCTCGGACCGCAGGCGGCGCCCTTCGTTGATGAGGGCCTGGACATCGGTGGACCGGGCCAACGCGGGCGCCAGCCGATCGAGCTCGGTATTCAGCTCGGATAAACGGGTCATGGTATTCTCTCTCTCCGTGCAATTGCACGCACCCCATGGTGCGTGGGCGGTCCAATGTTGGCCCGCAACTTCATCTTGTGCTGCCAGGAAGATAGCCATGCGCGGGCCCGAGCGGGAGCGGTCTTTTTGCACCGCAGCATTGCATTAAATGAATAGGTAACAATGGATTAACCATTGTGGTCGAATTATGTCACTGCGGAGCAGCAAAACCCCTGGGGCGGGCCACTTGCC
>JAJFGI010000160.1 GCA_021776215.1 Kiloniellaceae bacterium | reverse complement strand
CTGGAGGCGGGCGATCTCATCGTCACCGGCACGCCGCCCGGTGTCGGCTTCGTGCGCAAGCCGCCCCTGTGGATGAAACCTGGCGATATCTGCGAGGTCGAGATCGAGGGCATCGGCGTCTTGCGGAATCCTGTAGTTGCTGAGGGCCCCGAGTAGGGCCGGAGTCAGTCGGCGCAGACGACAAGAGGGAGCATGACGAAATTCAAGACCTTGGATGAGATGGACGTCACCGGCAGACGGGTGCTGGTGCGGGTCGATTACAACGTGCCAATGCATCAGGGGCGCGTCACCGATGCGACCCGGATCGAGCGCAGCCTGCCGACTATCCGGGAACTCCGGCGGCGCGGGGCGCGGGTAATCCTGCTCTCCCACTTTGGCCGGCCCAAGGGCAAAGCGGTGCCGGAGATGTCTCTGCGCCCGGTGGTCGCGGCGTTGCAGGACGCCCTCGATGGCGTCGCCGTGGCCTTTGCCGAGGATTGTATCGGCGCTGCCGCGGAAGCGGCGGTCGCGGCGCTCTCCCAGGGGGATATCCTGCTGCTCGAGAATCTGCGTTTTCACGCGGGCGAGGAGGCCAATGACCCGGCATTTGCCGCCGCCCTCGCCCGTCTGGGCGATCTCTACGTGGGCGATGCGTTCTCGGCGGCGCACCGGGCGCATGCGTCGGTCGACGCGCTGGCCCGGCTTCTGCCTGCCGCCGCCGGGCGGTTGATGCAGACGGAACTGGAGCACCTGACGGCGGCGCTGGAGTCGCCGCGGCATCCGGTTGCCGCGGTCGTCGGCGGCGCCAAGGTGTCGTCGAAGCTGGACCTGCTCGGCAACCTGGTGCGCAAGGTCGACCTTCTGGTCATCGGCGGCGGCATGGCGAATACGTTTCTGCATGCGCAGGGCATTGAGATCGGACGGTCGCTGTGCGAGCGCGACCTGGCCGGCACGGCCCGGTCCATTCTCAAGACCGCCGACGAGGCCGACTGTGAAGTGTTGTTGCCCCGCGATGCGGTGGTCGCCGGATCGCTCGAAGCCGGGGCGGCGAACCGGACAGTCGCCATCAAGCGGGTGCCGGTGGATCAGATGATTCTCGATGTCGGGTCGGCGACGGTGGAAATCATTTGTGATCGCCTGGCCGACTGCCGGACCGTCGTCTGGAACGGGCCGCTGGGGTGCTTCGAGGTGCCGCCGTTCGATGCGGGAACCAACGCGGTCGCTCAGAAGACCGCCGGCCTGACCCGCGCCGGGCGGCTGCTCAGCGTCGCCGGTGGCGGCGATACGGTGGCGGCGCTCGCGCATGCCGGGGCGATCGATGGATTCTCGTACGTCTCGGCGGCGGGCGGCGCCTTTCTCGAATGGCTCGAAGGCAAGACCTTGCCGGGGATCGCGGCCCTCGAAGCGGCCGCCGATTAGAGCCACACCGTGCGCACATAGGTTGCCAGAACGAGCACCCCGGCGCCGACGCCGACACCGAGCAGCATGTTGCGCCGGCTGACAAAGAAAACGGCGAAGCCGAGAACGGCGGCGCCGACCCGGTCGATCATCGGCGTTTGCGCCAGCGGCCCGGTGGGCAGCAGGATCATGCGCGCGACCAGGGCGGCCAGCAAGGCGTAGGCGATGCACGCGACCCACTGGAACAAGGCCCCCTCGGGGTCGATCCGGCCGGACAGGGCCACCCCCAGGGCGCGCCAAACATAGGTTGCCGCCGCGCCGACGACCATCACCAGGATCGGCCACCAGAACGCCGCATCGGGCATGACATCGGGCACGAGGGGCTCAGCCATGAGCACCGCCCCGCCGGCCGATGAGATATCCCAGGCTGCCGGCGATGACCCCGGCGAGCAACAGGCTCCAGTCGGGCACGAGCAGATAGAGGGCGGGGCCGCCGATGGCGCCCAGGACCGCGGCTAGGACGCGCGAGCGGGCGCGCACATCGGCGCTGATGATCAGCATGAAATAGATCGGGTTGATGAAGACCAGGCCCAGGGTCACGTAGGCCGGCACCGAGCCGGCCAAGGCAAAGCCGATCCACGTGGCCAGCATGCTGATGCCCCACAGCACGCCGGCGAAACCGGCATAGTAGGGCAGGCGCTGTTCCGCCACCATGGTCGGGCCATCGCGCATGGCCGCGACCCAACCGGTCACGGCGATGAAATGACTGATCACATAGTACTGCCAGCGCGGCACGCCCGGCGCCCGTAAGAGCGGGATCAAGGTCACGGTCATGGGCAGCAGGCGGGCGTTGGTCAGGCCGACGGCAACCGCGATGACCAAAACCGAGGCGCCGACGGCATACAGCTCGACCAGGGCGATCTGTCCGGGCAAGGCCCAGCCCGTCGCGGTCGAGAACAAGGCGTGCCACACGCTCAGGCCGACCTGATGCACCAGGGCGCCGAAGCCGACGAAACTGCCGCCCAGGACGATCGACGGCACGCCGACCGCACGCCGGGCCCCGACCGCCATGGCGCGGCCCGCCGAGCCATAGTCATGCAAGGATCGCGGTACGGATGTCGACATATTGCCCCCGAAGCGGAAAGGCTAGCCATCCGCTCCCGACGGCAAAAGAAAATTCTCTAGTCGCGCAGAATCAACTCGCCCGGCAGACGAATGGTCACCCGGGTGCCGACGTCGGGCTGGCTGGTCAGATCGAACGTGCCGCCGTGCAGCTCGGTCAGCGACTTGGCCAGCGGCAGCCCCAGGCCGGTCCCCTCGAAACGCCGGCTGATGCGGGAATCCACCTGCCCGAAGGGCGCCATGGCCCGCGGGATATCCTTGGCGGCAATGCCGATGCCGGTGTCGCCGACTTCGAAAAGGAAGGCCCCGCCCTCGGCGACCTTCGCCGAAAGGTCGACGCGCCCACCCTGCAACGTGAACTTCACCGCGTTCGAGACCAGGTTGATCAGGATCTGTCTCAGCTTCGTTCCATCGGCGCGCAGGCGCGGCAGAGTCGCCGGGGCGTCGACCGCGAGGATGATGCCCGCCCGCGCCGCCCGCGGCGCCATCAGGCGCGCCACGGATTGGACGAGATCTACCGGCTCGACAGTCTCCTCGCTCAAGGTCATTTGCCCGGCGTCGATCTTGGCCGAATCCAGAATGTCGTTGATCAATATCAGCAGATGCCGAGCGCTGTCGGTGATGTCGTTGCAGTAACCCTTGTATTGCTCGCTGCCCAAGGGTCCGAGGATCTCGTTGCCCATGACCTCGGAAAAGCCAATGATCGCGTTGAGGGGCGTGCGCAGCTCGTGACTCATGTTGGCGAGGAATTCGCCTTTGCTGCGGTTCGCCGTCTCCGCCGCTTCCTTGGCGCGGAGCAGGGCGGCCTCGCGCCAGCGCAACTCGGTGACGTCGTTGGCGGTGCCGCGGTAGCCGAGGAAACGGCCGGTGGTGTCGCAATAGACCGGCAGGCCGCTGAGCAGAAACTGACGTGGGTCGCCTTGCCGGTCGGGGATCTCCACGTTGATATCACGGAATGGCCGGCGACCCTCGGCGGTAGCCAGGCCGTTGAGGATCACACTCGGGCGCACCGGGAGTTGCGTCAGCCGGCGGCCGGTGAGTTCCACCGGGTGGAATCCGAGCGCGCCGTTGACCCGCGGCGATACGAACGTCAGGACCAAATTCTGGTCGGTCTCCCACACCCAATCGGAAACCAGACGGGTGATATCCTCCAACCGTTCGATGGCCATGGCCAAGGCGTTGCTCGCGCCGTGGCTGCCGCTCACCGGGAGGTAGACGGTGGCGAAGAACGGGCCTTCGCCCGCCCCGCCGAGCAGCGCCCTGCGGCGGATGCGGTAGTATTCAATGCGCCCGTCGATGGTGATCGCGCAGACCTCGCCGGTGCCGTCGCCGGTGCCGTCGTCGGGTGCGGCCGCATCGGTGCCGCGGCTCGGTCCCTGCATCGGCCAGGACGGTCGTGCGGCCGTGTCGTCGGCATTGGTGGCGAGAGCCGCGGCGATCCGTTCGTAGGCCGCGTTGGCATGGAGTTGCCGGCCGCCGGCGTCCGTGACGCACAGCGGCGGGCCTTCCTCGATCAGGGACGCCGCCAGCGGCCCAAACGGCCCAAACGGCGGCGCGGCGGGGGGGGTGTCCGCTGCCGCTGTTGCCGTCCCACTGCTGCGCTTGGGGCTCATGGCAAAGCCCTCACGTGTCATCCGCGGCCTTGGTCGTGGCCGCGATTTGCTCGATCGCGTCCTGATAGTCGGGATCGCGGCACCACATCTTGACCACCTGCTTGGCGGCGTCCGCGTTGGCGCGGTCGAACAATTGCAGGGCCCGCGACAAATCCCGCGGGTCGACGACGCACTGGCCGGCATTTCGCTTGCGGCTGAGCAGGAAGATGGTGGCGAAACTGGACTTCGGCATGTCCAAGGCCCGGCAGGCGATAGCCAATCCGTCGCCGCCGGAATCGTACAGAACGCGCTGCAGGCGCGGCACCGGCAAGCCGCTCAGCCTGCCGAACAGCGCCTCGAACAAGGCGATCTCGCCCTGGCGCAGTACTTGAATCAGGAAATCCGGTGTGATGCGCTGCTGCTTGGCCAGTTCCTCGGCCAGGGCGGCCGCCGGTTGTACCGCCGCCGGATCGCAGGGATGCTGTTGCGGATTGCCGGAGATGGACCGCGCGACACCTTCCAGATGGTCGTCCAGGTGGCCGGGATGGACCTCGAAATTCTCCAGAATATGCTGGCGTACCGCCGCCGAGACCCAGAGGTACATGCGCTCCGCCAACTCGGGCGTCAGGTCCTGGCGCTTGATCAGCGGTTCCTGGTAGCTGTCGACGCGCTGGGATTCCTCGGCCAGATATTCCATCGTCGCCTCGGAGATCTTGGCGTCCTGGTTTTCCAGCAGGGTCTTGATGACGTCGACACTGCCCGTCTCGACCAGGGCGTCCGAGACATACTCACTGACCGACCGGCGCATGGCGATGGCCAGTTGGTGCTGTTGCGTTCGGTGGCGGATGATCTGGATCAACTCGATATCGCGCAAAACCTGGCTTTGCATGAGGATAGGCTCGGCCACCTCGAACTCGTCGTTGGCCAGGGCCAGGATCAGATCGTGCGGCGGATTTCCCGCCTTCGCCAATCGCTCGCTCAGATCGCGGCGCACCGCCATCTCGCAGTCGCGGATAAGCTTGCGCAGGATATCGGCCATCAGCGCGCGTTCGCGCTCGCTCAGGGTGGTGGCCCGATCCGAGAACAGATCGCCGATGGTGTTGGAGAGGGCGCGACGGCCTTCGATCGATCGATCGAGCGCCAGGTCGAGCAAGAAGTGCAGTTCTCGGCCAGAGGCGCTCACGGGTGAGATCCCTGCATTTTGTCCCCTAGGTGGGCGGGGAGGGGCACGTTAGCGCTTGCCACCGGTTTCTGCCTGATCCCCGCGCGGATCACCGATCGGGAATACTGACGCAAATTGGTTAACAAATTCAGTATCTCTTAACAGATTGCCGAAAAACCTCGAAGCCCGTGCAAGGGCACGCGATTTCACCCCTCGCCAGGGCCTTTTCTCGCCACTCGAGGCACCGGGGCGGCGACGATTCGTTAACGGGTGGGCGGCATTTTTTTGGCCGGGCCTTTACCGGGACTTTACCGCAAATGCCGCATACTCCGGCCGATGCAGATTCCCCCGACTCCCCTGAAATTACTTGCCGGCTTCCTCGCCCAGCCGCAGGCCGGCAGCCGTCCGCAGATCGACCCCGCCTCGCCGGTCAAGGCCAACGCCCAAGCGGCGGCGAGCCGCGCTCGGCCGGCCGCCGGGGCGGTGCCGGGTCTGCCGCAGATCGCCAGCGCCCAGACCCTGGCCGAGGCGGTCCACACGTTGCGCGCCGAGGGTCGTCTGCCGCCCCGTGGCAGCCTGGTGGACATCCGCGCCTAAAAGCGCGCGGCGCCTTGCCGCCGCTCCGGCCTTGCGCCAGAGTACCGGCCATGAACACGCCCGGTTCAAAGCGGACCGCCGCCGGCACCCGTAAACGGTTCGTGCGCGAGGTTCCCGATGGGGACGATCGGCCGCGCCTGGTGTGCGGCGACTGCGGCTTCATCCAGTACGAGAATCCGGTGGTCGTGGTCGGCTCGGTGGCGACCTGGGACGAGCGGATTCTGCTTTGCCGGCGCGCCATTCCCCCCCGTAAGGGGTTCTGGACCCTGCCCGCCGGCTATCTGGAGTTGCACGAAAGCGCCGCCGACGGCGCCCTCCGCGAGGCTTGGGAGGAGGCCCGGGCGCGAATTCAGATCGAGCAGCTTTTGGCGGTGTATTCGATCCCGCGCTTGAGTCAGATTCAGCTCATCTTCCGTGCCAGCCTGATCTCGCCGGATGTGGCGGCGGGGCCGGAGACCGCCGAGCTTGCGCTCTTCGCCTGGGACGACATCCCGTGGGACGACATCGCCTTCCCCTCGGTGCATTGGGCGCTCGGCCATTTCCGGGACGCGCGTGGCCAGGTGGGATTTGCGCCGCGCAGCAATCCGCCGGGCGAATTCGGCGATATGGAATAGAAGCTAGCCGCCGAGGTTGAGCAGCACGGCGCCGCTGGCGACGACCGCGGCGGCGGCGATGCGAAATCGGCCGAAGGG
The DNA here is from genome assembly GCA_021776215.1 of Kiloniellaceae bacterium. Classification (GTDB taxonomy): domain Bacteria; phylum Pseudomonadota; class Alphaproteobacteria; order Kiloniellales; family J153; genus JAJFGI01. Next base: position 2,620 of record JAJFGI010000160.1, on the reverse strand, counting down.
TTCCTTGAGGATGAGGGCGCCGATGGCGGCGCCGAAGATGACGCTGGTTTCGCGCACCGCCACCACGTGCGCCATGGGCGCGATTCCCATGGCCCAGATGGTGATGCCGTAAGAGAAGGTGGCGATGATCCCGCCAAAGGCGCCAAGACGAAGTCCAGGGGTGAAGCTCTCGCGAAAGCGGCCGCGCCGTCGCCATAGAGTGAACAAGGTCAATGGGATGGCATCGAGCGCCAACAGCCAGCAGATATACGTAAGCGCATTGCCCGAGCGGCGCACGCCCATGCCGTCCGCCAACAGGTAGATGGCGATGGTCAGGGCCGTGAGCAGGGCGAAACCGATGGCCTTGACTTCTCCGGGACCGGCCGTGCCGCGCCGGCGCCAGGCAAGACTAAGAATGCCGCCGGACACGATGAGAACGCCGAGCATCTCGACAGCGCTCAGGGCCTCGGCGGCGAACAGCCAGGCGCCGACGCCGACAAGGGCCGGGGCACAGCCGCGCGCAATCGGGTAAACTTGGCTCAAATCGCCGTGCCGATAAGCATTCAGCAGAACGGCATAGTAGGCGAAATGCGTGACGACCGAGAGGGCCAGGAATGGCCAAGCCGCTGGCAACATGGCGGGCAGAAAGAGCAGGGCGATGGCCGAGGGAATGCTGGGAACGAACATGATCACCGTGGTCATGACCAGGCGATCGCTGCCGGATTTTATGAACGCGTTCCACGAGGCGTGCATCAACGCCGCCGCCAGGACCAGCAGAAGGACGCCGGGATCGAGGGTCATCGTCCGCTCCGGTGGTGCAGCGGCGGGCGGGAGAGGCGCCGGCGCGTGTCTTGGAATTGCAACAATCGAGATTAGAGCCGCTTGCCGGGGCGACGTCCAGTCCGGGCTGCCAGCGTGGAGGGCATAGGGGATGAGCAAAAAGCGAATGCGTGGTACCGAGGCGCCGATCCGTTATCCGGCCGACACGGGCGGCCTGAACGCTTTCGAGGCGGACCGCAACTTGCGGCGCCTGCTGGGCCGCCGGGCACCGGGAATGCTGGCCGACCATGACCGGCGCCTGACCGACTTCGGCGCCTGGGTCGGGGGCGAGCTGGAGGCGCAGGCCGTCTATTCCGACCGCGTCGCGCCGCCACGATTGGACTCCCATGGACGAGACGGCCAACCGCTCGGCCGGGTGATTTACAACCCGGCTTATGAAACCTGTCACCGGGAGGCTTACCGGCGCGGTGTCGTCGGCCTGGCCTTCGGCAAAGAACCGGCGCCGCATCTGCTCTCCTTCACCATGGGTTATCTGCTCTCCACCGCCGATATCTCCATCCACTGTCCGGTGACCATGACCGGGGCGCTGGCCTATGTGCTGGCGCGGGTGGCGCCGCCGGCGGTGCGCAAGGCGTACCTGCCGGAATTGACCCGCATGGATGGAGCGGCGCTGAGCGGCGGCACCTGGGCCACCGAGCTGCACGGCGGCTCGGATGTGGGCGCGACCACCACCGAGGCGGTGCCGGACGGCAAGGACTGGCGCCTGACCGGCCTTAAATGGTTCGCCAGCAACGCCGGCTGCGGCCTGGCCTTCGCCACCGCCCGGCCACGCGGCGCGCCCGCCGGCGGCAAGGGCCTGGGCTGCTATCTGGTGCCGGCCACCCTATCGGATGGGTCGGCGAACGCGCTGTGGATCCGCCGCTTGAAGGACAAGCTGGGGACCCGTGGCCTGGCCACCGCCGAGGTCGAGTTGCAGGGCGCCTGGGCGCAGGAAGTGGCGGCCCCGCCGGAGGGCCTCAAGGCGATGATGGAGGCGCTCGAATACAGCCGCATCCACAACGCGGTGGCCGCCTGCGCCGTGCAGCGGCGGGCGTTTCTGGAAGCCGTGTGCTGGGCCAGCCACCGACAGGCTTTCGGGGCGACCATCGGCGACTATCCGATGGTCCGCGACACGCTGCTGGACCTTGTTGCCGAGTTGGAGGCGAACATGGGCCTCGCCTTCGAGGCGGCGGCCACGTTCGATGCCGCCCTGGCGGACGAGGCGGAGCGGCCGTGGCTGCGCACGGTCACGGCGCTGGCCAAGTTTCGTACCGCCGAATACGGCGTGCGCGCCGCCACCCGCGCCGTCGAGCTGGTCGGCGGCAACGGCTATACGGAGGAATGGCCGACGGCGCGGCTCTACCGCGATGCCCTGGTGCTCTCGGTCTGGGAAGGCCCGGTCAATATCCAGGCCCTGGAATTATTGCGCATGGTCCTGGGCAAGGCGCGCGGCGATGAGCTGTTCCTGGCGCGGGTCGATTCGATCCTCGCCGCCCTGCCGGATCGCCTGGCGGCGCGGGCAGCATCGCTGCGGGGCGCGCGCGACCGTTGCGCCGCCGCGCTCGCCTATCTGCGCGGCGCGCCCGAGGATGGGCCGCGCCAGGCCCGGCGCCTGCTCGAGGCGATGGCGGATTGCCTGGCCGCGGCCTTGCTCTTGGAAGACGCGGCCGCCGATCTGGCGCAGGGCGATGCGCGCAAGGCGCTGGTCGCAGAACGGTTCCTGGCCCTGCGCTTTGCCGGTGCGCCGGCCATCGGCCCGGCGCGCGATCCGGCCCATGCCGTCTTCGAGCAAATCGTCGGCTACGGCACGATTGCGACGTAG
>JAJFGI010000159.1 GCA_021776215.1 Kiloniellaceae bacterium | reverse complement strand
GGGCGCCAAGGTTTATTTCAAGCGCGACGAGCTGAACCACACCGGCTCGCACAAGATCAACAACTGCATGGGCCAGATCCTGCTCGCCCGGCGCATGGGCAAGGAGCGCATCATCGCCGAGACCGGCGCCGGTCCGCACGGAGTGGCGGTGGCCACCGTGTGCGCGCGCTTTGGCCTGCCCTGCGTCGTCTACATGGGCGCGAAAGATATCGAGCGGCAGAAGCCGAACGTCTTTCGCATGAAGCTGCTCGGCGCCGAGGTGGTGCCGGTTGTCAGCGGCAGCCGCAGTTTGAAGGACGCCATGAACGAGGCGTTGCGCGACTGGGTCGCCAACGTCGAGTCCACGTTCTACATCATCGGCACGGTCGCCGGGCCGCACCCCTATCCGGCCATGGTGCGCGATTTCCAGTCGGTGATCGGCCGCGAGGTGCGCGAGCAGATGACCGCGGCGGAAGGGCGCCTGCCGGACAGCCTGGTCGCCTGCATCGGCGGCGGCTCCAATGCCATGGGCCTGTTCCATCCGTTTCTGGACGATACGCAGATCCGCGTCTTCGGCGTCGAGGCGGCCGGGCGCGGCATCGACAGCGGCGAACACGCCGCCTCGCTCACCGGCGGACGGCCGGGGGTGCTGCACGGCAACCGCACCTATCTGCTGCAGGATGAAGATGGGCAGATCAAGGAGGCCCATTCCATCTCTGCCGGCCTCGACTATCCCGGCATTGGTCCGGAACACGCCTGGCTGAAGGACATCGGCCGCATCGAATATGTCTCGGCAACGGATACCGAGGCGCTCGCGGCGTTCCAGCTCTGCTCTCGCCAGGAAGGCATCATCCCGGCTTTGGAGCCGGCGCATGCCCTGGCCTTTGTCGCTAAGCTGGCGCCGACCCTGCCGCGCGACCATTTGCTGGTCATGAACATGTGTGGACGCGGCGACAAGGACGTCTTCACCGTCGCCGCGGCGCTGGGAATGGACATATGAGCGGCGGCGGCCAGCCCAGCCGGTTGGAGCGCCGTTTCGCCGCCCTGGCGGCCGAGGGGCGCGGCGGCCTGGTGACCTTCGTGACCGCCGGCGATCCGGATGCGCGGACGGCGCAGGCATTAGTCGCCGGCTTGCCCGCCGCCGGGGCCGACGTGATTGAATTGGGCATGCCGTTCTCGGATCCCATGGCCGACGGGCCGGCGGTGCAGGCCTCCAGCCAGCGGGCGCTTGCCGCGGGCATGACGCTTGCCGGTACCCTCGATCTGGTGCGTGAGTTCCGGGCCGCCGATCAGGACACGCCGATCATTTTGATGGGCTACTACAATCCGATTTACAGCTATGGCGTCGACCGCTTTCTGGCAGACGCGGCCGGTGCCGGCGTCGATGGGCTGATCGTGGTCGATCTGCCGCCCGAGGAAGATGACGAATTGTGCCTGCCGGCGATCGCGGCCGGGGTGCACTGGATCCGCCTGGCCACGCCGACCACCGATGATGCGCGCTTGCCGGCGGTGCTGGCCAATACCAGCGGCTTCCTCTACTACGTCTCGGTCATGGGCATCACCGGCACCCGCTCGGCCAGTGGCGACGCTGTGCGCCAGGCGGTAACCCGCCTAAAACGGCACACCGACCTGCCGGTTGCCGTGGGCTTCGGCATTAAGACTCCGGCACAGGCGGCCGAGGTGGCGGCGGTGGCCGATGCCGCGGTGGTCGGCTCGGCCCTGGTCGAGCGCATTCGCGCCGGCCTGGATACGGATGGCCGGGCCAAGCCGGGCCTGGTCGAGGACGTGCTCGGCCTGGTCCGCGAGCTGGCGCACGCGGTGCGCCACGCCCGCCGCGAGACACCCCTTACAGCGGCAGAGTCCCGATGAATTGGATTTCCAACTTCGTCCGCCCGAAGATCCGCGCCCTGGTCAAGAAGGCGGAGGTGCCCGACAACCTGTGGCACAAGTGCCCGTCGTGCACGCAGATGATCTTCCACCGGGAGCTCGAGGCCAGTCTCAAGGTCTGCCCGCATTGCGGTCATCACATGCGCATCCGCGCCCGGTACCGCCTGCAGTTGCTGTTCGACGACGGCAAATACACCACGGTCGAGCTGCCGGCGATCCCGGTCGATCCCCTGCGCTTCCGCGACCGCAAGCGTTATGTCGACCGGCTGCGCGAGGCGACCGCGGCGACGGCGGAGAAAGAAGCCATCCTGGTGGCGCACGGCCGCATGGATGGCGAAGCGACGGTGATCGCGGCGTTCGACTTCGCCTTTATGGGTGGCTCCATGGGCTTGGCCGTGGGCGAAGGGCTGCTCGCCGCCGCCCGCCTTGCGGTCTTGCAGGAAGCGCCGTTGATCGTCGTGCCGGCCTCCGGCGGCGCGCGCATGCAGGAAGGCATTCTCTCCCTCATGCAGATGCCGCGGACCGTCATTGCCGTCGACCAGGTGAAGGAGGCGGGTCTACCCTTCATCGTCCTGTTGACCGATCCGACGACCGGCGGCGTCTCCGCCTCGTTCGCCATGCTCGGCGATATCGCCATCGCCGAACCGGGGGCGGTCATCGGGTTCGCCGGCCAGCGGGTCATCGAGGAGACCATCCGCGAGACCCTGCCGGAAGGCTTCCAGCGCGCCGAATACCTGCTGGAACACGGCATGGTGGATATGGTCGTCCACCGCCAGGATCTGCGCGATACGATCATCAACCTGCTCCGTCTGCTGCGTGATAAGCGGCCGCCGGCGGCGGTCCTGCAATTACCGCAGGCCGAGACGGGGGGTGCCAAGACGGGGGGCAAGCATGGCCGGAGCGATGCCGCCACGTCCGCCGA
>JAJFGI010000158.1 GCA_021776215.1 Kiloniellaceae bacterium | reverse complement strand
CATCCGCTATCTTGCTGCCGGCATCGAGGACTACGACGCGATGGGAAATGCGCATGACCAGCTTCATGTCGTGCTCGACCAGGATGACGGCGAGGCCCAGGTCGGCGATGTCGTGCAGCAGCTTGCCCAGCCGCGCCGTGTCCTCGTCGCCGAGACCGGCGGCCGGCTCGTCCAGCAACAGAACGCGCGGCCGCGTCGCCAGGGCACGGGCGATTTCGACCAGGCGCTTGTCCACGTGCGGCAGCGCGCTGGCCTGTTGTCGAACCGGTCCGTTGTAGCCGACGAAGCCAAGAAGGCTCTCGGCCAAGGCCTCGTTCTGCCTGGTGTTCGCGGCGGAGAACAGATCACGCCAACCGAGCTGCCCCTGGCGCAACGCGATGATCACGTTGTCGAGGACCGTCATGCGCTCGAACAACTGAGTGGTCTGGTAGGTGCGCGCGATCCCGGCGCGGGCCAGGGCGTGAGAGGGCTGGCCGGCAATCTCGCGGTCGCCGATGCGGATTGAGCCGCCGTTCGGCTTGTAGAAGCCGCAAATCAGATTCAGCGCCGTGGTTTTTCCCGCGCCGTTCGGCCCGATGATGCTGGTCACTTCGCGCGGTGGCGCCGCGAAGGTGAGATCACTGAGGGCGCGTACACCGCCGAAGGAGACGGAAAGGCCGTCGACCGACAACCCATCGGAGGCATGACCGGTGCCCAGGAAACTGGCGACATCGCTCGTCTGGCGCGGCGGTTTGCCGATACGGGGCCTGGCGATCCAACGGTGCAGGACGCCGACGACTCCCTCCGGTGCCAGAAGCAGCACGGCCAGGAGAAGCAGGCCGACAAAAAGCAGCCGATATCCCGCCAGGAAGGAGAGGAATTCCGGCAAGAGGACGATGATTGCGGCGCCAACCAGCGGGCCGAGGACGCGGTCCGCCCCGCCAACCATGACCACCAACAGGAACAGGATGGACTGGAAGAATGGAAAGGATTCCGGGCTGACAAAACTGCTCATCGAGGCGAAGACACCGCCGGCGAGTCCTGCCATGACCGCGGAAAGCGCAAAGGCCAGGGTCCGGATCACGACCGGATCCAGCCCGACCGACTGGCCCGCGACTTCCGAATCGCGGATCGCGCGCATCGCCTTGCCCCAGGGGCTGCTACTTAGGCGCGCGTACAGGTAAAGCGAGATTACCGTGAGCAGAAGCACGAGAAATGCGATCTCGCGTTCCTCGAAGACAAAGCCGAAAGCACTCGGCGTCGGAATCCCCATGAGGCCGTTCCAGCCGCCGGTCAGGCCGCGCCATTCGGCCGCGCCTTGTTCGACGACGAAGCCGAAGGCAATCGTGACCATGGCGAGATAGGGGCCTCGTACACGCAATGCCGGTAGCGCGAGGGCGGCACCCGCTAATCCGGCGATCAGGCCGGCAACGGGCAATGCCAGCCAGAAGCTCCACATCGGTCCAGTGGTCAGAATGCCGACGGCATAGGCGCCGATGGCGTAGAACCCAACGTGGCCGAGCGATATTTGCCCGGTGAGACCGAGGAGAATGTTCAATCCGATGCCGACCATGGTCGTCAGGCCGACCAGGGCCAAAATGTAAAGCTGGTAGCCGTCAGCATTGACGATCCCGAAACTCACGAGGGCGATCGCCGCGAGGCTCAGAATCGCGTCCCTCGCCGACATCGCTAGACTTTCTTTACGGCGGCGTGCCCGAACAAGCCGTGCGGCCACAAGGTCAGCGCCAGGATCACCAGCGAGAATGTCACGATTTGGGTATAGGTCGATCCCAGCAGCGCCGTGATGAGCGCCTCTGCCAAGCCGTAGATCAAGCCCGCCACGACAACCCCCCAGGGGTTCGATATGCCGCCCAGGATGGCCACGGCAAAAGCCTTGATGCCGAACAACGTGCCCATGGTCGATGAGATCGTGAACAGCGGCGCGATCAAAATGCCGGCGATCCCCGCGAACAGACCGGAGGCGGCAAACGCCGCCATGACGGCGACGGTCACGTTTATGCCCATAAGCCGCGCGGCATCGCTGTTCTGAACCACGGCGAGCAGGGCCTTGCCGTAACGGGTCCGGGTCGACACGACGTGCAGAGCGATCGCGATAGACAATCCGGCGAGCGGTATGAGCAGTTGCAACGGCTGAATCTTGATGCCGGCCAGAAAAAAGCCGTCTGTGGTCAGCCAGTTGGCTGGCATGCCACGCGGGTCCTTGCCGAAGGTAAAGAGCACGACATTCTCAAGAACGATGCCCAGGGCCACGGTCGCCATAAGCCAGGAGCCGGATCCTCGGGCGACGAAGGGGCGGACCGCGATTCGCTCGACAACGACGCCCCACAAGGCGCATGCCGCCAAGGAAATTATGACCGCCGCCCATATTGGCCAAGCCAAGGTGACGCCGAAGGTAAACGTGAGCACCGCGCCCAGCATCATGGTGCTGCCCTGGGCGAAATTGACGGTATTCGAGACGGCGTAGGTGACGTAGAAGCCGAGGGCCAGCAATCCATACATGCTGCCCAGACCGAATCCGGTGATCAGAGCGGAAGGAATCAGCATCGGGCCGGCCCCCTGCGATGGCTCTCACGCACGGAAAGGATGGGGTGACGCCTGCCGGCGCCACCCATCTTGTTCAATCCTTATTCGACCGGCACGATCTTGTCGCCCTCGTAGCGGACCATGATGTAGTCCGCCGGGCCCAAGGCATCGTGATTGTCCTTGGAAAAGGGCTTGTCGTACGTCTTGATCAGTCCTTCATAGGGTCCCAGATCTTCGAGTGCCGCGCGAATGGCATCGCCATCGGTGCTGCCGGCCTTCTCGATGCCCAGGGCGAGAAGATGCATGGCGTCGTAGGCATTGGCGGTGCCGATCGGCGCGAAGATATCCTCCGGCCCTTTGATTTCCGGATATTTGCTTTTCAAAGCGTCGATCAGGCGCTTCCCCGCGGGGCCCTGCTCGCCAAAGAAGCTATAGGTCTGAACGAAGTGCGCGTCGCCCGCGGTCGGCCCGGCCAGCTCGGGGAACCGCCCGCCGGATATGCCCCAATGCGATACCACCGGGACATTCCAACCCATGCGCTCCCGCGATTTCATCATTTGCGCGCCGGGTGGGGTGTTGACGACGAGGATGATCGTGTCGGCGCCGGCCTCCTTGAGCCGGGTCAGTTGCGGCACCATATCGACGTCGCTGCTTTCGAACTTTTCGATGCCGACGATTTCAACGGCCGAATTTTCTTTGTCCGCGGCAACCAGGCCCTTTTCGTTAGACTCCCCCCAGGGGTTGTTGATCAGCATTAAACCAGCCTTGGTGGCGCCGCGCTTCTTGTTTGCGTAGTCGAGCAATTTGACGTCGACCAGGGCATCGACCGCGGAGACGCGGAAGACATAGTTGGGATCCGCGCCATTGCGCGTGATCGGCGTTGCCGCCGCCCAGACGCCCATGAAGGGGACCTTCTCTTTGTTTGCAATCGGCACAATCGCGAGCGAGACCGGCGAATCGATGCCGCCAAAAAACGCGGCCACCTTCTCCTTGAAGATGAGCTCGCGGGCGGCGATCAGTCCCTTCGGCGGGCTGGATTCATCGTCGCGCTGGATCAGCTCGATCTTGCGTCCGCCTAACAGGCCGCCGCGGGCGTTGATCTCGTCGATCGCAATGGTCAGGCCGCGGGTAATCGCCTCGCCTGACTGGGCCGATGCGCCGGACAGGGCCGCAACATGACCGATAACGATTGGTTCGGCGGCCCGAGCGCCGTGCCCGCCCAATCCAATTGCTAGGGCCACGGAAGCGGCCGCGAAAATAAGGCGGCGCCGCATTCCTCGCAAAATGCATAGCGGTGGCATTCGATCTCTCCCTCGTTTGAAGCCTCACCGTGCCACCTTTCAGGACTCGCGCCCGTGCGACCGCGCGATCCGACCGGTAGCCGTCCTCCACACTACAGGCTCGAGTTGTTTCTTGTTATGGCGAGCCTAGGTAAGTATGTTCTTACATACATGAAGCCGGTGTCAAGGTCCCCGCCGTGTCTGAAACCACGGTCACCGGCCGATTGTATCAATAAGGCACGACCGGTACGTGGAGAAAGACGGAGACCATCTTGGCAATCGCCCGACAACACGTCCTGATCTCAAGATCGCACGATGAGTCTCCCCGCGCGGAGGACGTCGGGCGCGAGCCCTTGCGCCGCGATGCGGCGGCGACCCGGGAGCGGATACTCGTTGCCGGAAGCGCCGAATTCTCACAGCACGGCTACAACGGCGCCCGAATGGACACGATCGCCAAGCGGTCGAGAGCCAATATCCGGATGCTTTACCACTACTTCGGCGGCAAGGAGAAACTCTACCTGGCGGTTCTCGAAGACACCTATCGGCGGGTGCGGGAACGTGAGATGCAACTCGATCTCGAACACACCGAGCCGGCTAAGGGCATGCGGAGTCTGATCGAATTCACATTCGATTATATGATCGAGAACCCGGCATTCGTTCGCCTGATCTGCAACGAAAACCTGTTGAACGGCAGATTCCTGAAAAAATCGCGTGTCGTCCCGGAAACCACCTTGCCGTTGGTCGATGCGCTGACTGATTTGCTGCGTCGCGGTCAGGCTGCGGGCGCGTTTCACAAGAATATCGGGCCCGTCCAGCTCTATGTCACCATTTTGTCCGTCTGTTTCACCCATGTGTCCAACCGGTACACGCTATCGACCATGTTCCAGCGCGATCTTGCGGATCGCCGTTGGCTGGCCGAGCGCCGCAAGCACATCGTCGACGTCGTGCTGACCTACCTGACCACGGGAACCTGAGGAAAAGGGGTAGGCATTTGACGCGCGAAGCGAAACCTCAGGATCTCTTTATTGATCCCATCCGCGTTGTAAACGTTGGCCTCGAGACGTTTGCGCACGAGCTCGAGTCGCTGGAGGTCGCCGTCATCCACGTCGATTGGCGTCCGCCTGCCGGTGGCGACCCGCAGATCGCCGATCTGCTTTCCAAGCTCGGTTCGTGACGGGAGGCACAGGCGCCGTGCACGCTGTTGACGAGGCGAACCAAGAGGCGTTGCGCCGCATGCTCGCGGCCGATCCGGTTCTGATCGACGTGATTCCGGCGGCGCAGGCGATCGGTGCCTTGAAAGAGAACGTCCTGCTTCATGCCGGGCCGCCGATCGCCTGGGAGCGCATGTGCGGGCCACTGCGTGGCGCCATCGCCGGCGCCATCGTCTTCGAAGGCTGGGCGGCAGACCTCGACGAGGCTTTTACATCGGCTGCCGCCGGGGCAATCGCCTTCCACCCCAATCATCACTTCGACGCGGTCGGCCCGATGACGGGCATCACGACGCGCTCCATGCCGCTCCTGGTGGTCGAGAATCGCACCTTCGGCAATCGCGCCTACTGCACGATCAACGAGGGTCTTGGCAAGGTGATGCGCTTCGGCGGCAACGATGCCGAGGTGCTCACCCGTCTGGCTTGGCTGCGCGATGGGCTCGCGCCGGTCCTGGCCGCGGCCCTGCGCGCCGCCGGCGGCATCGGGCTGAAGTCGCTGATCGCGCGCGGGCTTTCCATGGGCGACGAAATGCACCAGCGCAACGTCGCTTGTACCAGCTTGCTGCTGCGTGAACTGGCGCCCTGGCTGGTCCGCGCCGGGAAAGACCCGGACGTGGTTGCCCAGGCGATGCAGTTCATCGCCGGCAACGATCAGTTCTTCCTGAACGTGGCCATGGCCATGGGCAAGGCGATCATGGACCCTGTTCGCGGCATCGCCGGCTCCTCCGTGGTGACCGCTATGTCCCGCAACGGAACCGATTTCGGTATCCAGGTGAGCGGCACCGGCGAGCGGTGGTTTACGGCGCCGGTGGAAATGCCGGAAGGCCTCTACTTCCCTAGCTTTTCGGAAAAAGACGCAAATCCGGATATGGGCGATTCGACTATCGTCGAGACCATCGGGTTGGGGGGCTTCGCCATGGCCGCGTCGCCGGCGGTTGCCGGATTTGTCGGTGCCGGCTCGGCGGCGACGGCGGCGGCCGTGACCAAGGCGATGAGCGAGATCACCGTGGGCGAGAATCCGGAGTGGACCATTCCGGCGCTCGATTTCGCTGGCGTGCCGACCGGGATCGACATCCGGCTGGTTCTGGAGACCGGCCTGGCCCCTACGATCAACACCGGCATTGCGCATCGCGAGCCTGGCATCGGCCAGGTCGGTGCCGGCGTCGTCAAGGCGCCCATGGCCTGCTTTGCGCAGGCGCTGTCCGGCCTCGCCCAGGCTCTGGGGGTGGCATGAGCGTCATCCTCAACGAAGTGCGGCCCGGCTTCTACCTGGATTCCGTGGCGCTCATGCGCCTGTCGCGCGAGATCGCGGGACAGCCTGGCATCGCCGAGGCCGCGCTGATGATGGGCACACCGGCCAACAAGGAGATCATGCGCGATGCGCGCCTCCTGGCGGCGCCCGGCGAGGCGGCCCAGGGCAACGACCTGGTCATCGGCATTCGCGCGGACAGCGACGCCGCCGCGAGGGAGGCGCTGGCCAATGCCTTGCAGCGGCTGACGACGTCACGTGCCTCCGTGGATCCGGGACAGGGCTGGCGACCGCGCAGCCTGCGGGCGGCGCTTAAGATCCTGCCCGATGCCAACCTGGCGCTTATTTCCGTTCCCGGCGCCTACGCCGCCGCCGAGGCGCGCAAGGCCTTGCGCCGTGGCCTACACGTGTTGATCTTCAGCGACAACGTGCCCCTAGCAGAGGAATTGGCGCTCAAGCGCGAAGGGCGCGACTTGGGTCGCCTGGTCATGGGACCCGATTGCGGTACGGCGATACTAAATGGTGTGCCGCTCGCCTTCGCCAACCGCGTCCCGCGAGGGGAGATAGGCCTCATCGGCGCCTCGGGAACCGGCCTGCAGGAGGTCTCCAGCCTGATCGCCGAATCCGGCGCCGGCATCTCGCAAGCGATCGGCGTCGGCGGCCGGGACCTGTCGCGGGAAATCGGAGGTATCGCGACGCTGATGGCCTTCGACGCGTTGGATGCCGACCCGGCGACACAGCGAATCGTGCTGATCTCGAAACCGCCCCATCCGGAGGTCGCGCAACGCATCGTCGCGCGTGTGGCCGCCAGCGCCAAGCCGGTGACGCTATGCTTCATCGGCGCCGACAGTTTGGACCTGCCGAAAAATGCCCGCCTTGCCTCGACGTTGAAGCAAGCGGCTGAACTTGCCCTGGAGGGCCGTCTCATCGGCGCCGGGTTCGATATCCGTGCGCGCACGCGCGAGATGCGAATTCCGGCGGGCCGTAGCCGGCGTATTGCCGGGCTGTTTGCGGGCGGGACCTTGTGCGCCGAGGCGCAGGTTCTGCTTCTCGCCGCCGGCCGACATGTTGCCTCGAACGCGCCGGTGCCCGGAGCAAGCGATCTCGCGCGTGCCGTTACCGACAGCGACCGGATTCTCGATCTGGGCGCGGATGAATATACCCGCGGCCGGCCGCATCCGATGATCGACCCGCAGGTTCGCGACGATGCGTTGCGCGATGCGCTCGATGACCCAAGGCTCGGCGTCATCTTGCTCGATCTGGTCATCGGCTACGGGGCGCATACCGATCCGGCGGGGCACCTGGCGGCCGGCCTGGCACGGCGCCCCGACGACGGCCCGCTCATTGTCGCCTCGGTTACCGGAACCGAACAGGACCCGCAGAGGCGCTCCGCGCAGGTTGCCGCGCTCGAAGGCGCCGGTGTCTTGGTCGCGCCGTCGAATGCCCAGGCCGCCGAGGTGGCGCTCGCCCTTACCGGCGAGTATGTCTAAAGGGGGCCATTTCGCATGGTGGCAACAGGACAGATTCCCCGTCGGCTGCTGGTCGCCATCGGCGGAAACGCTACGCATCCCGAGAACATCCGCGGCACCTCCGACGAGCAGCGGGCGATCGCCGCCCGGACCGCACAATCCCTCTTGCCGCTGGCGCAACTGGACAACGAGCTTGTGATCACCCATGGCAACGGCCCCGTCGTCGGCAAAATTCTGATGCGCCAGACCTTGACCAGGGACCGTATCGCCCCGATGTCGCTGGATATCTGTGTGGCCCACAGCCAGGGCGGTATCGCCTATCTGCTGATGCAGGCGATTGAGAATGCGCTGCGCGAAGCGGACAGCCCGCGCCACGTCGCCTGCCTCTTGACGCAGGTCGAGGTCGATCCGGACGATCCGGCTTTCGCCGATCCAAGCAAACCCATCGGGCCCTTCCTGAGTCGTGAAGAAGCCGAAGCGGTCGGCCGCGAGTTCGGCTGGCTGATGAAGGAGGACGCGGGGCGCGGCTGGCGCCACGTCGTTCCGTCGCCAAAGCCCAGGCACATCGTCGACCTCTCGCTCATCCAAATGCTCGCGGCCCGCGGCACCGTGGTGATCGCCGGCGGCGGCGGCGGCATTCCGGTGGTGCGCGGGCCAAAGGGCGTCCGCCACGGTGTCGCCGCCGTGATCGACAAGGACCTGACCTCGGGGCACATGGCCAATGCCCTAAGGATGGATCTCATGATGATCTTGACCGCTGTGCCCAAGGTCGCGATCAACTTCGGCCGGCCCAACCAGACCGCACTGGACAGTGTGAGCTTGCGCGAGTTGAAGACTCTGCACGCCGAGGGCCACTTCCTGGCCGGCAGCATGGGCCCCAAGGTCGCGGCCGCGATCCGCTTTATCGAAGGCGGCGGCAAGAAGGTCATCATCGCTCATATCGAGCAGGCGATGTCGGCGCTGCGCGGCGACGCGGGAACCCAGATCGTGCCGGACGATGCCTGACGGAACGTCACTTCGCCAAATCCCTGTCTGCGAGGTCGGCGAGGACGCGGCCGCCGTCCTGACGGAGAGCGGGACGGGCCGGGTCGCCGCGGTCTTCTCCCGCGCGGTCTATGTTCAGACGTCGGCGGGTTGGCTTTGCTTTGGGCCACCGGGCCTCGGCAGCGGGCCACTGAATCTGCTTTGCGACATACCGAACGACGTCGATTGGCACGCCGAGGCGATCTCAAACGGAATGCCCGTGCGAATCGTTCCGAACGCAATTGAGATAGGATCCGGTCTGGTGCTTACCTTAAGTCGCGCCCGGCTTTGGCGCCCGGATCCTGCGCCGCCATGGAGCGCCGCGACATTGCGGGAAGGGCTTGCGGCGCTCGATGATCGGCCTCGGCTGCCGTTGCCCCCGGCAGGACTCGGGCAGTTCCTGCGCCGAGCCCCGCAGGCGACGACACCCGAGGCGCGCAAGGCTGAACCCGCGGTTGACACCCTGCGCGCCTGGATGGAAGGTCGAGCCGGCGATGCCGACGACGTGCCCGACGCCGCAGCGGATGCGGCCGTGTCGCTTCTGGGACTAGGTCCGGGCCTGACTCCCGCCGGGGACGATTTCCTCGGCGGCCTCCTGATCGCGTTGCTGCTGCTTGGCCGCGATGGCTTGCGCGCGCACCTGTGGCGCAAGCTCGAGCCCCATACCACCGTTCGAACAGCCGCCGTGAGCGCCGCTCATCTGCGTGCCGCCGCGGCCGGGCGGGGCAGCGCGGTGTTGCACGAAGCGCTGCACGCCCTTTTGGCCGGTCGCGCCGGTGCATTGCCTGGTGCGCTGGAGCGGGTCAAGCGGATCGGCCATACCTCCGGCTGGGATGCCTTGGCCGGAGCGGTCACCGCCCTGCGGTCCTTGCCGCAGGAAGCGACCGCGGAAACATTCATGAGGCAACCATGATGCTGCAAACCAGACGGTGCTTCCGGGGCATGGTCACGGCGCCTCACCATCTGGCGGCGCGCGCTGGCGTGCGCGTGCTCGAGGACGGCGGCAACGCCATCGACGCCATGATCGCCGCGGCGGCGACAATTGCCGTCGTCTATCCGCACATGAACAGCTTGGGAGGCGACAATTTCTGGCTGATCGATGTGCCGGGAGAGGAGCCGATCGGCATAGATGCGTGCGGTGCGGCGGCGACGGCGGCGGACATCGACTTCTATCGTTCCGGAGATCACGAGGCGATCCCCTCGCGCGGGCCGCGTGCGGCCTTGACCGTGGCGGGCGCGGTATCCGGCTGGGATCAGGCGCGCGCCATCTCGACCCGTCTCGGGGGCTGCTTGCCGCTGGAGCGCCTGCTCGAGGACGCGATTGCGTTGGCGCACGACGGCGTCGCGGTGACCCACACGCTGCGAGACAATACGACAGCCAAGTTGCCGGAGCTCAAGGCGGTGCCTGGATTCGCGGAAACGTTCCTGGTCGCGGGCCGCCCGCCGGAGGTAGGTCATCGGCTGCGGTTGCCGCAATTGGCGAGCAGCCTGGAGCATCTGGCACGCGCCGGATTGGACGATTTCTATCGGGGCGACATGGCGCGCGCGATGGCCAGCGATCTGCAGGCCGCCGGCAGTCCGCTGGCCCTGGCGGACCTGGAAGGGCATCGGGCGCTGATCGTGGCACCGCTCAACACGGCCGTCGCCGGGCACAGGGTCTATAACCTGCCGCCACCGACCCAAGGATTGGCCTCACTCATTCTACTTGCGGTCTATAACCGGCTCGGCGTGCCGGAAGCCGAGGGGTTCGACTTCGTGCATGGCTTGGTGGAGGCGAGCAAACAGGCGTTTCGCGTACGCGATGCCTATGTGACCGACCCGAGCTACATGACTCGCGTGGCCGACTCGTTTTTGCAGCCCAAGGCCCTCGATGGCATGGCTCAAGGAATCGACCGGCGCCGTGCCGCGCCTTGGCCCGACGCCGCGCCGGGCGGCGATACCGTCTGGCTCGCCGCGATGGATGGCCAGGGACGCAGCGTTAGCTTCATCCAGAGCCTGTATTGGGAGTTCGGGTCCGGACTCGTGCTGCCGCAAAGTGGGATCACCTGGCAGAACCGCGGCACCAGCTTCTCGCTCGACCCGGCGCATCACAATTGCCTCAAGCCCGGCCGGCGGCCGTTCCACACCATTCAGCCGGCGCTGGCGCGCCTCGCCGATGGCCGGGTTATGGCCTATGGCACGATGGGCGGCGACGGGCAGCCCCAGACTCAGGCGGCGGTCTTCGCCCGGCACGTCCTCTATGGCCAGGACCTGCAGCAGGCGGTCAGTGCGCCCCGCTGGCTGCTCGGGCGGACCTGGGGAACGGCGACGACCAATCTCAAGCTGGAAGATCGGTTCGATCCGGCGCTGATCGCGGCGCTGCGCGCGGCCGGGCACGAGATCGAGGTGGTCGGGTCCTTCGAGGAGATGATGGGGCACGCGGGCGCGCTTGTCCGCCACCCGGACGGTCTGATCGAAGGCGCTTCGGACCCGCGCAGCGACGGCGCGGCCATCGGATTCTAGAGTCGCCGGGCGGCCGGTCGCACCGGCCGGTCGCCTTTCTAGACGATCAGCGCCGGCTGCTCAGGGGGAGATCCAAGCGAATCAGGAGTGGCTGATGATCGGAGGCGGCCGTGTCTGGGTCGACCTCGAAGCCGGTCAGGTGACGGCCGAGTGCGGGCGTCACAAAGAAAAAATCCCGACAGTGCGGTCCCTGCGGCCATTGCTCGCGATCGTAAAGCCCGCAAGTCGGATCGTGTGGTACGCCGTCCCGCACAACGGGCCAGGCATCCTTGAACAACGCGTCTCCGGCTGGGGCTTCGGCGAGCATCAGTCGATATTCATCATCGTCCACCACCATGTTGAAATCGCCGCAGACCACGCAATTCGCGGGCCGCGGGATCGGTGCGTAGGGGCCGTCCGCGACAAATAGGGGTGGCGCGGTGAGGTTGTCGAGCGCTTCCCGCTGGAGGGTGCGGAGGCGTTCGACCTGGGACCGCCGTTGGACCGGGGAGTGATACTCCAGATGCGTGGTCACGACGCGGAAAGGGATTTGCCCGGCAAGCACGGACACATCCAGGGCCTGCCGCGGCATGTGCTTGATCCCCGGGTGAGCCGGGCGCGGCAGGGCGTGGCGGATCACGTTCTCCACGGGTAGGCGCGACAAGATGAGGTTGCCGATCTGCTGATATGGGCCGCCGGCCGCGCGCCGGCATTCGATGCCCGGACCGAACACCGCCTCGTGGTCCGGGAAGAGCTGGCTCAGCACCGCCACCTGGTCGGCCCCCTGGCGATCCAGGGCCGGCATGAAGCGGCAGACTTCCTGTAGGCAGATCACATCCGGATCGCCCATGGCGGTGATCGCGTGCGCAATGCGCCCCAGGTCGTGTTGGCCATCCACGCCCAGGCCGCATTGAATGTTCCACGTTAAGACTTCGATCATTTGATGCCCGCGTGCATGAAGGATTGCACGAACTGGCGCTGGAACAGGAGAAAGGCGACGAGCAGCGGGGCGACCGCGAGCAAGGTCGCCGCCGTGATGATCGACCAATCGACACCGGATTCAGGCGCGCCAAAGATCGCCAGCCCGACGGTCAACGGCCGGGTGGTGACGGAGTTGGTGACGATCAGGGGCCAGAGAAA